>NZ_JBHSOA010000074.1:0-198429 GCF_042655885.1 Streptomyces chlorus
CCGGGCACGATCAGCGCCGCACCGAGCCCCTCCACCAGCCGGGCCGCAACCAGGAAGGGGGTGCTCGGCGCGAGCGCGCACGCGGCCGAGGACACAGTGAACACCGCCACGCCCGAGCAGAAGACCCGGCGGTTGCCCAGCCGGTCGCCCAGCGCGCCACCGGTCAGCAGGAACCCGGCGAAGACCAGGGTGTACCCATCGGTGATCCACTGGATGCCAGTGAGCGAGGCCGACAGCTCCCGGCCGATCACCGGCACGGCGACGTTGATGACCGTCACATCCAGAATCACCATGAAATACCCGGTGCACACCGCCAGTAGCGGTGCCCAGGACCGTCGCCCGGGCCCCGGGGCCGACGCGGGAGAGGACGTGGACTCACCGCCATCGGCCGACTCCGCGAACGCCACGGCCCCAACTCCCTCCCGTCCGCGAAGGCCCCGCACCAAAAGCTACGATAAGGGATGAATCCGCCACACTGATGGAGCCGGGTCGGCTGCGATGGTGTCCGGGATCGCCAAAGCCGGGCGGTGAGTCGACGCCGAGGTGCCCGGTACGTGTCGGCGATGCCCGGGTTCCAGGGGGTGCGAGGCCCTGGATGACGGAGTACGTCGCTGCGCGGGTTGCGGGCGCCCTGCGGCAGGATTCTGCTCAACGTCCGCATCCCGCCCGCCGCGCACACCGCCCTTGTCGTGGTTGTTCTGAAGCTTCCCCTTGACCACGGACACCTGGAGACTGGGATCTGAGAGGTTCCAGAGGAAGTAGTGCCAGGTGGGAAGCAAGTACACGAAGCGGTACTCGGATGAGTACAAGCGGGACGCGATCGAGCTCGTGCGCTCGTCGGGACGGACGGTGACCGACGTCGCCCGCGAGCTCGGCATCAGCTCCGAGAGCCTGCGCGGCTGGGTCAAGAAGGCCAAGGCCGCCGAGGCCGGCGGGGACACCGCGTCGGCCCGCGGGAGCACGGACGCGCGCGGGCGCGAGGTCTCACCGGCGGAGTCGGGCCTGTTGGGTCCAACGGGCCTAGGGCGTGTTGTGAAAGTGCTGGTCACAGCTACTCGTTGAGGACTGTGACCAGCACGGTCGCCTCTGGGGCGGCAAGTGGCCGGTCAGTGCACCAGCAGGTCGATCACGCCCGTCAGGTCCTCCTCCCCGTTGCCCTCGGCCAGGCGGCGGCGCATCAGCTCGAAGTACGGGCTGAGCAGTTCCGGGCTGACACCCTGCTGCTCGGCGGTGCTCAGGAAGGTCGGCGTGCCTGCCACCTGCATGGCGAGGTCGGAGACGACACCCTTGGTGTAGTCGCCGCTGCGCAGCTGGTCGGCGGTCTGGTGAACCGCCGGGGCCATCGCGACGAGCCAGTCGGCGAGCAGCGGGGCGAGCGCCGCGGGGTCGATGTCCTCCTTGCGGATCAGGGCGAAGGCGTGCGCGGCACCGGCGAACATCCCGTACATGGCGCTGAGCAGGGCCACGTCGTGCAGGGCCGCGAAGCCCGCGTCCTCGCCGACGTAGGTAGTGCCGGCCGGGACGCCCAGGGTCTGCTGGTGCCGCTCGAACAGCTCCCACGAGCCGCTGTAGAAGACGTAGCCGCCGGCTTCTGGGGCGCCGATCATCGGAGGGACGGCCATGATCCCGCCGTCCAGGTAGCGGACGCCGCGCTCGCGGGCCCACTCGGCGCGGGCGCGGGCCTGGGCGGGGGTGCTGGTGGTCAGGTTGACCAGGTCCCGGTCGGCCAGGTCGGTGCCGGCCAGCACCTCGTCGACCGAGGTGTCGTCCAACAGGCAAACGACGACCAGGGTGTTCGCTGCGACCGCCTCAGCGGCGCTGTCCGCGACCCTTGCACCCTCGGCGGCGAGCGCCGCGGCGCGGGCCGGGGTGCGGTTCCAGACGGTGAGCGGGTGGCCGGCGGCAAGCCAGGTACGGGCCAGCGCGGTGCCCATCGCGCCGAGGCCCAGCAGCGTGACGGAAGTCTTCTCAACAGTGTTCTGTGCCATGCCGATTAGGCTGGTCGCAGGCCCGGAGGTGATCAAGTACGCACTTGGTAGTGGGTGGTTACCCCGGGGTGAGCGAGCACGTCGAAAGGGTGGGGCATGACGACGCTGAACCGGCCGGGCGCACCAGACGGACACGTCTGCGGGATCGACACCGCGATGGAGGTGATCGGCGGCAAGTGGAAGGTGCTGATCCTCTGGGCGCTCCATGAGCACCCCTACCGCCGCTTCGGCGAGCTGCGTCGGCTGCTTCCGGGGATCACCGAGAAGGTGCTGGCCTCTCACCTGCGTGAGATGGAGGCGGACGGCGTCGTGCACCGCGTCTCCTACGACGAGGTGCCGCCCCGCGTCGAGTACTCGCTGACCGAGGACGGCATGCGACTCAACGACGCACTCCAGCCGCTGGCCGCCTGGGGACGGCGGTGTCATAGCCTCGAAGCAACAGTGCAGGTGAGAAGGGTTGCTCGTGGCAGTGCGGAGACCGTTGACGCTCGAGGAGCGTGAGGAGATCGCGGTCGGCCGCGCCCAGGACAAAGGGGTGCGGGAGATTGCGCGGCGGATCGGCCGGGACCCGTCGGTGGTCAGCCGGGAGATACGCCGGAACAGTTCGCGGCGCGGTTACCGGTCCTCCCCGAGCTCCACCGGGCAGACCTCTGCCGCGAGCCAGGCGGCCAGCCGCTCCTCATCGGCCCGGGTCGCGGGGCAAAAGCCCAGCGCCTCGCGGATCTGCGTCCGGTGCCCCTTCGCCGAGCGCGAAGTCAGGTCGTACTTCGCCAAGCCGTTGGCCGCACCTTGACCACGTCGGCCACGTAGTCGACCGCGGCCTGCGGGAACTCCTCGATGAGCCGGGGGAAGCGGCCCTCCGACTCGAAGAACTTCAGCATCAGCGCGAAGCCGGGCCGGGCCGGGTCGGACTTGTTCGCGATCAGGTCCCAGTCACTGCCCACCAAGGTCCAGCACGCCACCACGTCCTCGGGCGACCACTCCCTGCGCATGAACGCTTCCACTCCTCCGCCGTCCACTCGCTCGGAGCAGCGAAGCGGCAGGGCGCCAGGCAACGGGGTGCCGATCAGGCACGGGCGCTACTTTGCACCGTGGGTCAGGGATAGGAGACCGGGGCCCTGATGCGGCACTGGTCAGCACCGGTGGCTTCCAGCCAACTTCGGTTGGGCCAGCGGCCGATCGGTGCGCTCGGGTGGCGCCGGCGCCGAAGATTCCCGTCAACCCATTACCAAGCGTTTACTGAGCAGATACCTTTCTCCTTGCCGGTGGCAGGAGCGGGCAGAGCGATCCGGCTATTCCTGCCTGCCCGGAGTACCGCTGCACGTCGTTCGGCCTGTTTTCGGTTTTACGCTCATTCCTCATGGACCGCCGGAAGGAAGCGTTTTGAACGCTCGGAACCGCCGCACCACGGTAGCCGCCGTATCCGTCGCAGGGCTCATAGCGCCGCTGCTGCTGATCGGATCGAGCACCGCCTCCGCCCACAGCGACCCTGCCAAGGAGGCTGCCAAGCTCGCAAAGAAGCTCGTCAAGAAGAGCGACGCCAAGGATGCCTACGAGCATCTGAAGCAGTTCCAGCGGATCGCTGACAAGAACGGGAACACCCGGGTGGCCGGGTCGAAGGGGCACCGGCAGTCGGCCGAGTACGTCGAAGGCCTGCTGCGGAAGGCCGGGTACTCGGTGACCCGGAACGAGTTCGACTTCCCGTTCACCCAGACGCTGGCGCAGAGCCTGCGGGTGGTGTCGCCGCAGCAGCAGGACGTCCCGGTGACCGCCATGACGTACTCCACCAACAGCCCGGTCGGCGGCATCACCGCCCCGGTCGCGGTGGTGCCGGTCGACGACACCACCGGCTGCGAGCCGGAGGACTACGCCCCCGAGACGTTCACCGGCAAGATCGCGCTGATCAAGCGCGGCGGCTGCACCTTCGCGGAGAAGCAGGAGACCGCCGCCGGTGCGGGCGCGGTCGGCGCGATCATCTACAACAACACCGAGGGCGCGCTCAGCGGCACCCTGGGAGACCCGTCCGTCGCCAAGATCCCGGCAGGCGGCGTCACGCAGGCGGACGGCGAGGCGCTCGCGGCCAAGGCCGCCGCCGGCGCAGTGACCGTCAACCTGGAGATCCGCACCTTCTCGGAGACCCGGCGCACCTACAACGTGATCGCCGAGACCAAGGGCGGCGCCGCCGACAACGTGGTGATGTTCGGCGCCCACCTGGACTCGGTGGCGGACGGCCCGGGCATCAACGACAACGGCTCCGGCTCCGCCGGCATCCTCGACGTGGCCCTGAACCTCTCCCACGAGAAGACCAAGAACAAGGTGCGCTTCGCCTGGTGGTCGGCTGAGGAGTTCGGCCTGCTGGGCTCGGAGGCGTACGTCGACAGCCTCTCGGCGGCGGACCGTGCGAAGGTCAAGCTGTACCTGAACTTCGACATGATCGCCTCGCCGAACTACGCCCAGTTCGTCTACGACGGCGACGACTCCGACCAGGTCGGTGCCGGCCCCGGCCCGGAGGGCTCGGCGCAGCTGGAGCGGCAGATCACCGACTACCTGGACAGCCGGCGCACCCCGTACGAGGGCACCGACTTCACCGGCCGGTCGGACTACGGGCCGTTCATCGAGGTGGGCATCCCCTCGGGCGGCACCTTCACCGGCGCCGAGGGCGTCAAGACGGCCGAGCAGGCAAAGGTGTACGGCGGTAAGGCCGGTGTCGCGTACGACGCCTGCTACCACGCCGCTTGCGACAACCTGAAGAACATCAACATGAAGGCGTTCGACGTCAACATCGACGTCATCGCCAACGCGGTGGGCCAGTACGCCTGGGACACCAGCCTTCTGAGCAAGCCGGTGGCGCCGCAGAACACCAAGGGCTCGGCGGGCAGCGGTGGTGGCCTGCACGAAGGCCATGACCACGAGGTCACCGAGTAACTCCCCATACACACAGGGGGGGAGGGCCGGGCTGTCCGGTCCTCCCCCCCTCAATGCTGCGGCGGGAGGCGCAGTCGCCACGGTTCCTTGCGGAAGGAGACCCTGGCGGGTGCCTCCGCCCTGCGGCAGGCGCGCCGCACCCGCCGCCGCAGGGCCTTCGCGCCATCCACCAGGGACTCGACGGTCAGGTCCAAGCCTCCACACATCTCACAGAAGCTGTTGTCTTTCCGGGCGTGATCGCCGCGTTTCCGCTGGTCGGGGAGAGGAGCGGTGCTTCCGTGGGAGTGGTGGCCTGTCGGGTGGTCACTGCTTGGGGAGGTTGCGGACGCCGTCGGTCGTCGGCCTCGGACGGCCAGCCCGGGCGTTCCCCTCCCACCAGCGCCAGGTTCGCGCCGAAACCGTGAACTGACGCTCGTCCAGCAGTTGTTGTCCGTGCGTGGTGAGGCGGGCGGCAGCCTGCTCGACGGTGCGCCGTCCCGCCCTCAGCCTCGCCGCTCGTAAGGCGTCGTTGCGACCCATGCGCCCGGTCTGGACGGTCGTCTGCTTCCTCGCGCTGCCTCTGGCCCTCGTCGGGCTCGTGCGGGCCTGCGTCGAGTACCGGGCATCGGTGCGCGGCCGGACGAGCAGGCCGCACGCCGTCGTCGGCGGCGTGCTGTCCCTGCCGGGAGCGACGGCGGCGATCCTTTACATGGTCTTCCCGGCCACTCGTCCGGATCTCGCCCTCCAGGAGTAGCCGTTCGGCGGGCGCGTCGACCGAGTGCGTCAGTTGCCGCGACTCGCCTCGCGCTGCCGGGTGATGACCAGGGCCGTTCCGCCGAGGACGACCAGGGTGATGGCGGTGCCGACGATCCAGGGGGCGGCGCTGGGGGCGCCGGTGTCGGCGAGGTTGACGTCGGTGGATCCGACCACGACGGGGGCGGGGGTGGGGCCGCTCAGGGTCTGGATGTCGGCGCCGGTTTCGGCGGCCTTGGTCCTGCAGTCGAGCATGCCGGTGAACCGCTTCTCGAAGCCGTCCGCGCCCTGGACCGTGAAGTCGTACGTCCGGTCCTCGGCCACCGGGACCGTCACCGTGCGGGTCTCCCCCGGCTCCACGGTGTACTCGCGCTCCGCGAGTTCGAAGGTGAAGGGCTCGTCGTCCTGGTTGGTGGTGATGACGTCGACGCCGCCTTCGGCGCAGTTCTTCCGGGCGGTCATCGCCGGAATCGCGCCCTGCTCCGCCCACGTCGCACCCGCCGTCGCGGAGACCGTCGAGGTGCTGGAGCCGGCCAGGATCTGCGTCTGGCTGCGGCTCTCCGCGGCGAACGCCCGGCCTACCGGCACCGTGGTCGAGGCCTGTGCGGTCACCTGGACCGTGCCCTCGGGCGCGTCCTCGGGTATCTCGAAGAACACCTCGGTGCCGTCCACCGCGCTGATGACCGGCAGGCCGTCCGCGTCCAGGATCCGCACCCCGCTCGTGGCGGCGTCCGCCGGCGGCGACATCGTCACGCTGCGCGCGTCCGTACGTACCGTCACCGGGCCGAGCAGCTCGCCGGGGCGTCCGGAGACGGCCGGCGGGTCCAGGGTGAGCGACGCCTGCGGCTCCGCCTGGTTGCGCGCGTTCTTCTCCAGGTAGTCGGCGAGCTGCTCCGCCTGGGGGTCGACGGCGTCCACGTCCACGCCGTCGGAGTAGCGCCAGATCGCCACCTGCGTGCCGGCCGCCGCGTCCTGCTCGGTCAGCTCGCCCCGGACGCCCGCCCGGTCGGCGAGCGCCGCGAGGTCGTTCACCTGGGGGTAGGAGTTCCGCAGGATCCAGTGGATCCGGCCGGCGTTCTCGTTGGCGCCCAGCGAGGTCCCGCTCCAGTCGGCCTCGTGGTACGCGGCGTCCGTCTGCGTGGGGGTGTGGATGTCGACGCAGTACGTCTGCAGCATGCCGCCGCCCTCGACGGACATCTCGAACAGCCCCGCCGACACCTGCTGGTCCCCGGCGGCGCCGCGGATCACGGCCTCGCCGTACGTCTTCAGGCCCTCCACGGTCGCGGCCGCTCCGCCCTCACCGCGCGTCGTCCCGTCGTCGGCCACCGCTGTCCCGGCGCCGGCCAGCACACCGGCGGCGATGAATCCGGACACCAGTGTTCCGGCGGCGAGACGTCTCACCGGCCCGACCCCGCGTGCGGACAACGCAGAGAACCCAGAGGACGCAGCAAACACCGATTTCCCTTCCGAGCGGGACCCATTGACGTGGGGGACGGGCCCCACCAGCAGAATTACCGGCCCCGAGAACCCCGGGAGCCATGCCCGGCATCCTAAGTACGCCGCGAACCGCGCCCGCCGGTGATCAGGTCGGAGGCCTGATCCGACGTGGAATCGTTATCGCCGGAGTGGGTACGAGCAGGGCTTGTCGATAAAACAACTCAGGATCGTTCGTCACGCATTAGCTGATAAGCCGCACTTCGGTCGGCTCCGCCGCCGAGGGCCGGACCGGCGACATCACGTCACCATGGCTGGTTCCGGCGACTGTTGGGCGGCGGCGGGCTCGGATGCGGCGGTTGCGGCGGTTGCGGCAGCGGCCACTTCGACCGCTTCGGCGGCTTCAGCCTCCTTGGCTCCCTCGCCCGGCCTGGTTTCCCACGTGGGTTCCGGCCGGTCCGGGGAGGCCTGTTGTGGGTCCGGGCGGCCCGCGCGGCGGAAGGCCGACGTGCCCCGGGCCAGGTCGTGTCCGATCACCACCGCGTCGATGTCCGCCGAGGTACGGCCCTGCTGCCCCTCGCGTGTCTCCGTGCGCACCTTCAACCGCCCCTGCACGATCACGGGTTCGCCCACCGACAGCGAGGCCGTGGCGTTGGTGGCGAGCTGGCGATTGGCCCACACCGTGAAGAAGTTGGTGTGTCCGTCCGCCCACATGGCCTTGTCCCGGTTCCAGTACCGCGACGTGACCGCCAGCCGGAACCTCGCCACCGGTCCGGACGCCGTCTCCCGGAACACCGGCTGCGTCGCCACGTTGCCCACCGCACAGATCATCGTCTCGTTCATCACGCCTGCCTCCCCCGCCCGGACACCGGCACCGGCGGCCGGGCGGATACGCGTACGGGCCCGTCCCGTACGGCTGCGAGTCAGACTGCCGCCGTCGGGCCGGGCCCGCTGACGCCTGTGGACCACCGCCGGTCTGTGGACAACTCCGCCACCCGTACGAGTGGCCGCGCAGGAGTGACCGCTCCGTACGCCTCAGCTCATCCCGGCGCCCACCCCCGCCACCCGTCCGTACTCCTCCCGTACCTCCCGGTAGCGCAGCAGTTCCGAAGCCACCGGGTCCAGGACCCGGGCGCGGCCGCACCCCGCGGCCGCCTCCCGCAGCCGTCTCTCCGCCTCCAGCCCGTGTCGCCGGGCCGGCCCACGGGCCGCCATCCGGCAGCTCCACTCGACGATCGGGCCGCCGACGATGCCGATCACCATCAGCAGCACCGGCACCCCCAGGTTCGGCGACATGAATCCGACGATCTGGCCCACCAGCCACAGCCCGCCGATGAACTGGAGGATCGTCATGGACGCCTGGGCGAGTACGGCCGCCGGCCACCACCCGGGCCGCGGCGGCCGCCCCGGCGGCAGCGCGGCGCGCGCGGCGAGGTCGTCCAGCGCCTCCGGCAGCCCCTGGGAGCCCCGTACGGCCGCCTCGCGCACCGCCTGCGCCCACGGCTCGGGCAGCCCGTCCGAGGCCCGGTCGGACACCGTGCGCACCGCCTGCTCCACCCGCTGCCTGGCCGTGATCTCCTCGTCGGGCTGCGCACACTGCGGAAGCTTCCCGGTGAGCGGCCCGCCCCGGTCCCCGTACCAGCGCCACAGCCGCAGCCACGGGGTGCCGCACGCGCGGTTGGCATGGCGCAGCCACGCGCGTTCGGCGGCCTCGCCCGCCGCGGTGGCGCCCACGGCGTCCGCGAGCCGGTCCGTGAACTCCTCGCGCGCCTCCTCGCTGAGCCCGGCCCACCGGCTGTTGGCGTAGACGGGCCACAGCCGGGCCGCGGCGATGTCCACGTCCGCCGCGATACGGCGGCCGGCCGCTCCCCGCTCGGCCACGAACTGGCCGAGTGCTTCGCGTAGTTCACCGACCCCGTCGCCGGTGAGCGCGGACAGCGCGAGGACTGTCGTACCGGGTTCTCCGTACTCGCCCAGGGCGATGCCGTCCTCGTCGAGCAGGCGCCGCAGATCGTCCAGGACCTGCTCGGCGGCCTCCCCGGGCAGCCGGTCGATCTGGTTGAGGACGACGAACATGACCTCCGCGTGGGCCGCCATGGGCCGCAGATAGCGCTCGTGCAGCATCGCGTCGGCGTACTTCTCCGGGTCGACGACCCAGATGACGGCGTCGACCAGGTCCAGCACCCGGTCGACCTGTTCGCGGTGCTGCACGGCCGCCGAGTCGTGGTCCGGCAGGTCGACGAGAATGAGTCCGCGCAACTGCTCGTCCGCGTCCGCCATCGCCTGCGACGGACGTCGGCGCAACCGGGGCGGGATGCCGAGCCGTTCGATGAGACCCGCGGCGCCGTCGCCCCAACTGCACGCGATGGGCGCGGCAGTGGTCGGCCGTCGTACGCCGGTCTCCGAAATGGCGACCCCGGCGAGGGTGTTGAACAGCTGCGACTTGCCGCTGCCGGTCGCGCCCGCGATGGCGACGACGGTGTGCTGCCCGGAGAGCCTGCGCCGCGCGGCGGCCTCGTCGAGGACCCGGCCCGCCCCGGCCAGCGTCCGGCTGTCGAGCCGGGCCCTGGACAGCCCCACCAGTTCGCGCAACGCCTCCAGCCGGGACGTCAGGGGCGCGTCGTACGCCAGGGGGGTCGCGGGGGTCACCGTCTGCGGCACGGACGCGCGGGTCTCCAGCGCGGCGTACGACCCGGCTCCGAACCCGAAACCGGACCCGGACCCGACCCCTGTTCCGGTCCGGGCCCCGGCCCCGGACCCGGCCCCGGCGGTCTCGCTCACCCGGCGCGCGATCAGCCCGTCGGCCCAGGAGTCCTGCGTGGCCATCCTGTCCTCGGGTGCCCTGCCGCCGTCCTCCTCGTCCTCTTCGCCCTCTTCGTCCTCCTCGTCCTCCTCGTAGGCGTCGTCGTCCCTGTACACGTGGTTCCCGTACTTATCGTCCCCGTACGGGCCCTGCTCGCGCCCGCCCTGCTCCTGCCCGCCCACCACGCGCGCGTCCTCGGGGAGACCGGCCCCCTCGGGCCGCTCAGCCGTCCCGGATGCCTTTGCACCCCCGGAACCCCCTGAGCCCTCAGGGCGCTCGGTGTGGTCCTGGTCCTGGTCCTGGTCCTGGTCAGTGACGGCGGTCACCGGTCACCTCTCCTTCTGCAGTACGGACAACGCGGCGATGAGTTCGGCCTGGGGCTCCGGACGCACCTCGAGCGCGTCGAGCGGCGCGAGCCGGCGTTCGCGTTCGCGGTGCATGACCCGGTCCACGTACTCGAGGAGCAGCCGCCCGCCCCGGTCGCGCAGCCGCACCGCCCCGTGCGCGCCGATTTGCTGGGCGAGCTTCTCCCCCGCGGTCCGCGCCCGGCGCCCGCTCAGCAGCGCCGTGGCGACCAGGGCGGCGACCGTCTCGGGATCGGGTGCGGCACCGCGGTCGAGCTCGCGGACCTCGTCCTCGGCGTACTCCTCCAGCTCGCGCCGCCATCGCCGTACGGCCAGCCCGATCCGGTGCTCGACGCTCTCCGTCACCCCGTCGCCGTCAGTGAAATCCGTTGATTTCGCGGCCGGTTCGCGCCGCCAGGCGGTGTCGACCCGCTCGTCGGCGGCGGCGACGGCGCACAGCAGCAGGGCACCCAGGCCCTCCACGAGGGTGTCGAGGAGCTCGCCGGGCGTGCAGTCGAGCGGGAAGGCGCGCCACCGCTTGAGCGCGTCGCCGGCGAGCACGGTTCCGGCCTGCAGCCGGCCGCGCAGGCGCGCGTGCTCCTTGTCGTACGCCCCCTCGACGGCGGAGGTGAGCCGCAGCGCGGCGGCGTGCTGCGCGGCGGCGGCACCGGCGAGTTCCGGCATGCGGGAGTTGAGGGAGTCGAGGATGCCGTGGGCGGTACGCGCCATGACGTGCGCGCGGGCGGCGGGGTCCTGCGTCTGGTGGACGAGCCAGGTCCGCAGCGACGCCACGGCGGAGGCCGGCAGGAGCCCGCCGCCCCAGGCCGACTCGGGCAGCTCGGGCACGGTGAAGCGCGGTACGTGGCCGAGTCCGGCCTTGGTGAGGAGGGCGCCGTACTGCCGGGACACCTCGGACACGACCTGGTGGGGCACCCGGTCCAGGACGGTCACCAGGGTGACGTCGTACTCCTTGGCGGCGCGCAGCATGTGCCAGGGCACGGCGTCGGCGTAGCGGGCGGCGGTGGTGACCATGACCCAGATGTCCGCGGCGCAGATGAGTTCGGCGGCGAGGACGCGGTTGTCGGCGACGAGGGAGTCGATGTCGGGGGCGTCGAGCAGGGCGAGGCCGGGCGGGATGCTGTCGGCGGTCTCGATGCGCAGGACGCGCGCGGGGTTCTCTCCCGGGAGCAGCAGGTCGTCGGTCTCCCGCCGGGGGCCCCACACGCGCGTGAGGTCGGGCAGTACGCGCATCCCGCTGAACCAGTGGTGGTCCTCGGGGTGGCAGACGAGCACCGGTGTCCGGGTCGTCGGCCGCAGCACGCCCGCCTCGCTGACGCGCCGCCCCACGAGTGAGTTCACCAGGGTGGACTTGCCGGCCCCGGTGGACCCCCCTACGACGGCGAGCAACGGCGCCCGGGGCTCTCTCAGGCGGGGCACCAGGTAGTCGTCGAGCTGCGCGAGCAGTTCGACGCGGTTGGCACGCGCGCGTGAAGCCCCCGCGACAGGCAGCGGGAAGTGTGCGGCGGCGACACGGTCGCGCAGGGCGGAGAGTGCGTCGAGCAGCTGAGGCCGTACGTCCAAGGTCACCACATGTGAAGAATGCCCAATTTCATGGGAATTCTGAAGCATATGACCATGTCTGCGCGCCGATCTAACACAAGCGGACGGAAGGGGCGACTGGGGCGCGCGCACAGCCCAGGCATAACGAGTGCACAACACCCGATGCGCGAGGGGTCAAAATCGGTGCATGATTCGTACCTGCCTGCGATTATCGGGACCGCTTCACCGAACCTCCACATCGAGCCACGGAGGCGAGGCGGCAGGGGCAAGGACGCGGGAGCCCTATCCTTGTCCCCGGCGACGTCAGGGACCGGGGACACCCGGGCACCACGACAGTGGCCACCACACCCGGCCCCCGTAGCTCAGTGGATAGAGCAGGCGCCTTCTAAGCGCTTGGCCGCAGGTTCGAGTCCTGCCGGGGGCGCCTTCACCTCATCCTTTTCGCCTCGGGTTCCGGGGCAGAGGCAGCGCCCTGCCCGTCATGGCACGCCCGCCCGCGGGACCTCGGCCCCGCCTCCCCGGGCTCCGACCGCGGCCGACGGATCCGGAGGCCGACCGCTTGACGTGCCGGCCCCGTCGATGAGTTTCCGGGCCCGGGACAGTCCTTGGTGGTGAGATTGAGGACGGTCACGGAGAGGACTGCTCCATGCCCACTGCAGAGACCCCAGAAGCCCCGGAGAGCGCGGAGACCCCGGAGGGTGCGGACGCCGTGCCGGTCCGCTCGTTGCCGGACACGGAACCGCAGACGGCCGGGAGCAAGGTGCTCCTGCACTTCACCATGTCGCTGGACGGGTTCGTGGCGGGGCCGGAGCACGCGATGGACTGGATGACGGGGATCTCGCACCGCTCCGGACTCGTCGAGGAGTACGTGGAGACGACCGGCGCCGTTCTGGGAGGCCGGGACGGCTGGGACGGCTCCCCCGATGCCGAGGCGATCTACGGGGGTGCTTGGCAGGGACCGGTGTTCGTGCTCACCCGTCACCCGCAGGACGCGCATCCCGCCGGCGGTGTGACGTTCCTGAGCTGCGACGTGGCCGAGGCGGGTCCGGATCGGGCTCGAGGCCGCCGTCTTCCACACCGGGGACGGCGAAGCGGGCTGGCGCATCAACCATGACGACCTGCTGGCGGGGCGTTTCGACGACGTCGTGCAGTCGTACCACTGCTGATCCCGAGCCCGCCTTCCCGGACCACGGGCACGATCCGTGCCGCCGGACGCGGAGCGAACGCGGACAACCAGGACGCCCAGAACCGTTCGGGATGGCCGCAGTGACCAGGAACGGGTCCTGGTCCCATTCCTGGTCACTGCTCAGGAACGGTAACTTGATCGCCCCGGACCACGGACGAGCAGGGGAAGCGGCATGCGGCTGCGGTGTGCGGTGCTGGACGACTTCCAGGGCGTGGCGACCGAGGCCGCCGACTGGGGACCGGTCACGGAGGACGTCGAAGTGGTCTCGTTCGACGGTCACTTCGCCGACGAGGACGCCCTGGCCGGCGCGCTCGCCGACGCCGACATCGTGGTGACGCTGCGGGAGCGGGTGGCCTTTCCCGGGTCGCTGATCGCCAGGCTGCCCCGGCTGAGGCTGATCGTCGCCTCCGGCATGCGCAACTCGGTCATCGACTACGCCGCCGCCCGGGCGCACGGCGTCACCGTGTGCGGTACGGCCAGTTCCTCCACCCCGCCCGTCGAACTGACCTGGGCCCTGCTCCTCGGCCTGGCGCGCGGCCTCGTCTAGGAGAGCAACGGCCTGCGCGCCGGCGGTCCCTGGCAGCGCACCGTGGGCGCCGACCTGCACGGACGGCGCCTGGGACTGCTCGGTCTGGGGAAGATCGGGAGCCGGGTGGCCCAGGTCGGTCTCGCCTTCGGCATGCGGGTCGGGGCCTGGAGCCACCACCTCACCCAGGAACGTGCCGACGAGGTGGGCGTGGAGTTCGCGCCGTCCAAGGAGGACCTGCTGCGCGAGAGCGACTTCGTCTCCGTGCACCTCGCGCTCGGCGAGCGCAGCCGCGGCCTGCTCGGCACCGCCGAACTCGCCCTGCTCAAGCCCACCGCCTACCTGGTCAACACCTCCCGCGCGGCGATCGTCGACCAGGACGCCCTGCTCGCCGTGGTGCGCGAGGGCCGGATCGCCGGTGCGGGCGTCGACGTCTTCGACGTCGAACCGCTGCCCGCCGGCCACCCGATGCGCACCGCCCCGCGTCTCCTCGCCACCCCGCACCTCGGCTATGTCTCCCGCGCCAACTACGCCACGTACTACGGCCAGGCGGTCGAGAACATCCGTGCCTTCCTCGACGGCGCGCCGGTGCGGCGCCTGCCCTGAAAGGGCTGGGGGCCTGAGGGCCTGAGGGCCGGGTCCGGAAGAAGACCCCTACGCCCAGGGTGATCCGTGACTGATCACCGTGACCCGTCGTGCGTCTCCGCGTTGAACGGGGAGCACGGCCGCGCCCCCTGCGGCCGTGCTCATCGAATCAGAAGGAGAACGTGATGTCGCGCATCGCGAAGGCAGCCTGCGTCGCACTCGGCACGGGTGCCGTGGCGCTGAGCGGGGCCGGTGCGGCCCTGGCGGACGCGGGTGCCCAGGGCGTCGCCGCCCACTCCGGGGGAGTCCTGTCGGGCAACCTCGTCCAGGCCCCGGTCCACGTGCCCGTCAACGTGTGCGGGAACACCGTCAACGGCGTCGGTGCGCTGAACCCGGCGTTCGGCAACAAGTGCGTGAACAAGGACGGTCAGGGCCACAAGAAGCACAAGAGCCACAAGAGCGCCTACGGGAACTGATCGCCCGTACGCGTCATCGGCAGAACATCCAGAGCCCCGGCACCTCGAGCGCCGGGGCTCTCGCCGCTCCTGACACCGTCCCTGAGTCCCCGGCCCTCAGGCTCAGCGGTGGATCCGCCGGCGGTTGTCGCCTTGCGGGCCGCGCATGCCCTGTTGCCGGGATCGCCCACAAATGAGTGATTACGAACAAAAGACATGAGTGCTGGTAATCATGGACTGGTTCGACATCATTTCCCCTGTCCCGGAGCCGTCCATGCGCACTGCCCTCACCCCCGCCCAGGTTTCCCTGACCACACAGCGCCACGGGTCCGCTTCTCCACCGCTGGAGCAGGTGGAGGAGCGGACCCTGACGTTCGAGGGCTTCACGTACGGGTGCCGGATCGTCCATCAGAGCGCTCCGCGAACAGCGCCGCTGCTGCTGCTCGGCGGCTCGTCCCAGAACCGGTACTCCTGGCAGGGGCACGAGAAGTGGCTGGCACCGTTGTGCACAGTGATCACCGTGGATCTTCCCGGATACGGCAGTGCGGACTTCCTGCCCGCTCACTACGGGATCGACTTCCTAGCGGCCGCGGTCCAGCACATGCTCATGGAGACCCGGATGCCGCCGGTGAATCTCTTCGGCGGCTGCTTCGGCGAAGTCGTCGGCCTCCGCTTCGCGCAGCTGCATCCCGAGTCCGTCCGTCGCATCGTCTTCTGCGGCGCGGCGAAGCGTCTCCCCGAGATCTACACCGAAGCGGTACCGCGCCTGTCGCAGGCGCTGGAACGGGGCGAGATCGACGCGGCGGCCGGCGGTCTGGTGGAGCTGTTCATGTCGAACCCGGGTGCCGGTCAGGTGCGCAGGCACGCGGCCGTCGCACGCCTTTTGCATCACCAGTTCGTGAACCAGACGCCGGACGAGCTGAAGAAGGCGGTCGAGCACAACACGAGGCTGGTGACGCACGGCTGTTACGAGCCCCTGCCCGTCCCCGACGTGCCGGCCCTGGTGTTCACGGGGGAGTACGACACCCTGTGCACCCCGCAGATGGGCCGTGAGCTCGCCGCGACGATTCCGGCGGCGCGGTTCACGACGGTCACGGAGGCGGACCACCTGGTCACCGTCGAGCGCAGGCAGGAGTCCTCGGACCTGATCGGCCGCTTCTGCACCGACCGTCCCATCGACGACCTGCCGTACTGCACCCCCGTGGAGTCGCCGGCTGCCGGTGCCGTCTACGCGGCGGCATGCCGGTGACGGACATACGACGAGTGGCCGGGACCCGGTATCGGGTTCCGGCCACTCTCCGCTGTACGGGTGGTCCGACGCGGGTGACGTCGATGTGAGGGATGCCGTGGACAACGACCCCGACCGACAAAGATGTCAGGACTTCTTGCCCGGGAGGACAACGCTGTTGGTGCAGGAGACCTCGGCGCTCCCGCCGGAGCAGGTCTGCTTCGACTCGTTGACGAAGTGGATCTTTCCGTACTGGTCGGTCGTGATCTCCTGCTCGCTCGCCTGCACGCAGCGAACGGTGCCGTCCTTGCCCTTGACGCAGTTGTCCGGGCCATCGGCACCGAAGGCCTGAACGGCACCGGCGCCGATCAGCGCGAGCCCTCCGAGGGCCCCTGCCGCAGCCGCCGCGATCTTCTTCGACTTCACCATCTACCTTTTTCCTTGACCGTCGATCCGCCGCTACTGAGCGGCGCAGCCGTTCCGGACATCCGGACCGGCCAATGAGCCGGGCAGGCTCGGGGCTCGAACACCTGGGTTCGAGCCCCGAGACCTGCCCATTTCAGCCGGCAATGATCACTTGCCGTCGATGGTGAAGCTGGAGGCGCAGGACACCGAGTTGGTCTCCGTGTTCTCGGCGTGGGCGAGACCCAGGATGCCGACCGCGAGGTTGATGTCGTCGATGTTGATGAGGCCCTGCTTCGAGTTGTCCTGGACGCAGGTCGTGGTCTGCGAGTTGTTGAGCTCGACCTCCGGCTCGCCACCGGCGTGGCTGACGCCGGCGCCGAGGAAGCCGACACTGCCGAGCATGGCCATGACGACGGCGGCCTTCTGGTACTTGCGCATTACTGCTCCATTCTCGTACTGACACGGTCCGTATCGGACCGGACACTCACAGTCGCTAATGTAGGCGACATTTACGGCAGTTGTTAGACGAAACGCCGCGCCGCGCCTGGGGAAAACGGGATGCCGCCGCCTTGAGCGGCGGAGCCGGTCCGGACACCCGGACCGGCCGGCACGCCGGGCGGGCCCGGGGCTCGAACACCTGGGTTCGAGCCCCGAGACCCACCTGGATCACCTGGCAGTGATCACTTGCCGCCGAGGGCGAGGCTGGAGGCGCAGGACACCGCGTTGGTCTCCTTGTTCTCCGCCTTGCCGAGGCCCAGCAGGGCGCCGACGCCGGCGTTGACGTCGTCGACGTTGACGAGGCCCTTGGCGGAGTTGTCCTGGATGCAGGTGGTGGTCTGCTTGTTGTTCAGCTCGAACTCCGGCTCGCCACCGGCGTGGCTGACGCCGGCGCCGAGGAAGCCGACACTGCCGAGCATGGCCATGACGACGGCGGCCTTCTGGTACTTGCGCATTACTTCTCCGATTTCCCGAGTGGACACAACCCGTTACGGGCTGGTCACTTACAGTGGTAAACATAAGCGATGTTTCCGACTTGGGGTAGCCAAAACGCCCATGCGCGTAATTTTCTCGTGAAGATGCAGGTCGCCGGTCCGACACGGGTGCGTCAGGTGGCCGAACGCGCGTCGGGCGGCCGGGAGCGGAGGCCGCTCGTCCGGTGCGGCGGCTTCCCCAGGGGGTGATCCCGGAAGAAACACCGTGACCGGTGAGAGGTGCTCGCGTTGAGCGGGGCGTGCGGCCGCGCGTCATGCAACCGCGCTCACCCGGTCAGTAAGGGAGAACGCGATGTCTCGCATCGCGAAGGCCGGCGCTGTCGCTCTCGGCACGGGGGCCCTGGTGCTCAGCGGAGCCGGTATGGCCGCGGCGGACGCCGGCGCCGGCGCCGCGGCGTCCCATCGCCGGGTGCCACGTCCGGCAACGTGGTCCAGGTCCCGGTCCACGCGCCGATCAACGCGTGCGGAAACACCGTCGACGTGATCGGCTTCCTCAACCCCGCCGTGGGCAACCGCTGCGTGAACGGCAGCCACCGGAAGCACCAGCAGGGCTACGGCAACCGACGTTCGTCGTGGTGACCCGAGAGCCCCGTCGCCGCGAGCGCCGGGGCTCTCCTCATGAAGCCCGGGACCACGTCCCCTCACGCGTACCGGTAGATCCGGCCGACGTCCTCCAACTCGTCCGGTGTCACGTCCCACGGCGGCAGCTTCTCGTGCCGTGCCACGATCCGGCGGTGCTGCTCGTCGCCCCGGCCCGGCGGTTTCGCGGGGAGGTAGCGGGCCCCGCCGTGCCGGCGCTGCCAGCGGTACCACTGCAGGTCGACGAAGGCATGGTGCAGCCAGAAGACGGGGTCGTTGACGGAAGCGGCACCGAGCATGGCCCCGCCGACCCAGCGGTGCACCCGGTTGTGGTTGCGCCAGGGCGTGCTGCCCCGGCCGGTGCTCCAGCCCTCCAGCTTGTTGCGGAAACCCCGTGCGACCGTCGAGTCCCAGGGACGCACGTCGTAGACGGGGTCCTTCAGCGCCTGCTCCAGGTCGCTCGTGGTGGGCAGGGCGATCGGGTCGCGGCGACGGCCGAGGTCCCGGGTGAGGAACCCCCCGTCGGTCACGCCCACCACGATGGGCCAGTCGCCCTGCCGGTACGCGAAGGGCCCCGTCATCACCTGCCGGTCGGAACGGCGCCCGTTGCCGCCGAGGAGGTCCGCCGTCCACGGTGCGGAGGTGGTCGTGCGGTCACGGGTCCAGTCCCAGTACGGAAGGGTCACCGCCGAGTCCACCCGGCGCAGGGCGGCCTCCAGGTCGAGCAGGAACCGGCGGTGCCAGGGCAGGAAGGAGGGCGCCATGTGCGCGGTGCGCAGTCCACGCTCGCCGTCGGAGGTGAAGTACGTGAGGTGCATCCGCACGAACTCGTCGTACTCGCCACGCCGTTTGACCTCCAGCAGCGCCTTGACGAACCGCCGCCTCTCGGCTGCCGTGAGCGTGCCGGCGTCCTTACGCACGTGCGCCATGCCGGCCCTCCCCGTGCGCGTGTCCCGCGGCCCCCGGGGCCGACGCCGCCTCACGCAGCCGCTCGTCGGGGCCGAGCGCGTCGACGGCCGCGTGGGCGGCCTCGAGCGGCGTCCGGTAGGAGCAGTAGTGGTCGACCGTGCTCAGCCAGCCGCCGTCGGCGCGGCGCATCAGATGCAGGGGACGGCCGTCCACCGTGACGTGCCACCGGCCGTCCTCGGCCGCGGTGCGCCCGGGCGCCCACACCCCTCGGATGCGACGGCCGCGGTAGGCCTGCTCGAAGGCGGTGTCGCCCGGGGCGTCCGTTGCCGCGGGTCCGGGGTGCGGAGACCGGAAGGCGGCAAGCACCGGAGTCAGGGCGCCGGCGAGGACGCCGGCCCGCAGCCCGCGTGCCACGTCCCGCCGTGTTCTGCCCGCCGGTTGGGGCAGCGCCGGGCCCGGTGTTCCGTCCTCGGCACCCATGGGTGCCCCGCCGGTGGTGACGACCATGATCCACTCCTCGTTCGTACGGATGTCGGTTGCCCTAACCGCCGAACCTCCCGCGTGGTCACCGCCGCACGGCGAGGAGAGTGGACATACGAAGTCGGGCCCCGGTCCGGAACCGGGGGCCGACTTCGTAGGGCGTGCCTCAGGCGTGCAGCCCCAGGTCGCCGTGCACCGGCTTGGCCTGGTTCGCCACGGCCGCCGCCTCCTCCGCGGCGCCGAGCACCGAGGTCCGGGCCCCGGAGTCGCTCGACTCGTCCTGCAGCGGCATGAGTTCGAAGGGGACCGCGGTGCGCGTGTTCAGGCCGGTGTCGAGGCCGGTGGACGCCAGGTCGATGTCCTGGGCGTACGCGGGCGCGGCCATGCCGGCGGCGATCAGAGAACCGGCAAGGACGGCGGCAGCCTTCAGGGACTTCATCGTGTTCCTTTCTTCGGCAACGCGGGTCGCCGGAGGGGACTTCGTGTCGCCGTGTCTAACGACCCCTGGCCGGTGCGGAAACCGGGGGACCACGGATTGACGAGTCGTCATATGAGATCAAACGGCCGGCCGTGCCGCAGGTACCGGCGGAACGGTGGTCGCGGACGTCGGGGTTCCCGACCCGAACAAGCGGCGTGGGGGCCTTCGGTGTCCCGTTCTCACCCGTGCGACCCCGTCCTGTCTGATGAGGCGACGGGCCGGGACTGCCTGGGCGCTGCCCGGGGGCGGACCGGCTTCACGATTCCAACACAGTTGTCGGCGTTGGTTGAGTTTCGGCAAATTTGTCCGGCTGATGGTTAGAGTTGCGCCGACGCACCCCCCTAGGCGGACGCATCCCACTCGTCGTGCTGCCTGCTCGTCCCGGCGGTCCTGCTCGTCGTCGCCGTCCTCGGGTGAGGCTCCGACATCGGTGGCACCGCCGACCGCGGACGTCGTCTTCACCCATCCGGTCACCGCCACCCGTTCCGAAAGGCTCCGACGGTCATGCGCCAATCCCCGGGCCAGTTGCTTCGCCCTGCCATGGTGGGTGTCCTCGCTCTTGTCGCGATGTGGGCACCCTGCGGCTCCCCGGCCGCCGCGCCGGCCGCCGCGCCGGCCGCCGCGCCGGCCGCGCCTCCCGCGCCGGAGGCGAGCAGTCTCCCGTTCGACCAGCGGTACTACGCGCTTCAGCACGGCGGCATCGTGCGCGCGGCCAACTCCTCCGCCACCTGCCGCACGAGCCGGGCGTCTTCGTGCGCGGACGTGCAGGCGGGCGCGCAGGCGGTGAACGGCGACTTCGACATGTTCTACGTCGACGTCGACCGCGATGCGAACACCTACAACTCCTCCCGCGCGGAGGTCCGTCTGCCCTCCGGCTCCCGGGTGACGTATGCGCGCCTGTACTGGGGCGGCAACCTGCGCGTGGGCGAACAGAAGCCGCCGCAGGACAACGGGCGGGTACTGATCGCCGAACCCGGCGGAAGTTACAAGGAACTCCTCGCGGACACCGTCGTCGGACACGACGTGGCGGACGGCGCGGACGCGTTCCAGGCCTCGGCGGACGTGACCGGGCTGGTGCGGGACAGCGGGCCGGGCCTCTACACCGTGGCCGATGTCAACGTGGCCGCCGGCCGGTCGGCGGCCGGCGCATGGGGCGGCTGGACCCTGGTGGTGGCGTACGAGAACCCGGCGGAGCCGCTGCGGCACCTCTCGCTCTGGGACGGCTTCGCGCCGCTGCAGTCCCGCACGGGACCCGAGGTCCGGCTCAGCGGTCTGGACCTCGCCGAGGGCGCGGAGGGCCAGGTGGGGCTGGTGGCGTACAACGGCGACCGCGGCACCACGGGCGACTCGCTCACCGTGACCACCGGCACACCCGCTTCCACCGCGACGCTCGCCGACTCCGCCAACCCCGCCGGCGACGTCCTGAACTCCACCATCAGCGGGCCCGCCGGGGCTGCCCCGGCGCGGGTGCCGGCGTATTCCAACACCCTCGGCTACGACTCCGACGTGTTCACCCTCGGACGCGGCCTGCTGCACGCCGGCGACCGGGTGAGTTTCCTGCTCTCGTCCCAACGGGACGCGGCCTGGGCCGGCGTGCTCTTCACCGCCGTCGACGCCCTCCGATGAACACGCCACCCCCCGCCCCGAGCGCCGTCACGAGCGAGGAATCCGTACCCACGGGCCTGCCCCCCTCCGACCGCCGGCCGCGCGTACTGCACCTCACCCAACCGGTGGACGGCGGGGTCGCGCGCGTGGTGACGGACCTGGTCCGGACGCAGGTGGCGGACGGTCTGGACGTCACCGCGGTCTGCCCCGACAGCACACTCGCCCTCCACCTGCGGACGCTCGGCGCGCAGGTACGGAACTGGCCGTCGACGCGGTCGCCCGGCCCGTCACTCGTGCGGGAGGTACGGCACCTCGCGCGGTTGATCGACGAGGTGCGCCCCGACCTGGTGCACGCGCACAGCGCGAAGGCCGGACTCGCCGGGCGGCTCGCGGTGCGCGGGCGGATTCCCACGGTCTTCCAGCCGCACGCCTGGTCGTTCGAGGCGGTGGGCGGGGTCACCGCGGCGCTCGCGCTCGGGTGGGAGCGCTGGGGGGCACGCTGGGCCACCCGGGTGGTGTGCGTGAGCGAGGCGGAACGGACGACCGGCGTGCACGCCGGGATCACCGGACGGTGGACCGTCGTCCCCAACGGCATCGATCCCGAGCGCTTCTGCCCGGCCGGCGCCGACACCGTGCGGGCCGAGCTCGCCCCGCTCGCCGCCCTCCACCCCGCGGCACCGCTCGTGGTCTGTGTGGGGCGGCTCTGCCGGCAGAAGGGGCAGGACGTCCTGCTGCGGGCGTGGGACGCCGTCGTGCGGCGGGTGCCCGCCGCACGCCTCGTCCTGGTCGGCGACGGGCCGGACCACGACCGGCTGCGCGCACAGGCCCCGACGTCCGTGCTGTTCGCGGGAGCCGTCACCGACACCTCGCTCTGGTACCAGGCCGCCGATCTCGTTGTCCTGCCGTCCCGCTGGGAGGGCATGGCCCTTGCCCCGCTGGAGGCGATGGCCTGCGGGCGTCCCGTGGTGGTCACGGACGTCGACGGCGCTCGCGAGAGCCTGCCGCCGTCCTTCGCCCCCCGTTGTCTGGTACCGCCGGAGAACCCGGAGGCTCTGGCCGGGGCCCTGTCCGGGCTGCTGCTCGACCCGCCGCTGCGTACGTCGCTCGGCGACCTGGGCCGTCGGCACGTGCTGTCCGTCCACGACGTACGGCACACCGCCGAGCAGGTCGCCGACGTCTACCGCGACCTGCTCGGCACCTGGCCCTCCCGTGGGAGGGCACGTCCGTCCCGGGCCGTCGAGCGTGGCGAGGCCCGCGACGCCGAACCGGAGCAGCCGCTCGAGACGGGCTGCTGTGCCGAAGCGGCGAACCGGACCGCGCAGCGCGTCGAGCCCACCAAGTACAGGGAGACCATCCGCTCGTGACCGCCGAACACACCGTTCCCTCCCCCGGCGTACCGCCGCGGGACCACGGCTCCTCGCCCGTCTCCGTCATGCCGCCACGCGGCACCCCCAGCGGTCTGCGACGGCCCGTCCCACAGCCTTCGGCTCGGCCCGCTTCGCCCGTACCGCTGCTCCTCGCAGACGCTGCCGCGGCCCTGTTGGGCACGCTGGCGCTGTCCGGCACCCAGCGACACTCCCTGCTCGCCGCCCTGTTGATCGCCGCGTCGCTGCTGCTGCGCCCCCGCGGCGGCCGGCCGCCGGGGCCGGGACCGCTGGAGGAACTGCCCGCCGTGTGCGGCCGTGTCGCGGTGGCCTGGCTGGCGCTCGCGGCGCTCTGGGCGGCGTACCGGCCGGAGCACGCGTTGTCCGCCGGCACCGTGCTGACGGGCCTCGTCCTGCAGTCGGCGGCCGGCGGTGCGCTGCGCGCGGCCGTGCACGGGCGGCGGCACGCCGCACTGCGGAGCCATCCGCACGCGGCGCTCGTCGTCGGCCCGGCGGCGACCGCGCAGCGCGTGGCCGCCGCCCTGCTGCGCCACCCGCGCTGCGGCGTGCGGCCGGTGGGGGTCGTCGCCGAGCAGCCGGACGGCATCGAGGGCCTGCCGGTGCTGCGCACCGGTGAGGAGGTCGAGCGGGCGGTCATCCAGAACGGGGTCCGGACCGTGCTGACCGTTCACCCCTCGGTACACACCGGACAGGGCCCGCTGCTGCGCGCACTGGCCGACTCGGGCTGCGCGGTCTGGGAGGTCGACGCCGATTCCCCGCCGCACCCGGCGAAGGAACGGCTGGCCGGTTTCGCGTGCCGTCGCCTGGACCTGTCACCGGCGCGCCGCGGCAGTGCGGGCAAGCGCATGCTCGACATCCTCGTGTCGGGGACGCTGCTGCTGCTGGCCGGTCCGCTGCTGCTGGTGTGCGCGCTGACGCTGCGGCTCAGCGACGGGCCGGGCGTGGTGTTCCGGCAGGAGCGCATCGGCAGGAACGGAGAGCCGTTCACGCTGTTGAAGTTCCGTACGCACCGGCCGGTCGACGCGCACGAGTCGGCGACCCGGTGGAGCGTCGCCGACGAGAACGAGATGCGCCGGTTCTGCCGCATGCTGCGGCGCACCTCGCTCGACGAACTGCTCCAGCTGTGGAACGTGCTCCGCGGCGACATGAGCCTGGTCGGGCCGCGCCCCGAACGCCCTTACTTCGTCTCTCAGTTCAGTCGGACCTACCCGGGTTACGCGGCCCGCCACCGGATGCGGGCCGGCATCACCGGCCTCGCCCAGGTCCACGGGCTGCGCGGCGACACCTCGATCGAGGACCGCTGCCGGTTCGACAACGCCTACATCGACGACTGGTCGCTGTGGCAGGACATCTGCATCCTGCTGCGCACCGCGGTCACGCTGGTCCGTCCGACGGGGAGCTGACCGACGTGAGCCTCGCTCCCGCACCGCTCCCGCGCCGGGCCGCCGGGCTGGTGCCGATGCTGCCCCTGGTGGCGTTGCCCGCCCTGCTGGCCCTGCCGCTGACGTACGACGGAGCGGGGCCCGCGGACGTGGTCTCCGGGCTGGTGGTGGTGTACTGCGTGATCCGCCTGCTGCGCGAGCGGCGGCGTCCGCTGTCGCCCACCGCGGCCGTGGTGCTGGGCCTGCCGGTCGTGGGGCTCGCGCTCGCCGCGATGGGGGCGTCCTCGCCGGAGGCCGGGTTCACCGGCCTGGGCCGCTATCTGCAGGTCTTCGTGCTCGTCCCGGCGGCCGTGCTGATCCTGGTCCGTGACCGCACCGACTTCCGGGTGCTGGCCTGGTCGCTCGTGGGACTCGCACTGTGGCAGGGAGCCGTCGGCGTGCACCAGTACGTCACCGGGACCGGCGCCTCCTACCAGGGCGAGGGTGTCCGGGCGGTCGGCACCTTCGGCGCCCATGACGTGATGGGCATGGCGACGGCGGTCTCCCTCGGCCTGGTGTGCGCGGTCGGGATCGCGCTGGGCCGGGCAGCCGTGTGGCAGCGGGTGACGGCCACCGGATGCGCCGTGGCCCTGCTGCTGCCGCTCGCCCTCTCCTTCAGCCGGGGTGCCTGGATCGCGACCGCCCTGACGTGCGCCGTGCAGTTGGTCCTGACCGGGCTGCGGCGCACGCTGAAAGTGGCCCTGGCCGTGGCCGCCGCGGGCGTGGTCCTGACCGGCGGGTTCGGCATCGGCACGGCCCAGTTGCAGGAGCGGATCGACAGCATCGCGCAGGTCGGCGACGCTCCCGACCAGTCCGTCGTGGACCGGTACGCCCTGTGGGCGTCCGCCGCCGGCATGTGGCGCGAGCAGCCGCTGACGGGCGTGGGTCTGAAGGGCTTCCCCGAGTACCGCGACGGGCACGCCACCCTGGCCCTGTCCTCGGGCAGTGAGATCGCGGGCGCGGGGACGGAGTACCGGAAGCAGGCGCTGCTCTCGCCGCACAACATGTACCTGCTGGTGCTGAGCGAGCAGGGCCTGATCGGGCTGCTCGCCCTCGCCGGCGGCTGGCTGGCGCTGCTGGTGGGCGGGGCGCGGAGGCTGCTGCGCGCCCGCGGACGCGCACGCGCACGCGGCGACGGACCGGAACCCGACCGTGGACCGGAACCCGGCCGTGGACCGGGACTCGACCGTGGACCGGGACTCGACTGTGGGCTCGTCGCCTGCGGGCTGCTGCTCTGGCTGCTGACCGACTTCATGTACGGCGACATCGGCGGCCCCTCGACGATGCTGATCGCCCTGAGCCTGGGGCTCGCGGCGTGGTGGGCGCTGGCCGGCGGCGAGCGGGAGGACGCCGTGCCGCGGGGCATGGCGTCGGAGCGTGTCGAGGGGGCCGCGGCGCGATGACGGTGGTGCCCTCGCAGAGCCCCGCTCCCGACACTGCCCCCGACACCGACGGGGACATCAGCGGGGCGGCAACCGTGCCCGCGGCGCGTGCCGTCACGCCCGCCGGGCGCGGTACCGGTCCGGCCTCGGCCTCGGCCTCGGCTTCCCGGAAGTTCCTCGCCCGTGCCGCGCTCGTCACGGCGTCGCTGTCCATCGCCGGCTCCCTGCTCGGTCTGGTGCGCGACCAGTCGCTGGCGCGGCTGTTCGGCGCCGGCAGCGACACGGACGCCTTCCTGGTCGCGTGGACCGTGCCGGAGATCGGCGCCACGCTGCTGATCGAGGACGGGCTGGCGATCGCGCTGATCCCGGCGTTCAGCATGGCGCTGGCCCGACGTGCCCGGGGCGAACCGGGCGACCCGGTCCGCGCCCTGGTCGCCGCCACGCTGCCCCGGTTGTGCCTCGCCTTCGCCGCGACGGCCGCCCTGGTCGCCGCCGTGGCCCCTTTCCTGGTCCAGGTCCTCGCACCGGGCCTGCCCGACCCCCGGCCGGCCGTCGACTGCACCCGGCTCACGGCGATCAGCCTGCTGGCCTTCGGGATCGCCGGCTACTGCAGCGCCGCCCTGCGGGCACACCGTTGCTTCGTCGCGTCCGGGGCGATCTACGTCGCGTACAACACCGGCATCATCGCCTCGATGTTCCTGCTCGGCCGCACGTGGGGCGTGCGCGCCGCGGCGGTCGGGGTCGCGGTGGGCGGCTGTCTGATGGTGCTGGTGCAACTGCCTTCGTTGTGGCGGCAGCTGGCGTCCCGCACGCCGGCCGTCGAGGGGACGACGGGCGACGCGCAGGAGCGGCCGGTACGGCTCGCCCTGATCGCCGCCGTACTCCTCTTCGCGCTGTGCCGCCAGTCGCAGGTCCTCGTCGAACGCTTCCTCGCCTCCTCCCTGCCCTCCGGGGCCATCTCCCACCTGAACTACGCGCAGAAGGTCGCCCAGATCCCGATGACCCTGTCGCTGATGGTGTGCACCGTCACCTTCCCCGTGGTGGCGCGGGCGCTGGCGGACGGGGACACCGAACGCGCACGCGACCGCGTGGAGCGGGATCTGGTGCTGTCCTCCTGTGTGGTGCTGACGGGCATGGGCGCGGTGATCGCCTGCGCCCCGCAGATGATCGAACTGCTCTTCCAGCGCGGCGCGTTCACCGCGAGCGACACCGTGGCGACCGCGGACGTCATGCGCGTGTACGCCCTCGGGCTGCTGGGGCAGACCCTGGTGGGGACGCTGGTCCGCTCGTACTTCTCGGCGGGCCGGCCCAGCTGGTATCCCCTCGCGGTGATGGCCGCGGGCATCACCGCCACGTCGGTGATCGGCGCCGTTGCCGTGCGTCCCTGGGGGGTGGCGGGGATCGCCGCCGCCAACGCGTTCGGCATCACCGTCACGGCCGCCCTGCTGCTGACCGGTCTGCGAGCGTCCCGGCGCGGCAGCCCCCACAGCCTCTCCCTCCGAGTCCGGCCGGTACTGGCCGAGCTGAGCAGGCCCGTGCTCGCCACGGTCGTCGCCACCGCCGCCGGGGCGTTCGCCGCGAGCCGGTTCGCGTCCCCGGTGGCGGGTCTCGCGGCCGGCGTTCTGAGCGTGGCCGGCGTCTTCGCCGCGCTCTGTCTGGCCCTGGGCGTCCAGGGCTCCGCATCCGCAGTGCGCTCCGTACGCACCGTCACACGAAGGCTCACTCATGGCCGCTTCCGTTGATTCCTTCGATTCCGTCGATTCCTTCGGCACCGGCAGACTTCCCGCCGCGCCCCCGGGCCCCGTCCCGTGGGTGGCGATGTACCACTCGGTGGGTGACTGCTCGGACGATCCGTACCGCATCACGGTCACGCCCGAGAGGCTCGAGGGGCAGCTGGCCTGGCTGCGCCGGCGGGGGCTGCGGGGCGTGTCCGTGGCCGACCTGCTCGCGGCCCGCGCCCGGGGCGACGGGCGACGCCTGGTCGGACTGACGTTCGACGACGGGTACGCCGACTTCGTCACCCATGCCCTGCCGTTGCTGCGCCGTTGGGACTGCGGCGCCACGCTCTTCGTCCTGCCCGGCCGGCTCGGCGGCGACAACGCCTGGGACCCGCTCGGCCCGCGCAAGCCGCTGCTGACCGCGTCCGGCATCCGGTACGTGGCGGCCGAGGGCGTGGAGATCGGCTCGCACGGGCTGACCCACATCGATCTCACCCGGGCGGACGACCTCGCTCTCAAGACCGAGGTGGCCGAAAGCCGCGAGCGGCTGGCGGAGTTGACCGGCGCCCGGGTCGACGGCTTCTGCTACCCGTACGGCACGGTCGACGCCCGCGCCGTGCGGGCCGTGCGGGAGGCGGGCTACGCCTACGCCTGCGCCATCGACCCCGGCCCGCTGACCGGCCCGCACGCCCTGCCGCGCGTGCACATCGGCCAGAACGACACGGCGTGGCGCCTGCGTCTCAAGTACCGGCTGCACCGGCTGCGCCGGCGCCCGGTGGAGGGCGTGTGAGATGAGGGCTCTGCACATCATCACCGGCCTCGGTGTCGGCGGGGCCGAGCAGCAGTTGCGTCTGCTGCTGCGTCATCTGCCCGTCGACTGCGACGTCGTGACGCTCACCAACCCCGGTGCGGTCGCCGAGGGCCTGGCCGCCGACGGTGTCCGCGTCACTCATCTGGGCATGGGCGGCAACCGTGACGTGACCGCGCTCCCGCGGCTGGTCCGGCTGATCCGCTCGGGCGGTTACGGCCTGGTGCACACACACCTGTACCGGGCCTGCGTCTACGGCCGGCTCGCCGCGCGTCTCGCCGGGGTCCGCGCGGTCGTCGCCACCGAGCACTCCCTGGGCGACTCGCAGATGGAGGGCCGCCCGCTGACGGCGGGGGTGCGCGCGCTGTACGTCTCCAGCGAGCGGCTCGGTGCGGCGACGGTCGCCGTGTCCCCGGCGGTGGCCGACCGCCTGAAGCGCTGGGGCGTGCCCGCTCCCCGTATCGAGGTCGTCCCGAACGGCATCGACCTGGAACGCTTCCGTTTCGAGGCGGAGCGGCGCGCGCACACCCGCCGCCGTCTCGGTCTGCCGGAAGGCGCTTTCGTCGTGGGCGGTGTCGGCCGGCTCGTCCCCGGGAAGCGGTTCGACGTCCTGGTCCGGGCGCTCGCCCGGCTCCCGGACGACCACTGGCTGCTGCTGGTGGGCGGCGGCCCCGAGGAGCACGCCCTGCGCCGCACCGCCCGTGAGGCCGAGGTGGCCGACCGGGTCCTGTTCACCGGCGAGTGTCCCTACGCCGCGGACGGCTCGCCGGGCCCCGACCTGCCGTCGCTCACCTCGGCGATGGACGTGCTGGCGTCCCCGTCCCTGGAGGAGGCCTTCGGCCTGGCGGTCGTGGAGGCGCTGGCGTCGGGCCTGCCCGTGGTCTACGCCTCCTGCCCGGCGATCGAGGACCTGCCGCCGGCCGGGGCCGGCGCCCGGCGTGTGCGGGGCGGCCCCGAGGCGTACGCGCGGGCGATCGCCGAGGTCCGGGCGGCGGGCCCCTTGCCACGCACCGCCCCGGAGGTCGCGCACCGCTACAGCATCACCCGCAGCACCGACCGTCTCATGGACGTGTACACGGCAGCTGTCTCCCGTTCGTCGTCGTCCCTCTCCTCTTCTTTGGGAGCAAGCTCCTCATGACCGACACTCCGACCCGCCGGCTCCGTCTGTTCCTGGCCCGTGCCAGGAGGGTGCCGGCCTGGTCCGTGATCGCGGCCGGCACCCTCGTGGGCTGCCTGTCCGGCGGCGCGTACGGCCTGCTCACCTCCACGACCTACACGGCCACCAGCTACGTCGTCGCCGTGCCGACCGCGAGGTCCACCCCGGAATCCGCCCGCGGTTTCGCGCAGGCGTACGGACGGGTGGCCACGCAGCTCGCGGTACTCGGGGACGCGCAGGTGCGGGCGGGCGTGCCGGTGCGGACCCTGCAGGACAGCGTGCGCACGGCGACCTCGCCGGACGCGCCGATGGTCGCCGTCTCGGCCACCTCCTCACGCCCCGACCTCGCCGTCGACATGGCCAACGCGGTCTCCCGCGCGCTGACGCAGCACGCGGAGGAGGCCGAAAGCAGCACCCAGGTCCGGCTCGTGCAGTTCTCGCGTGCGGTGAAGCCGAGCAAACCGACGTCCGCCTCAACGGCCTTGACCGCTCTGGTGGGGGCGAGCGCGGGCGGACTGCTGGGCGGTCTGGCCCTGCTGGCCCGGCCGCGGCGGACCGGCGGGGACGACGCCCCCGTCCCCGTCGCCTCGGTGCCCGGCCCCGCCACCGCCGCCGACGTACGCGGACGGCGGTGACGACGGTGACCCCGGCCGGGCCGGCGACCGCTACGGCGGGTGCGCGCTCACCAGTCGAAGCGGAGGCAGAACTTCCCGCCGAGCCAGAACTCGACTCTGCTGCCCAGATCCAGCGGCGAGCAGTTCTCCTCGGGCGGCGGCACGGATGGCACGGGTGGCACGGGGGTGAGCATCGGGGGCACCGCGCCGTTGCGGCCGAAGAGGACGGACCGGTAGACCCGGGACGAGGCCGGGTTCCGGTCGCACCGCCACACACCGTGCGGGCAGTAGTCGGTCAGCGTGTTGTACAGCGGCTTGTGCTTGTCCATCCAGGCGAGCATGCGCCGCATGTAATCGGAATTGTCGCTGTTACGGAAAAGCCCCCATTCGGGATAGGAGACGGGTTTGCCGTGGGCTTTCGCGAAATCCACGTGTGCCCGAAGTCCGTAGGGCTCCTCGACCTGTTCGTCGAAGGGCATGCCGGCCGGCTGGTCGTAGGAGTCCATGCCGATGATGTCGACCGTGTCGTCCCCCGGGTAGCACTGCGTCCAGGGAACGGCGTCCCGGCCGCGGCTCGGCGTGAAGTCGAACCGGAACTTCTGACCCGGCACCGCACGCATGGTGGTGACGATCCTGTTCCAGTACGTCTTCCAGGACTCCGGGTCCGGTCCGCACCGATGGGTGTAGGTGACGCCGTTCATCTCCCAGCCGAGCACGAGGATCGCGTCCGGCACCTTCAGCCGGACCAGCCGTTCGGCCAGCGCGCGGAAGTGGTGGTCGAACTCCCCGGCCGCGCCCCGCCGCAACAGCTCCCGGACCTCGTGGTCCGGGACACCCTCCTCGTTGCGTTCGTGCAGGGGCACGTTGAGGACGAGCATCCGGTCGTCCTTCTCGTTGCGCCAGCGCGCCCACGACTCGAGGAAGTGGACGTCGCCCTCGATGTCGCTCCAGTGGTTGCCGGGCAGGTAGGTATGGCCGACCCGGAGTTCGGCGCCGCCCAGCCAGTGGCTGAACTGCTCCAGCCGGGCCATGCCCCGCTCGTCGGAGCCGAGGAAGACACCGAAGGGCGGGCCCTTCGTGCCCGGCACCGGGACGGCCGGGGGCCTGATGACCGGGATAGGCGGGGCGGTGGCCGGCGGCGCCGGGACCGGCGGTACGGGGGCAGGCCGCTGTACGAGGTCCGGGAAAGTGGCCGCGGACGCCGTCGGATCCGGCGCCGGAACGCGAGCATCGCCGGTGCCCCCCACCCCCGCCGCGGAACCGGACAGCAGGGCGGCCGACACGGCCATCGCCACCGCGCCCACGACCAGTCCGCGGACCCGGACACGTTCGTCCTGTGGGGCCATTCCTGCTCCTGTCTTCGCTCTCGTTTCCGGCCTTTTGAACTTCCGAGCTTCTGATCTTCTGCCTCTGGACTCGTTATTGACGAACAGTCATCCGGAATTCAGCCACAGGAATTTCCGTGGCGCCACCGCCACTGCGGCTTTCGAGTGCCATGCTCGCCCGTGCGGGTGAGCGAACTCAAAAAGAAAGAGATAATCCGTGCCGCTGCTCGACACCCGTGTCCCCGCCGTGATTCTGCGGGTCGACCGGAATCCCTTCCACCACGGAACGCTGGGGGCCGTGCGTTCGCTGGGCAGGGCGGGAGTGGAGGTGCATGTCGTCGCCGACGAGTCCCGAAGTCCCGTGCGCAGCTCACGCTATGTGCACCGGCTGCACACCCCGCCGCTGCCCGGAGCGTCCGCGGACGACATCCTCGCCGTGCTGCGCCGTGTCGCCGAGCGGATCGCGCGTCCTGCCGTCCTGGTCCCGATGGACGACGCGAGCGCGATCGCCGCGGGACGTCTGCGGGACGCTCTCGCCCCCTCCTACCTGCTGCCGGCGATGCCGGGCACGCTGCCCGAACGCGTCGCCGACAAGGCGGAACTGGCTGCCGTGTGCGCGTCCGCGGACCTTCCGCACCCGAAGACACTCATCCCCGACAGCCCGGAGCGGGCCGCCGCCGACGCGACGCGGCTCGGGCTGCCGGTGGTGGCGAAGTGGAGCCGGCCCTGGCTGCTGCCGGCCGGCAGCGGGCTGCGCAGCACGCTGCTGGTGCGCTCCGCGCAGCAGGCCCGGGAGCTGTACCTGCGCAGCGAGGAGGCGGGCAGCCCGCTCCTGCTGCAGGCGTATCTGCCGCCGGGCCCGAACCGGGACTGGTTCTTCCACGGCTACGCCGACCACTCGGGTGTCGTGCGCGCCGGCGGACCGGGCGTCAAGCGGCTGGCCTGGCCGCGGGGCGCGGGGCTGACCGCGGTGGGCAGTTGGGTGCCCAACCCGCAGGTGCGGGCCCTGGCCGAACGGCTCACCGGCGAACTGGGCTACCGCGGCGTCTTCGACCTCGACTTCCGCCGCTGCCCCGCGCCGGGCCGTTACCACCTGCTCGACTTCAACCCGCGCCCCGGCGCCCAGTTCCGGCTCTTCGAGGACAGGGCCGGACTGGACGTCGTACGCGCCCTGCACCTGGACCTGACGGGCCGTCCGCTGCCGGACGGGGGCCCGGTGGCAGGGCGGGCTTTCGTGGTGGAGAACTACGCGCCGCTCGCCGTGCTGCGTGCGGCGCCGGGCGGACGCGAACTGGCCTGGTACGCCCCGGACGACCGGGGTCCCGGACGGGCGATGTGGTCCTTGTGGGCCCGACATGTGTCCGGCCGGCTGCGGGAGCGGCTGGGCGGCGGCGTGGCGGCGCCGCCCCCCATGATCCCCCGGGCGGCCTCCCCCTCCCTGACCGACAACGAGAAAGCGAGCAGCTGATGATGTACGACCTCCTGGTGGTCGGCGCCGGTCCGTACGGTCTGTCGATCGCGTCCCACGCCGCGGCCGCCGGGCTGCGCCTGCGCGTGTTCGGCCGGCCCATGGCGTCCTGGCGGGACCACATGCCCGGCGGCATGTTCCTGAAGTCGGAGCCCTGGGCGTCCAACCTCTCGGATCCGGGCGGGCGGTGGAGCCTGGCCGCGTACTGCGAGGAACAGGGGCTGACGGCACGTCACGCCGAGCCGATTCCGGTGGAGGAGTTCGCTTCGTACGGCCTGTGGTTCGCGCGCCACGCCGTGCCGGACGTGGACGAGCGAATGGTGACCCGGGTGTCGTCAGGTCCTGACGGCTTCACGGTGGTGACCTCGGACGGGGAGATGCTGCAGGCGCGGACGGTGGCGCTGGCGGTCGGAGTGATGCCGTTCATCGAGGTCCCGGCGGCCCTGCGCGGGCTGCACCCGTCACTGGTGACGCACAGCAGCCACCACAGCGGCCTCGACCAGTTCCGCGGCAAGGACGTCACGGTGATCGGCGGCGGCCAGGCAGCCCTGGAGACCGCGGCGCTGCTCGCCGAACAGGGCACGCGGGTACGGGTGCTGGCACGGGCGGAGCGGCTGGTGTGGAACGATGTTCCGCCGCCCTGGGAGCGCCCCTGGTGGCAGTCGGTCCGCTCCCCGCACAGCGGTCTCGGCCCCGGCTGGCGGAACTGGTTCTACTCGGAGCGTCCCGGCCTCTTCCGGCGGCTGCCGCAGCCGACCCGGGCCCGCATCGCGGGGACGGCACTGGGTCCGGCGGGGGCGTGGTGGGTGCGGGAGAGGGTGGAGCGCGCGGTGCAACTGATGCCGGGCCACGAGGTCACCGCGGCCTGCGCGGTGCCGGGCGGGGTACGGCTGGACACGGTGAACCGCGAGGGCACCGCGGGCGCCCTGGAGACCGAGCACGTCATCGCGGCCACGGGGTTCCGGGCGCAGCCCGACCGGCTCGGCATGCTCTCCGCCGAACTGCGCGGGGCGCTCGCGGTCCTGCCCGACGGCTCCCCGGCGACCGGGCGCGGCTTCGAGTCGTCCCACCCCGGCCTGTTCCTCGCGGGCCTGGCGACCGCCTCCGGTTTCGGTCCGGCCATGCGCTTCGTCCACGGTGCGACGTTCACGGCGCCCACCCTCGTCCAGGGGGTGCGCCGACGGCTCAGGGCGACTCCGCCGCGCGGGGCGACGGTCCCCGTCCCGTCGGGCAGCAGCCGAACCGAGTCTCCGGCGCCGGTGAGCGGCTGACGCGGCGTCCCGCGGGACCCTTCCGGGCCGCTGACGGCGGACCAGCCGTCAGCGGCCCGTCCCGTTCCCTACCGCGGCCCGTCCCGGACAGCACGGTGCCCCCGGACCGATGCGGGCCACCTCGAAGGGTGGCCCGGATCGGTCCGGGGGCGTGCGCGGCCGACAGGGCCGCAGGAGCCGGACGGGGGGGTCCGGCACCTGGCAACCGCTACCGGCGGGCGGCTGCGCGCCCCCGGCGGTACAGCAGCGCCCCGCCCACGAGCAGGGTCGCACCGGCGCCCGAGGCCAGCAGCATGTTGTCACTGCCGGTCTCGGCCAGGTGGGGCGGCTCTTCGCCGGTGGCCTCGGGCGGCGTGTACGTCACGGGCGTGGGAGGCGGGGTGTGCGTACGGACGGGCGGGGACGACGGGGTCTCGTCCTCGGGCCCGTAGCCGGGCTCGTGCGGCTCGTGCGGCTCGTGCGGCGTGTATCCGTTGCCGCAGTCGTTGCCGTAGGCGGAATTGAGCACCCCGATCACACCGATGGTGTTGCCGCACGCGTTCACCGGGGCGTGGATCGGGAGCTGGATGAGGTTCCCGGACAGCACGCCGGGAGAGTCCTTGGCGACTCCCCCCGCGTACGCGCCACCACCGCCGGAGCGGCCCTGCGAGGTGCCGGACGCGCGGTGCCCGGACCTGTCGTCCTGGTGCGAGCCGTTGACGCACGTGTTGCCGGAGGCTTCGTTGAGCGCCCCGACCACGTCGACGGTGTTGCCGCACGCGTTCACCGGCACGTGGACCGGCGCCTGGACGTTGTTCCCGGACAGCACGCCGGGAGAGTCCTTGGCGACTCCCCCCGCGTACGCGCCACCACCGCCGGAGCGGCCCTGCGAAGGTGTGGACGCGCGCTGCCCGGACCTGTCTTCCTCGTGCGAGTCGTTGACGCACGTGTTGCCGGACGCCTCGTTGAGTACGGAGGCCGCGCCGATGGTGTTGCCGCACACGTTCACCGGCACCTCGATCGGCGCCTGGACGTTGTTCCCGGACAGCACGCCGGGAGAGTTCGTGGCGGCTCCCTCCGCGTACGTGTCAGCGAGGGCGGGGGCGCCGTACAGGGAGAGGATGCCCGTGGCGGCGGCCGCCGCGAACGCTCCCCTGCTCAGGGTCTGTCGCAATGTCGTGGTCTTCCTGCTTGAAGGTGGAAAGCCGGCCCGGGCACGAAAATCGACGTCCGAAGTCGGCCATGGCGGAGCCGAGAGGCCGGTGCGTCGGACGCCACAGCGTGCTATGCGTCGAGAAGAACACCCGGAGGTCCGACGGCGGCAGACTCGGCGTCGGCAGCGGCTCCCGTGTTCGCCCCGACTCACAGGCGGGAATGCCTGCGGGACAAGCCCGTGTACCGCGGACGGAGCAGCACAGTGCGTTCCTTTCTCGTGGCGTCGCATGCCCTACTGCTTCAGTAACCCGACGCACGGGAAACGGTTGCGCAAGTTCACCCGGTTGGCGGCACACCCCGTCAGAGGTGCAGCTTCTCGATCTCCTGTGCGTACGCCGCCTGCGCCGCCTGGCGTTTGACCTCCTGGGCGAAGGCCACCGCCGCGACCGGGTGCCGGCCGCCGTGCCGCTCGCGACGCAGGACGACGTCGTCCGGGGCCCCGGCCGCGTCGGTGCGGGCGCCGTCGACGGTGACCGTGAAGCCGTTGCCGTCCGGGCGTTCGTAGTCCTGCCGGAAGCTGTTGACGAACTCCTCGGGCCGGACCGTCGACGGGTCGGGCAGCCGGCCCTCGGAGAGGGTGCGGCGGGCGTAGCCGTAGGAGGCGGTGTCGACGTCGAGGGTGAAGGCGGACAGGTAGTCGGGGTCCGGCGCGATGTCCCGCCGTCCGTCCTGCTCCCCCTCGCGCTGTCCGTCCTCGCGCTGTCCGTCCGGGCCGCGGGGGCCGTCGGGCGCGGGGGCCGTCGGGCGCGGGGAGCGGGGAGCGGGGAGCGGGGAGCGGGGAGCGGGGAGCGGGGAGCGGGGAGCGGGGAGCGGGGCCGCGTCACCGTTCCCGTCCCCGGCCCCTCCCCCGGGCCCGCCCCCGCCCTCGTACGAGGAGTCGGACGCCTTGCCGCCGTGAGCGCGACCAGCGCGGCGCGGAGCCGTCGCGTCCCGTGCCGTGTCCGTGCGCCCCGCCGGCGCGTGGTGCTGTGCGTGGTGCTGTACGCCGTGCCCCGCACCGTGCCGTGCGGCGTGCGTCGGGTAGTCCGCTTCATCGTCCGTTCCCCCTCGCGCCGTTGGCGTCGCCTTCTGCGACTGTGACGCCGCGGCGGGGCGGGGCGGAACGTGCGCTACGGGGCGTTGCGGATGGGTCTCGAAGCGGGCACGGGACGGGCCCGCCGAGACCGGTGGGTGACCCTCCGGTGACCTACGACACCACGTCCTTGCGGGCGAAGCCGCGGAAGGCCAGTGCGAACAGCACGAGTGCGTACGTCACCGAGACCGCGGTGCCCTGGATCATGCCGGACCACTGCGGGGTCGGCTGGACGGCGTCGGCCCAGGCGAACTGCCAGTGCGCGGGCAGGAAGTGACGCCAGTCCCCGAGGGCGGTCACCGCGTCCAGGACGTTGCCGACGATGGTCAGGCCGACCGCGCCGCCGACCGCGCCCAGCGGGGCGTCGGTGCGGGTCGACAGCCAGAACGCGAGCCCGGCGGTGACCAGTTGGGACACGAAGAGGTACGCCACGACCACCACGAGCCGCTGCGCCGCCGTCGCGGGGTCGAGCGAACCGCCGGTGGGGATCTGCAGCGGGCCCCAGCCGTAGGCGGCCGTGCCGACGAGGAGCGCGACCACCGGCAGCAGCACCATCGCGGCGAGGCTGAGCCCCAGGCCGACGACGAGCTTGGACCACAGCAGCCGCATCCTCGGTACCGGGGCGGCGAGGAGATAGCGCAGCGAGGACCAGCCGGCCTCCGAGGCGACCGTGTCCCCGCAGAACAGGGCGACGGGGATGACGAGGAGGAAACCGGCCGAGACGAACAGGTTCACCGCGGCGAAGTTGGCGCCGGACGCGGTGGCCGTGTCCATCAGGGTCACCCGGCCCTCGCGGCCCTCCGGCTCGCCTCCGATGGCGAAGGCGACGGCCAGCACGAACGGCAGGGCGGCGAGGATCGCGCCCATGACGAGGGTGCGGCGGCGCTTCAGCTGCCGGACCAGTTCGACCCGTAGCGGCAGCGTGCGGCCCGCGCGGTAGCCGTCGGCCACCTCCACCGGTTCCGCCGGGTTCGCCGGCTGTCCGGGGCCGGCGGCCCCGGCGGGCCCGGTCCGTTCGTCGAGCGCGCTCATGCGGAACCTCCGATCATCGTGAGGAAGGCGTCTTCGAGGCGGCGGTGCGGTCCCACCGACGTCACCGGAACTTCCAGCCGGACCAGTTCGGTGACCAGGCGGGCGGCGGTGCCGTCGGCGTCGAGGCGGACCAGCAGCCCGTCGTCGGTGGGGACCGCCGAGGCGACGCCCGGCAGGGCGGCCACCTTCCCGGCGAGCGGCTCGTCCACGGGGGACTCGGTGCCGACGAGCAGGGTGTCGCCGGAGCCGATGATCTCGTGCACCGGACCTGCCTGGACCAGTTGTCCGCGGTCCATGACGACGAGGTGGGTGCAGGACTGCTCGACCTCGGAGAGCAGATGGCTGGAGACGATCACCGTGCGTCCGGCGGCCGCGTACCGGATCATCACCTCGCGCATCTCGCGGATCTGGGGCGGGTCCAGGCCGTTGGTGGGTTCGTCCAGGATGAGCAGGTCCGGCAGGCCGAGCATGGCCTGGGCGATGGCGAGGCGCTGGCGCATGCCCTGGGAGTAGGTGCGCACCGCGCGGGCGAGAGCGTCGCCGAGACCCGCGATCTCCAGGGCCTCCTCCATGCGGGAGTCCTGTGGCGGGCGGCCGGTGGCCTGCCAGTACAGCTCCAGGTTCTCCCGGCCGGACAGGTGCGGGAGGAAGCCCGCGCCCTCGACGAAGGCGCCGACCCGGGACAGCACCGGCGCGCCGGGCCGGATGGCGTGGCCGAAGACGCGGATCTCGCCGCCGTCGGGCTTGATCAGGCCCATCAGCATGCGCAGGGTGGTGGTCTTGCCCGCGCCGTTCGGCCCGAGCAGGCCGAGGACCTGGCCCTTCTCCACGCGGAACGACAGGTTCCGTACGGCGTACCGGTCGGCGGACCGGGCGTAGCGCTTGCTGAGGCCGGTGATCTGCAGCGGTACGCCGGCGAGTTCGGGATCGGGGGGCGTGGCCGTCGTGCGGCGGCGGCCGCTCAGCACCAGGGCGAGGGCGACGACGGCTCCGGCGAGCGGCAGCCACCACACCCAGGAGGGGAGCGGGGCCGCCGCGGTGGCCACCTCGGGCGCGGTGGGCACGGTGAGGTCGCTCTTCAGGGCGACCGTGTACGTCGCCGGGGCGGCCGGGGAGGCGTAGCCGAGGTCGGTGGAGGCGAGGACGAGCCGCAGGCGGTGGCCCTGCCGGACCTCGTGGTCGACGGCCGGGAACGTGACGGTGACGTCCTTGCCCGCCTTGGCGTCCTCGACCCGGATCGGCGCGACCAGCTGGGAGGGCAGTACCTGCTGCCGTCCGTCCGGGCCGACGTCGTACACCTTGCCGAAGAGGACGGCGTCGTCACTGGTCGACTTCACGTGGACGGTGGCGGTCGGCGAGCCGGTGATCCGCAGGTCGCCGGTGACCGGGGCGGACTCGAAGCGGGCGTACTGGCCGGGGAAGTCCAGGGAGACGCCGACGCCGAGGGACGACAGCTGGGAGAGGCCGCCGGCACCGCCGAGGCCGGGCAGGGCGGAGACGGCGGGCGGACTGGCGCCGGCCGGGTTGGCGAAGCTCTGCTCGCGTCCGGTGAGCGGGAAGGACTTCCCGCCACTGGTCAGGCCCGGGTAGCGGTCCGCGCTCGCACCGCTCAGCACGGCCCGTCCGTCGGTGGAGTCGACGCCTCCGGTGCGGGTGACGCGGAAGGCGGGACCGGTGTCGGCGCCCTTGTCGTCCTTCAGGTACCGGTCGAACCAGGCCCGGGTGCGGGCGCGGACGCGGTCCGCCTCCGGTTCACCGCCGTCGTGCCCGCCGGCGATCCAGTCGACGTCGACCGGGGCGCCGTTCGCGCGGATCGCCTGCGCGGCGGCGTCGGCGTGGCCGAGCGGGAACAGCGAGTCGGACTGGCCCTGCATCAGCAGCGTCGGCACGTCGATGCGGTCGGCGACGGCGGACGGGGACCGCTCCTTCAGGAGCGCGACGGCCTGGGCGTCCGGGGCGCCGGACTCGGCGACCCGCTCGTACATCCGGCACAGCGCGGGCTCGAACTTCTCGCAGCCACCGCCGGAGTTGACGAAGATGCCCGCCCACAGCTTCTTGAACACGCCGTTCGGGAACAGCGCTTCGGCGAGGTCGAAGTAGGTGATCGCCGGGGCGATGGCGTCCACCCGGTCGTCGTGCCCGGCGGTGAGCAGCGCGATGGCGCCGCCGTAGGAGGCGCCGGCCATGCCCAGGCGCGGGTCGCCGTCCTTGTCCAGCTCGACCTCGGGCTGCTCGGCGAGCCAGTCGATGAGCCGGGAGACGTCGGCGACCTCGCCGTCCGGGTCGTTCAGCCCGATCTTCCCGGTGGACTTCCCGAAGCTGCGCGCGGACCAGGTGAGCACCGCGTACCCCTCGCGCGCGAGCTCCTCGGCCTGCTGCCGTACGTCGTCCTTGCTGCCACCGAAGCCGTGCCCGAGCAGGACGGCGGGACGGCGGCCGGCCGGACCGGCGGTGAAGTACGAGGTGTCGATGCGCACCTCGTCACTCCCGTCACCGCCGTCGGCCACCGTCATGACGCGGTCGGCCCGGTCCACCGCGGGCGCCGAGTCGTCGGAGGCGACGGCGGTCCAGGTGCCGGCCCCGGCGAGCACGACGACCGCGGCCGCGGCCGCGACGGTCCGCCGGGGCCGCCATGACGTGGGCCACCGCAGTCCGCGCAGTCGAAGATCCATGCGTCCACGGTACGGGGTCGATCCGGCGTCCCGATGCCGCCCGAAGGCCGACCCCGCCACCTCCTCCAGGCGTACGCGTCCCCCACCGCGTACCGCGTCCGTGGTACACGACCGCACCGCGAACTCCCTGGGGCCGCCCATGCCGGGCGGGTGGTACCGGCTTTTCGGGCAGGCACGCGGGGCGGCGCGAGGCGTTCGCCCGTGACCGGTGACGGACGGAGACCTCCGGCGCGGGGCCGTAGCGGACGGGGAGTCGTCGCACGCACTTCGCTCCTGCCAAAGCAAAGTGGCCGCCCGCGCCGGAGGCGTTCGGTGCCGGGGCCGTCAGGGGCGCCCCGGAGCAGGGACGGCGGTCGCGTCACTCGCGCCGCCGCTCGTGTCATCGTTCGTGTCGTCGTTCCTGCCGCCGTGGAGGGCGTCGCCTCGTCGTTGTCGTCCCCACATGGCTCCCCCCGGTTCTAGCCGTGGAGGCGAAGCCCTGTCAATGCTTTGTCCAGACATAAGGACGAGATCTTGACCTTACGTCCCCGGAACAGACGAACCGTCCAGGGGAGACAGCAAGCCGGCGCCCCGCCGGACGGTGTCTTCACAGCCGCCGGCCGGTAGCGCGGCCGCGGCCCACGCGGCGAGCACGCCCGGGCCGGTCCGCGGGCCGAGGGGCAACCCGGGCAGATCGAGGGTCTCGGCGGGGCGGGTCAACCCGGCCCGCCGGTGGCGCGACATACATCTTTGCTTCACTTGTGTCACAAATACCCCGCTCGTGTCACGCATGTCCCATGTGCGCGGGCTTTCCGTCACGTCCGGCGCACAACGCAGCTCCGCCCTCGTACGGCGTCGTTCACCGGGCAGAACGCTTGGTGATCGCCAGCGCAGCACCCGGCTCCCCCTGACGGCCGACCCCTGGCCGCCTCCGTGGTGCTCGCGGGGAGGTACGACGCATGACCGACCGACGTCTGTGGTCCTACAAGGACATCGCGGCGCACATCAAGGTGCAGCCGGACACCGTCCGTTCGTACCGCAAGCACGGCCTCTTGCCCCCGCCCGACCATGTGGAGAGCGGCAAGCCGTACTGGTACGCGGACACCGTACGCCGCTGGGTGGCCTCCCGGCCGGGCAACCGGCCACGCCCCTGACCCCCGTCCCGCACACGGCAACTGCTGTGCCCCACCACGCAGGTGGGGCACAGTAGTTCAGTCGTTCCAGCCGTTCCAGTTACTCAGTTGCCCAGTCACTCAGTCCGGTCACACGGTCGTCCGGGCCGGCTCGGTTTCGGACTGGGACTCGGACTCGGACTCAGCCCCTCCGGTCCCTGCCCCGGCCTCGACGTGCTTCGGTGCCGACTCGCCCTCGCTGAGCCCGAACCGCTCGTGGAACCGGCGCAGCGGGCCCGGGGCCCACCAGGTCGCCCGGCCGGTGAGCCGCATGACCGAGGGGACCAGGAGGCTGCGGACGATCATCGCGTCCATCAGCACGGCCAGTGCGATGCCCAGGCCCAGCATCTTGGTGTTGGTCACGCGCGAGGTGCCGATCGCGACCATGACCACCGCCAGGATGACGGCCGCCGCGGTGATCAGTCCGCCCGTGCGCTGCAGGCCGTGCCGGACGGCCTGTTCATGGTTCCCGTCCCCCACTGCCTTAAGGGCGTGGGAGGTGCCCCCACGGTCGTACTCCTCCTTGATCCGGGAGAGCAGGAACACGCCGTAGTCCATGGAGAGGCCGAAGGCGACGCAGAACATGATGACCGGGAGGGTCGTCTCGACGGAGCCGGGGCTGGTGAAGCCGAGCAGGCCGGAGAGATGGCCGTCCTGGAAGACCCAGACCACGGCGCCGAACATGGCGGTCAGACTGAGGGCGTTGAGCAGCACCGCCTGGACGGGTATCAGCACGCTGCCGGTGAGCAGGAACACCAGGAACAGGGTGACGGTCACGATGAACAGGGCCGCCGCGGGCAAGCGTTCGGCTATGGCGTCCTTGGAGTCGACCAGCACGGCCGCCGCGCCCGTCACGTGGGTGTCGAACGGGGCGTCCACCGCGCGCAGCTCGCCCACCAGGTGCTGGGCGGGGTCGTCGACGGCCTCGCCCTTCGGCTGCACCGTGAAGTACGCCGTATCGCCCTTCACCAGCGGCCCGTCGACCCGTACCACCTCGGGGAGTTCGGCGACGCGCTCCTTGTAGGCCGCGTACTGGGCCTCGGTGGCGCGGCCCTCGGCGAGTACGCCGAGGCTGCCGCCGGGGCTGCCCGGGAAGCCCTCGCGGATGTGGTCCTGGACCACGCGCGACGCGGCGGTGGACGGCAGCTGGCGGTCGTCGGCGGTGCCGAACTTCACGCCCAGGAAGGGCAGTCCGAGCAGGACCAGCACGGCCGTGGTACCCAGGGCGAAGAACGGCGCACGGCGCATCACGAGCGTCGCCATGCGGCCCCAGGCGGCTCCCTCCTCTCCGGCGGCCTTCGCGGGCCGCTTGCGGTGCAGCAGGCGGCGCAGGTCCAGGGCGTCGACGCGGTGGCCGAGGATCATCAGCGCGGCGGGGAGCAGAATGAGCGCCGCCGCCGCGGCCAGCAGCACCACGGCGATGCCGGCATAGGCGAAGGACCGCAGGAAGTGCTGTGGGAAGAGCAGCATCGCCGCCAGGGACACCGCGACCGTGAGGGCGGAGAAGAGCACCGTGCGCCCGGCCGTGCGCAGGGTGGTGCCGACGGCGGTGAGGGGTTCGGCTCCGGCGGACAGTTCCTCGCGGAAGCGGCGGACGATGAAGAGCGCGTAGTCGATGGCCAGGCCGAGGCCGAGCGCGGTGGTGAGGTTCATCGCGAACACCGACACCTCGGTGAACTCGGTGAGCCCGCGCAGGATCGCGTTGGCGCCGAGGATCGCGACGATGCCGATGCCGAGCGGCAGCAGGGCCGCGACGGCGCTGCCGAACACCATCACCAGCAGCACGAGCGTCACGGGCAGGGCGATCAGCTCGGCCCGCAGCAGGTCCTCCTGAATGATGGTCTGCATCTCGTGCCGCACGGCGACCGGGCCGCCGACGCCGACCTCCACCACGCCCTGTTCGCCGCGGAACAGGGGTGTGATGCGGTCCAGGGTCTCGCCCACGGCCGTCTCGTCGCCCGTGATGCGGGCGGCGATCAGTGCCTCGTGCCCGTCCTCGGCGCGCAGGGCGGGTGAGCGGGTCTGCCAGTAGGAGCCGACGCCGGTGATCCCCTCCTCGCCGGCCAGGCGCTCGGCGAGCCGCCCGGCCTCGGCGGCGACGGCCGGATCGTCCACCGAGGCGTCGCCCGCGTCGACGAGCAGCAGGAGGTTGGGCTGGGAGTCGGGGAACTCCCGCTCGATGGCCTCGGCCGCGTAGGTGGATTCCGCGTCCGGGTCCTCCCAGCCGCCGCTGCTCATCCGGTCGGCGGCCCCGCTGCCGGCCAGCACGGCCAGCACGGTGAGCACCAGCGCCGCCAGCAGGGCGAGCCGCGGCCGGGCGGTCACGAACCGGGTCCAGCCTCCGACGCGCGGTGGCTCGTTGACTTCGGTCATCCTGCGGTGTCCCCTTTTCACAGTGAAACCGTGCCCCGGCCCCACCCCGGCAGGCGCTTTGTGCGTGCTGCTCGCGCACCGTGCTGGTCCGGGGCCTCGCGGTCCGCGCGTACGCGGGCAGGCGGCATGGCTGTGCCGTTGCCATAAAATGGCAAACACGAGAGGTCGCTCGTGTTTCACCAGAATGCGAGCACCCGCTCGCGTTTGTCAATCACTGCGGAAAACGCGTACGGAACACCCGCGGAAGACTTCGTACGCACGGCGGCCGCGCACGGAGCCGCACACCGGACGGCACGCGGGGCCGCACCGGAGAAGCAGCACAGAAACGGGGACCACGTGCCCGACAGGACCAGGAGGACCGACATGGAGCAGACGGCCGACGAGCGGCCCCGCCGCAGACAGGCGCGCGGCGAGCGGCGCATCGCCCAGTTGCTCGAGGCGGCCGCCTCCGTCTTCTGCACCACCGGGTACACGGCGGCCAGCACCAATGCCATCGCCCGCGAGGCGGGCGTCTCCCCCGGCACGCTGTACCAGTTCTTCCCGAACAAGGAAGCGATCGCGGTCGAGCTGAGCGACCGGCTGATGCACGAGATGCGGGAGACGTACGGGAAGGCCCTGCGGCCGATCGCCCCCGAGACCCCACTGGAGGAGGTCATCGCGGCGACCGTCGACCGCTTCGTCGACTTCAACTGCCGCCACCCGGTCTTCTTCGCCCTGATGCACGGCCCCGACGTCCCCGGCGCCATGGCGCAGGAGCACGACGCCCTGCACGCCGCCCTGATCGGCCGGGTCGAGGCGCTGCTCACCCCGTTCCTGCCCGACGCCCGCACCGAGGAGATCGCCCGTACGTCCCGGATGTGCGTGGGCATCTACAAGGGCGGCCTGGAGCTGATCCTCGCCCACGAGGGCGCCGAGCGCGAGGCTTATGTCCAGGAACTGAAAAATGTCCTCTTTCGCTATCTCGACCCGCTGCTCATGGATTCATACCCCCTAGGGGTATAGTCTGGAAGTGGAGGCCCCGGCCCCGTGGACCTCCTCGACCCCATCCGCCTCGACGAGGAGCAATGACATGACCGCCCAGACCGACACCCAGGGCTCCGTCACCACCGTCTACAAGGTGAGCGGCATGAGCTGCGGCCACTGCGAAGGCGCCGTCTCCGGCGAGATCTCCGAGATCCCCGGGGTCGACTCGGTGAAGGCCGTCGCCGCCACCGGCGAGGTCACTGTCGTCTCCGCGGCCCCGCTCGAGGAGGAGGCCGTCCGCGCTGCCGTCGACGAGGCCGGTTTCGAGCTCATCGGCCCCGCCTGACGCCACCACGGCTCGGCCCGACGCCAGGACGACACGCCAGGACGACACGCCCGAGCCCACCGGGGACACCTCGACCCCTCCGGAGTCCCGGACCTGCCTGGAGTACGGACATGACCAGCACCACCGCCGCCGGAGCACCGATACCCGCCGACCCTGCGGGTCCAAAGACCCCGACAACCCCCACGACCTCGGAGGCCCCGCCCGCCTCCGAGGTCGAGCTGCTCATCGGCGGGATGACCTGCGCCTCCTGCGCGGCCCGCGTCGAGAAGAAGCTCAACCGCATGGACGGCGTGAGCGCCACGGTGAACTACGCGACGGAGAAGGCCCGGATCGCCTACCCCGCCGGCACCGGGGTCGCCGATCTCATCGCCACCGTGGTGAAGACCGGCTACACCGCCGAGGAACCCGCGCCCCCGCCCTCACCGGCCTCCGCACGGGAGTCCGCACCGGACAGGCCGAACGGGACCGGCGGGACGGACACCGCGCCGGCGGACCCCGGGCTCACCGCCCTGCGCGACCGGCTGACGGTCTCCGCCGTGCTCGCCCTTCCCGTCGTGCTGCTCGCGATGATCCCGCCGCTGCAGTTCGACAACTGGCAGTGGCTCTCGCTCACCCTCGCCGCCCCCGTCGTCGTCTGGGGTGCGCTGCCCTTCCACCGGGCCGCCTGGACCAACCTGCGGCACGGCGCGGCCACCATGGACACCCTGGTCTCCGTCGGCACGCTCGCCGCGTTCGGCTGGTCCCTGTGGGCGCTGTTCCTCGGCGACGCGGGCATGCCCGGCATGCGGCACCCCTTCGAGCTGACCGTCGCCTCCCGCGCCGACGGCGCCTCCATGATCTACCTGGAGGTCGCCGCCGGCGTCACCGTCTTCATCCTCCTCGGCCGCTACCTCGAGGCCCGCTCCAAGCGCCGCGCGGGCGCCGCCCTGCGAGCCCTGATGGAACTGGGCGCCAAGGACGTCGCCGTGCTCCGTGACGAGGGCGGCGGCCGGGTGCGCGAGGTACGCGTCCCGGCGGAGCAACTGGCGGCCGGTGACCGGTTCGTCGTACGTCCCGGGGAGAAGATCGCCACCGACGGGACCGTGGTCGAGGGCTCCTCCGCCGTGGACGCGTCGATGCTGACCGGCGAATCGGTGCCGGTGGACGTCACCGTCGGCGACACCGTCACCGGTGCCACGGTCAACGCGGGCGGCCGGCTCGTCGTCGAGGCCACCCGCGTCGGCGCCGACACCCGGCTCGCGCGGATGGCACGGGCCGTGGAGGACGCGCAGAACGGCAAGGCCGAGGTGCAGCGGCTGGCGGACCGGATCTCCGGGGTCTTCGTTCCCGTGGTGCTGTTCATCGCCGCCGGCACCTTCGGCGGGTGGCTCGGCACCACCGGCGACACCGTCGCCGCCTTCACCGCGGCCGTCGCGGTGCTGATCATCGCCTGCCCGTGCGCCCTCGGCCTCGCCACCCCGACCGCGCTCATGGTGGGCACCGGGCGCGGCGCGCAGCTCGGCATCCTCATCAAGGGCCCCGAGGTCCTGGAGTCCACCCGCCGCGTCGACACCGTCGTCCTCGACAAGACCGGCACGGTCACCACCGGCCGGATGACCCTCCAGCAGGTCCACACCGCCGACGGCACCGACGAGAAGCAGCTGCTGCGGCTCGCCGGCGCCCTGGAACACGCCTCAGAGCACCCGATCGCCCGCGCGATCGCCGCCGGCGCCGAGGAACGGGCGGGGACACTGCCTTCGGCCGAGAGCTTCGAGAACGTCCCGGGGCGGGGCGTACGCGGGCGCGTGGACGGCCATGAGGTGGTCGTGGGGCGGCTGGGCCACGGGCCGGCCGCCGCAGGGGGCCCGGAGGCAGGCTCCGGAGCTGTCTTCGGAGCGGTCTCCTGGCTGCCGCCGGAGCTGGAGCGGGCCCGGGAGGAGGCCGAGAAGGGCGGGCTCACGGCCGTCGTGGTCGGCTGGGACGGAACCGCACGCGGGGTCCTCGCCGTCGCGGACGCGGTCAAGGAGACCAGCGCGGAGGCCGTCCGGGACCTGCGCGCCCTCGGACTCACCCCCGTCCTGCTCACCGGCGACCACCGCACCGTGGCCGAGGCGGTGGGCCGGGCCGTCGGCATCGACCGGGTGATCGCCGAGGTTCTGCCCGAGGACAAGGCCGCCGTCGTCCGGCAACTGCAGGGCGAGGGGCGGTCCGTCGCCATGGTCGGCGACGGCGTCAACGACGCCGCCGCCCTCGCCACCGCCGATCTGGGCCTGGCCATGGGCACCGGCACCGACGCAGCGATCGAGGCCGGCGACCTGACCCTCGTACGCGGTGATCTGCGGGTGGCGGCGGACGCCATCCGGCTGTCCCGCCGCACCCTCGCCACCATCAAGGGCAACCTCGTCTGGGCCTTCGGCTACAACGTCGCCGCGCTGCCGCTGGCCGCGGCCGGGCTGCTCAACCCGATGATCGCGGGGGCCGCCATGGCCTTCTCCTCGGTCTTCGTCGTCACCAACAGCCTGCGGTTGCGCTCGTTTCATTGAGGTCTCAACTGACCTCAACCCCTGGAGTCCGGTACGACATTTCACATAAGCTCTTCACAAGGCTCGCGCATCTTCCTTACCCTTGGGGCGCGTCGGTAATTCAGGACCGTTGCGCACCTAACGGACACATGCAAGAGACGCAGGTCACAGTGATGTGAACGTAACCATCGAAGGGGTTCGAAGGTCTAAGTTGGCGATGTCAGGAAGCGTCTTGGGGGGCGCGACCTGACATCTGGGGATGTCTTGGGGGACTTTCCCGGAGCTGCGTTGCCGGGGCACGTACATCGGAGAGCTTTGAGCGGCCCTCTCGACCGTGCGCGTCCCGGCAGACCGCACGGGCGCGATGAGTTCCGCTCATCGTGCTCAGAGACAGCGATTCAGGCGCTGATCTTCACAGACGCCCGGCCGGATCCCGTGGGGGGAATCCGCACCGGGACATGGGAAGGCGCCCTGACGTCGGCCCGTGGGGGGACCGACGCAGGGCGCCTTCTGTATTTCTTGAGGCCCGGTTCGCCTCCGGGAGCCGTTGGTGAGCTTGCCGTACGAGACCGACAGGGACCGACAGGGACCGACGACGAGACGGCCACCCGTCGTCGGGTGCCACCGCTTGCACGACGAACGGCACGCCCCGAGGGGCGTGCCGTTCGGTGGTCGCGTCGCGTGCCGCGTTCGGTCAGCGCTCCTCGACCGGGATGAAGTCGCGCTCCACCACGCCCGTGTAGATCTGGCGGGGGCGGCCGATGCGGGAGCCCGGCTCCTTGATCATCTCGTGCCACTGGGCAATCCAGCCCGGCAGCCGGCCGAGGGCGAACAGGACCGTGAACATCTCGGTCGGGAAGCCCATGGCCCGGTAGATCAGACCGGTGTAGAAGTCCACGTTCGGGTAGAGGCTGCGCGAGACGAAGTAGTCGTCGGAGAGCGCGTGCTCCTCCAGCTTGAGCGCGATGTCCAGCAGCTCGTCGGACTTGCCGAGGGCGGACAGCACGTCGTGCGCGGCGGCCTTGATGATCTTGGCGCGCGGGTCGAAGTTCTTGTAGACCCGGTGGCCGAAGCCCATCAGGCGGACGCCGTCCTCCTTGTTCTTCACCTTGCGGATGAAGGAGTCGACGTCGCCGCCGTCGGCCTGGATGCCCTCGAGCATCTCCAGCACCGACTGGTTGGCGCCACCGTGCAGCGGGCCCCACAGGGCGGAGATGCCGGCGGAGATCGAGGCGAACATGTTCGCCTGCGAGGAGCCGACCAGGCGCACCGTGGAGGTCGAACAGTTCTGCTCGTGGTCCGCGTGCAGGATGAGCAGCTTGTCCAGGGCCGAGACGACGACCGGGTCGAGCTCGTAGTCCTGGGCCGGGACGGAGAAGGTCATGCGCAGGAAGTTCTCGACGTAGCCGAGGTCGTTGCGCGGGAAGACGAACGGGTGACCGATCGACTTCTTGTACGCGTAGGCCGCGATCGTCGGAAGCTTGGCGAGCAGCCGGATCGTGGAGAGGTGGCGCTGCTTCTCGTCGAACGGGTTGTGGCTGTCCTGGTAGAACGTCGACAGCGCCGAGACGACCGACGACAGCATCGCCATCGGATGGGCGTCGCGCGGGAAGCCCGTGTAGAAGTTCTTGACGTCCTCGTGCAGCAGGGTGTGCTGCGTGATCTCGCCCCGGAACGCGCCGAGCTCGTCGACGGTCGGCAGCTCACCGTGGATCAGCAGGTAGGCGACCTCCAGGAAGGAGGAGCGCTCGGCCAGCTGCTCGATGGGGTACCCGCGGTAACGGAGGATGCCTCCCTCGCCGTCCAGGTACGTGATCGCGGATTTGTATGCGGCGGTGTTGCCGTAACCGCTGTCCAGCGTCACCAGGCCGGTCTGGGAACGGAGCTTCCCGATGTCGAAGCCCTTGTCACCGACCGTACTGCCGATCACCGGGTAGGTGTACTCGCCGTCGCCGTACCGCAGTACTACAGAGTTGTCGCTCACGTCATCCCTCACCGACGTAGTGCCTCACCTTCGAGGTGCCCTGACTGTCTCTACCATCCCCCACTTGGCTCAGGAGAGTGCACTCGGGGTCGACCATCGGGCCTATTCGCGGCACTGAGTGCCGCCAACTTGCTCATCCTGCCTCTTGTGTTCCCCTTCCGGAAGGCCTCTGTGACGTTCCCGACTCATTTGATCGATCATTTTTCTTTCGGGAGGGGGACGAAAGGCAGCAACAACGATGGTTCAGGCGCCCGCGAGCCGGAAGTCGAGCGCCGTACAGCGCCGGCCGGCCGAGACCGTGCGGACCGCCTGTCCGATCGCCCTGCGGGAGCCGACGAGGACGACCAGCCGCTTGGCCCGGGTGACCGCCGTGTAGAGCAGGTTCCGCTGCAGCATCATCCAAGCGCCCGTGGTCACCGGGATGACGACGGCCGGGTACTCGCTGCCCTGGGAACGGTGGATGGTCACCGCGTAGGCGTGGGCCAGCTCGTCCAGTTCGTCGAACTCGTACGGCACCTCCTCGTCCTCGTCCGTCAGCACCGTCAGCCGCTGATCGACCGGGTCGAGCGAGGTGACCACGCCGACGGTGCCGTTGAAGACCCCGTTCGCACCCTTCTCGTAATTGTTACGGATTTGGGTGACCTTGTCGCCGACGCGGAAGACCCGGCCGCCGAACCGCTTCTCGGGCAGATCGGGGCGGCCGGGGGTGACGGCCTGCTGGAGCAGACCGTTCAGCGTGCCGGCGCCGGCCGGGCCCCGGTGCATGGGTGCCAGGACCTGCACGTCCCGGCGCGGGTCGAGTCCGAACTTCGCCGGGATGCGGCGCGCGGCGACATCCACGGTGAGCCGGCCCGCCTCCTCCGTGTCGTCCTCGACGAAGAGGAAGAAGTCCTTCACGCCGTCGGTGAGCGGGTGCTGTCCGGCGTTGATCCGGTGCGCGTTGGTCACCACGCCCGACTGCTGGGCCTGGCGGAAGACGCGGGTGAGGCGGACGGCGGGGACGGGACTGCCGTCGGCCAGCAGGTCCCGGAGCACTTCGCCCGCGCCGACGCTGGGGAGCTGGTCGACGTCGCCGACGAAGAGGAGGTGGGCGCCCGGGGCCACCGCCTTGACCAGCTTGTTGGCCAGCAGCAGGTCGAGCATGGACGCCTCGTCGACCACCACCAGGTCGGCGTCCAGCGGCCGGTCCCGGTCGTAGGCGGCGTCGCCGCCGGGTTTGAGTTCCAGCAGGCGGTGGACGGTGGAGGCCTCGGTGCCGGTCAGCTCCGCGAGCCGTTTGGCGGCGCGCCCGGTCGGAGCGGCGAGCACCACCTTGGCCTTCTTCGCGCGGGCCAGCTCCACGATCGAGCGCACGGTGAAGGACTTGCCGCAGCCGGGGCCGCCGGTGAGGACGGCGACCTTCTCGGTGAGCGCCAGTTTGACGGCGGCCTCCTGCTCGGGGGCGAGATCGGCGCCCGTACGCCCCTTCAGCCAGGCCAGCGCCTTGTCCCAGGCGACGTCCCGGAAGCCGGGCATCCGGTCCTCACCGGTGCGCAGGAGGCGCAGCAGCTGCGCGGAGAGGGCCAGTTCGGCGCGGTGGAAGGGCACCAGGTAGACGGCGGTGACGGGGTCACCGCCCTGCGGGTCGGGGACCTTCTCCCGTACGACTCCGGGGTCCTCGCCCTCCTCCGGCTCGGCGGCCAGCTCGGCGAGGCACTCGATGACGAGCCCGGTGTCCACCTGGAGCAGCTTCACCGCGTCGGCGATCAGCTTCTCCTCGGGGAGATAGCAGTGGCCCTGGTCGGTGGCCTGTGACAGCGCGTACTGCAGACCGGCCTTGACCCTGTCCGGACTGTCGTGCGGGATGCCGACGGACTGGGCGATCTTGTCGGCGGTGAGGAAGCCGATGCCCCAGACGTCGGACGCCAGCCGGTAGGGCTGGTTCTTCACGACGGAGATCGAGGCGTCCCCGTACTTCTTGTAGATCCGCACAGCGATGGAGGTGGACACCTCCACCGTCTGGAGGAAGAGCATGACCTCCTTGATCGCCTTCTGCTCCTCCCAGGCGTCGGCGATCTTCTTCGTCCGCTTGGGCCCGAGGCCGGGGACCTCGATGAGCCGCTTGGGCTCCTCCTCGATGACGGTCAGGGTGTCCAGGCCGAAGTGCTGCGTGATGCGGTCGGCGAAGACCGGCCCGATGCCCTTGACCAGCCCGGAACCGAGATAGCGGCGGATGCCCTGGACGGTGGCCGGGAGCAGCGTCGTGTAGTTCTCGACGTGGAACTGCTTCCCGTACTGCGGGTGCGACCCCCAGCGCCCCTCCATCCGCAGCGACTCGCCCACCTGCGCCCCGAGCAGCGCCCCGACGACCGTGAGCAGGTCGGCGGCACCTCTGCCGGTGTCGACGCGGGCGACCGTGTAGCCGTTCTCCTCGTTGGAGTACGTGATGCGTTCCAGGACACCTTCGAGGGTGGCGAGTCGCCGTTCACCGGGGGCCGCTGCGGACTGGTTGGACATGGTCCGACGGTACCGGTGGGGTGTGACAGGGCGCGCCCTGCCCAAAAGGTCGGAGTCGGTAGGCTCTCGCGAACCCACTCGAGCAGATGGCGAGCCGCGCGTGATGCGAGACCTCCACAACGTCCGGTTGCGTCCCACCGAGGCCGCTGCCGCACCGCTGACCGACGAGGAGGAGCAGCGCTTCCGGGCCGTGCTCTTCAGTGAACTCGGGAACGAGATCGCCGACCACGGCTCTGCGCGTTTCCCGGCGTACACGCCGGAAGACCGCCGCCGGCTGGTCGATGTCGCCCACCGCCTCACCACGTACTGGGGGCAGCAGGTGTTCGTCGAGGCCGAGGACCTCACACGCCTGAGGCTCTACCTCGCCGGACACGAGGCACGTCCGCAGACGCTGCCGACGCCCTCCTGAGCCCCGCCTCGGAAACAGCCGCGTACGCGTCACAACCCCCTCGCTGACTCCTTGAGGACTTCGAGGAAGGGGGCGAAGGCGGTGGTGGGGAAGGTGAGGGTGGCTCGGGTGGGGATCTTCGAGTCGCGTATGGCTATGCGGGTGGGACTGTGCGCGATCTCCACGCACGAGTCGCCGTCGCCCGGACCGGAATAGGACGAATTCCGCCAGTTGCCTGAGGTGTCCATGAAGCGCCTCACAACTCCTTCGCCAGCCTGTGAATGAAGTCGTGCGACCGCTCGGGAGAGAGCGACGCGCCCTCCACCCTATGAAAGAGCGTTCGAAAAGCGACGAGCGCGGAGTTGGTGTCCAACGCCGTGCGGCACATCAAGGGGCCCGCCGCCCTGCGCGTGCGCTGGTCGCCCCCGGGGACGCTGCGGATCGGGGCGTGGGACGCGGACCCCGAACCGCCCGAGCCGCCGGCGCCGTTCGAGCGGGGAGAGGAAGGGGAGTCGGGGCGGGGACTCGCGCTGGTGCGGGCCTGCGCCGATGTGTGGGGCTGGCAGCCGCCGGCCAGGGAGGGCAACCGGGGCAAGTACGTGTGGTGCGAGCTGGCCACCCTCTCCGGAACCGCCTAGGACTCTTCCGAATGTGAAGGAGCGGCGTGCACCGACCGGGCCTCGGTCTTGAGGAGCCCGTTCACCCGCTCCGGGAACCCTTCACGGACTTCATGCCGGTGATCCGATGACGGTCAGGAACCCGCGCATGTACCCGGCCACGGTGTCCAGGTGGCTTTCGAGCAGGAAGTGTCCGCCTCCGGGAACCAGGTGGATCTCCGCGTCCGGCAGGTCCCTCGCGAAGGCGCGTGCTCCGTCCGGGCCGAAGATCTCGTCGCCCGCGCCCCAGACCGCGAGGAGAGGAACCCGGCGTTCCCGGAAGTAGGCGTGTACCTGGGGATAGAGGGGCGGATTGGCGGCGTAGTCGCGGAACAGGGCGAGCTGCACGAGGTCGTTGCCCGGCCGGTTGACCTCGCGGTGGTCGGTGGCCCAGGTGTCGGGATCGACCAGCTCGGGCCGGTCCACTCCGTGCAGGTACTGCCAGCGGATGGCGTCGAGCGAGAGGGCGCTGCGGACGGCGGGTTCGGTCCGGGGGCCCGGGTCCTCGCCGTACGCCCATACGGGCTTCCAGAAGTCCGGTACGAAGCCGTCCTCGTAGGCGTTGCCGTTCTGCGTGATCACCGCGGTGATCGCGTCCGGAGTGCGCAGGGCCAGCCGCCAGCCGATGGGTGCGCCGTAGTCCTGGACGTACACGGCGTAGCGGGTGACGCCGAGCCGGGCCAGAAGGGCTTCGGTGATGTCGGTCAGGGAGTCGAAGGTGTAGGTGAACGCGTCCACGGGCGGGGCGTCGGAGTTGCCGAAGCCGAGGTGGTCGGGGGCGATGACGTGGAATCGGTCGGCCAGCGCCGGAATGAGGTGGCGGAACATGCGTGAGCTGGAGGGGAATCCGTGCAGGAGCACGAGCGTGGGCGCCTCGCGGGGCCCCGCCTCGCGGTAGAAGACGCGATGTCCCCGCACCGTCGCGTACTGGTGGCGGATCTCAACCATGGCTAACCCCTTCAATGGCTTTTGATGGTTATCGCTCGGTGTCCAGTAGACCGCCCTGGGAGTAACCTGTCAAGCGACTTGATGGAGTTAGCCGGGAAGGTGAGGGCCGTGCTGGACGACCAAGCCCTGATGCAGGCACTGAACAGCACCCCTGTCACGGAGGGCCGACGCCAGGACCTGTGGCGTGACGACCAGGAGATGGACGGGTGGGCGCGGGAGCACGGGGGCCTCGGCGGCGAGGAGGAGCGCGGGTGGCTGCGCACCGCCCGGGACGCGCTCCAGGCGGCGGAGTCGGGCACACCGGCGGAGCCCCGTCTGCGCCAAGTCCTCGCAGGCGTTCACAAAGTCCCGCAGCCCAGCGCGTCGGGCGTCGAGTGGCACCTGGAGGTGCCGCCGGAGCGCAGGCTCGCCGTGGAACTCGTGCTCGCGTGGGCGGACGTCAAGGAACGCCTGCCCGGCCGCCTGCGGCCGTGCGAGAACCCCGAATGCCGCCTCTTCCTTCTGGATCGCAGTCGCGCCAACACCGCACGGTGGTGCTCGATGAAGACCTGCGGGAACCGGCTCAAAGCCCGTCGGCACCAGGCTCGGGTACGGGAGACCCCACCCCCCGGGTAGAGCACCGGTGAGTCGGCACTCGCACGCCGGCCGGGCACTCGCCGTGACCGGCGGACCCGCCTAGCCCTCTTCGGAGCGGGTCCGCCTGCGGCGCCGCAGCGGTGCCGTCGCCCACACCGTCAGTCCGACCAGGGAAAGATCACCGCTCCCCCGACGATCGCGGGAATCGCCGCCCCGAGGACGAAGATCAGCAGCAGTTCCGCCCACGTCGGTTCCTCGCCCATCGTGCTCCCGCCCTGCTCCATGAGCATCACGACGCCGGCCGGCGGTGACCGGTTCCGGCCCCTCGCGGGAGGAGGCCGTCGGCGCCTTCCGCGAGGCGCTCGGCGTGTACGGGCTCCCCCTTCCCGACGCCTTCATCGGCCAGGGCGACTTCCAGGCCGACAGCGGCCGCCGGGTCACCGAGGGCTTCCTCGACCTGCCCGAGCCGCCCGAGGTCGTCTTCGCCGCCGACAACCTGATGGCGCTCGGCGCGCTGGACGCCGTCCGCGCGCGTGGGCTGCGGGTTCCCGAGGACATCGGGCTCGCCGCGTTCGACGACATCCCCTGGTTCGTGCACACCGATCCGCCGGTCACCGCGATCGCCCAGCCCACGGGCGACCTCGGGCGGGCCGCCGTGCGCGCGCTGGTCGACCGGATCGAGGGGCGGCCCGGTGAGTCCGTCACCCTCCCCGCCCGGCTCGTCGTCCGCACCGGCGAGGGCCGGCCATACGCGAACGTGCTGCCGCGGTGCGGGGTGTTCCTCTGAGAGCCGACACGCATCAGAGACGAATGGGTACTTGGTCCGGCAGTTCGGGATAGACCTTGGTCCATGCCTTTGTCACGCACTCGACGGCCATCGGTTCGTCCGTGGCGGCTGCGGCGAATTCCGCGACGTTGCGTTCCCGACCGGTCAGCGCGACCCCCTGGTGGCGCAGGCAGTCCGCCACCGCGGGGCGCAGCTTCTTGTCCATCACCTGCCGCTGGGCCTCGACGAAGGTCGGTTCGACCATCGACAGATGAGAGAGATTGCAGCGCTGCACGGCCTCGTTGTAGACCTCTGGCTCGCCACCGGGCTCGATGTCGTACAGCAGGGTCACACCGTCCACCGGGCTGCGTACCGGATCACTCACCGGATAGCCCGCGTCCTGGACGCAGGAGATGAACCGGTCCATCGCCGTGCGGTACTCCGTTGCGGTGACCTCGCCGTCCCCCAGTGCCCACGCCTGTCCGGGCAGGGGATCGTCAGCGGGAATTCCCCGGCCACCTTCACCGGTGGCCGGGGAACAACCTGTCGCCGTCACCAGGAGCAGCCCGATGACGACCACCGTCGCGCGCACGGATCAGGACCGGGTCACGTTGCAGTTGTCGCAGCCCCAGTGCAGACCGGACGCGGCCCTACTGTTGAATCTCGCGGTCGCGTAGGCCGACTGGTTTGTTCCATAGACCCGCGTGGACCAGTAACCGTCATTGCGCTCCAGGGCCGCACTCAGTCGGCCCGCGCATGTACCGCTCTGCTTTGTGGTCTGCGCCCAGCTGTGTCCTTCGGTGGCGGTTCCGTTGTGGCCGCTGGAGACGTAGTTCGTTCCGCAACTGCGGCCCACGGCACGGTTGTTTCCCAACGCGCCGGCGTCGGTCGCGATGAGGAGAGGCGCGAGGGCCACTGCCGCCGCAACCGCGGCCAGCGCGGTGGTCCGGGTACGTCGAACGTGCAGGAAAGTCATTGCTGTCCCCCGAGTCTTGAAAAAACGTCAGGATCGAACGGCCAGAGTCTCCAACTGCACACAACGGGTGCATAGGCGATTTTCAGTCCATCTGAGAGGGCGATGGCTTTCCCCATGCGGTTCTGTGCGCGGCCGAGTCCGCGGGAGTCGACCGCGGCCCACATGGCGGTTGCGGTGAGGTGACCGCGAGGGCGTGGAGGCGGGAGCAGACCCGTGACACCGCCCCCGGCACCTTCACCGGGCTCGCCCAGCACGGCTACCGGGCCGCGTGCGTGGGTGGCGTGACCTGTTTCTCGCGGGAAACGCCGCTCGGGTGGGTGCTGCCCGACATGTTCCGCGAGGACCGCCGGCGGCCCGAGTTCCGTTCCCCGGAGCCCGACTCCACACACCACCAGGCCGACCACGCCTCGACCGTCGCCGAGCAGTACGCCGGCCGGCCCTTGTTCCTGTTCGTCGGCGTCTCCGCCCCCCACGCCCTCACGGCCGTGGCATCGCTCACCCCGCCGTACTCAACGTGCCGTTCGCTGCCTGGCTGTCGGAGCAGGCGGTTACGCTCCCGAGCCATGACCGGCACATCCCAGCGAGGAGCGGTGCGTGACGCCTCCGTCATCGCGGCCCGGGGCGCGGACGGCATGGCCACCGTCCTGACCTCTGGTTTCCCCCAGTGGGGCGGCGCGTACGTGTTCCTGCCCGGAGGGCGCCGGGCAGGTGCCGAAACAACGGCCGCCAAGAGGGCAGTCCGGGAGAGCGGGCCCGCCGCGCGCGGAAAAACTTCGAGAGGGTCCGGCACGTGGCCGGGCCCCCTCGGTCCCCTCCCCCTGTCCCTCCCCTGTTCAGAACCTCTCGGATCCCCCCGGGTCCCCCACAGAAGTTCTGACATCAGGTACGACCCACGATGTACGAAGAGGGTTGCACGGTCTTTTCAAGATCTTTTCCGGCTCTCCGAGGAGAGGGCGGACGGGGCACGCTACGCCGTGTGCTCCACGAACCGTCGTGCCGTCTCGGCGAGGAGTTCGCGGCCGTCCCCGGCCCACAGGACGTCGTTGAAGAGTTCGACCTCGATGGCACCGGTGTAGCCGGCCGCCTCCACGTGGCCCTGCCACTCCCGCAGGTCGATGCTCCCGTCGCCGATCTGGCCGCGGCCGTTGAGGACGCCCTCGGGCAGGGGGGTGGTCCAGTCGGCGAGCTGGAAGGTGTGGATGCGGTCCTGGGCGCCGGCCCGGGCGATCTGCGCGGGCGCCGTGTCGTCCCACCAGACGTGGTACGTGTCGACGGTGACGCCGACCTGCCGGGCCGGGAACCGTTCGGCCAGGTCCAGGGCCTGGGCGAGGGTGGAGACCACGCAGCGGTCGGAGGCGTACATGGGGTGCAGCGGCTCGATGGCCAGGCGCACCCCGTGCTCCTCGGCGTACGGGCCCAGCTCCGCCAGGGCGTCCGCGATGCGTTCGCGGGCGCCGCGCAGGTCCTTCGAGCCGGCCGGGAGGCCGCCGGAGACCAGGACCAGGGTGTCGGTGCCCAGGGTGGCGGCCTCGTCGACGGCGCGGCGGTTGTCGGCCAGGGCCGCGGCCCGCTCGGCGGGGTCGATCGCGGTGAGGAAGCCGCCCCGGCACAGGGTCGTCACCGTCAGGCCGGCGTCCCGGACCAGCTTCGCCGCCGCCTCGACGCCGTAGGCCTGAACGGGTTCGCGCCACAGGCCGACGCCGGGGACGCCCAGGTCGCGGCAGGCGTCGACGAGTTCCGGCAGGGACAGCTGCTTGACCGTCATCTGGTTGATGCTGAAACGCGCGAGAGCGTTGACGGGGTCGGTCACGGGGTCACTCCGTACAGGTGCAGCAGGGTCCGCATGCGGTCCTCGGCGAGCTTCGGGTCGGGGAACAGGCCGAGGCCGTCGGCGAGTTCGTAGGCGCGGGCGAGGTGCGGCAGCGAGCGGGCCGACTGCAGGCCGCCGACCATGGCGAAGTGGTTCTGGTGGCCGGCCAGCCAGGCCAGGAACACCACGCCCGTCTTGTAGAAGCGGGTGGGCGCCTGGAAGAGGTGCCGGCTCAGCTCCACCGTCGGGTCGAGCAGGGCGCGGAAGCCGGCCGTGTCCCCGGTGTCCAGGACGCGGACCGCCTGCGCCGCCAGCGGGCCGAGCGGGTCGAAGATGCCGAGCAGGGCGTGGCTGAAGCCCTGCTCGTCGCCCGCGATCAGCTCGGGGTAGTGGAAGTCGTCGCCGGTGTAGCAGCGCACCCCCTGCGGCAGGCGGCGGCGCAGGGCGACCTCGCGGCCGGCGTCCAGCAGCGAGACCTTGATGCCGTCGACCTTGTCGGGGTGGGCGGCGATGACCTCCAGGAAGGTGTCGGTGGCCGCGTCCAGGTCGGACGAGCCCCAGTAGCCCTCCAGCGCCGGGTCGAACATGGGGCCGAGCCAGTGCAGGATCGCCGGCTCGGCACACTGGCGCAGCAGGTGGCCGTACACCTCCAGGTAGTCCTCGGGCGAGCGGGCGGCGGCGGCCAGCGCGCGGGACGCCATCAGGATGGCCTGCGCGCCCGACTCCTCGACGAGCGCGAGCTGTTCCTCGTAGGCCGCCCGCACCTCGGCGAGCGTGCCGGAGGCGATCTGGTCGGTGCCGACGCCGCAGGCGATGCGGCCGCCGACGGCCTTCGCCTCGGCGGCGGAGCGGCGGATCAGCTCGGCCGCTCCCGCCCAGTCCAGGCCCATGCCGCGCTGGGCGGTGTCCATCGCCTCGGCGACGCCCAGGCCGTGCGACCACAGGTGGCGGCGGAAGGCGAGGGTGGCGTCCCAGTCGACGGCGGCGGGCGAGTCGGGTGTCGTGTCGGCGTACGGGTCGGCGACGACGTGCGCCGCGGAGAAGACCGTGCGGGAGGTGAAGGGGGCTCCGGCGGCGAGCGCGAGGGGCTCGGCACGGGGCTCGTACGTCCGCAACCGGCCCTGCGCGTCGGGCAGTTCGATGGTCACAGCGCGATCTCCGGTACGTCGAGGCGGCGGCCCTCGGCCGACGACCTCAGGCCCAGTTCGGCGAGCTGGACGCCGCGGGCGCCGGCCAGCAGGTCCCAGTGGTAGGGGGCGTCGGCATAGACGTGCTTGAGGAACAGCTCCCACTGGGCCTTGAAGCCGTTGTCGAACTCACCGTTGTCCGGGACCTCCTGCCACTGGTCGCGGAAGACCTCGGTGGCGGGGATGTCCGGGTTCCAGACGGGCTTGGGGGTGGTGGAGCGGTGCTGGACGCGGCAGCCCCGCAGTCCGGCGACGGCGGAGCCCTCGGTGCCGTCGACCTGGAACTCGACGAGTTCGTCGCGGTGGACGCGGACCGCCCAGGAGGAGTTGATCTGGGCGATGGCGCCGCCCTCGAGTTCGAAGACGCCGTAGGCGGCGTCGTCGGCGGTGGCGTCGTAGGGCTTGCCGTTCTCGTCCCAGCGCTGCGGGACGTGGGTGGCGGCCAGTGCCTGGACGGAGCGCACCCGGCCGAACAGCTCGTGCAGCACGTACTCCCAGTGCGGGAACATGTCGACGACGATGCCACCGCCGTCCTCGGCGCGGTAGTTCCAGGACGGGCGCTGCGCGGACTGCCAGTCGCCCTCGAAGACCCAGTAGCCGAACTCACCGCGCACCGACAGGATCCGGCCGAAGAAACCGCCGTCGATGAGCCGCTTCAGCTTGAGCAGGCCCGGCAGAAAGAGCTTGTCCTGCACCACGCCGTGCTTGATCCCGGCGGCGTTCGCCCGCCGGGCCAGCTCCAGGGCGCCGTCGAGGCCGGTGGCGGTCGGCTTCTCGGTGTAGATGTGCTTGCCGGCCGCGATCGCCTTGGTGAGGGCCTCCTCGCGGGCGGAGGTGACCTGGGCGTCGAAGTAGATGTCGACGCTGTCGTCGGCGAGCACGGCGTCCAGGTCGGTGGAGGTGTGCTCCAGGCCGTGCCGGTCGGCCAGCGCGCGCAGCGCGTGCTCGCGGCGGCCGACCAGTATCGGCTCCGGCCACAGCACGGTGCCGTCACCGAGGTCGAGGCCGCCCTGCTCGCGCAGCGCCAGGATGGAGCGGACGAGGTGTTGCCGGTAGCCCATCCGCCCGGTCACACCGTTCATGGCGATACGCACCGTCTTGCGTGTCACGTCGTTCCCTTCGTACGCGGTCCCCGCGCGCCGCGTACGCCTCACCCGTCACGCACCGCGGCCGGCGACTGACGGCCGGTGGCCCGGTGACTGGTGAACGCCACAGCAAGCGCTTTCTATGTATCTAGAAGCTAGCCTCTGAACGGCGGTCCGGACAAGACCATGGAGAACCCGACTTGTTCGAGGGGGCGAACAAGTGGACGCGTGGCCATAGGGTCTGGTCGGGCGGGGCATCGGGTTCTGTGCCCGGACACGCCCGGACAGGCGGCCGGCGTCGGTACGGTGCCGATCGGTACGGCGTCGATCGGCACGGCGCCGTACGACGCCGCTACGACGAGATGCGCGACCGGAGGACTAGAGATGACGGTGACCCTGGCGGACGTGGCGGCCCGCGCGCAGGTCTCCCCCGCGACGGTGTCGCGCGTGCTGAACGGGAACTATCCCGTGGCCACTTCCACCCGCGAGCGGGTACTGAAGGCGGTGGACGAACTCGACTACGTACTCAACGGCCCCGCGAGCGCCCTGGCCGCCGCCACCTCCGACCTGGTGGGCATCCTGGTGAACGACATCGCCGACCCGTTCTTCGGGATCATGGCGAGCGCGATCCAGGGCGAGATCGGGGGTCCGGGCGGGCGGGCCGGTGGGGAGAGACTCGCGGTGGTGTGCAACACGGGCGGCTCCCCGGAACGCGAACTGACGTACCTCACGCTGCTCCAGCGGCAGCGGGCCGCGGCGGTGGTGCTGACCGGCGGCGCCATCGAGGACGCCCCGCACAAGGCGGCGATGGACGCGAAGCTGCGCAAGCTGGCGGACGCCGGGACCCGGGTGGTGCTGTGCGGCCGGCCGCCGGCACCGGACACCGGGGCGATCGCGCTGACCTTCGACAACCGCGGCGGCGGCCGGGAGCTCACCGAGCATCTGATCGGGCTCGGCCACCGCCGCCTCGGCTACGTCGCGGGCCCGCAGGAGCGCACCACCACCCGCCACCGCCTCGAAGGACACCGGGCCGCGCTGGCCGCGCACGGCATCGAGGAGGACCCCCGCTGGACCGTCCACGGCCGCTACGATCGCCGCTCCGGCTACGAGGCCGCCCTCGAACTCCTGCGCAGGGACCCCGCGCTGACCGCCGTGGTCGCCGCGAACGACTCCGTCGCGCTGGGCGCGTGCGCGGCGCTGCGGGAATCCGGCCGGAAGATCCCCGACGACGTGTCGGTCGCCGGTTTCGACGACCTTCCGTTCAGCATCGACGCGGTACCCGCCCTGACGACGGTACGGCTGCCGCTCGCCGAGGCGGGTGCGCGGGCCGGCCGCATCGCGATGGGCCGCGAGGAGCCGCCGCCCGGCGGGATCGCCTCCGTGCGGGGTGAGTTGATGGTGCGGGGGTCCTCGGGGGCGCCGCGGGTGTGAGCGGGCGGCCGGGGCACGTCCCGGCGCCGGAAGCTGTGTCCGTCCTGGCGCCGGTGGCTGTCCCCGTGCCGACGGCTGTGTCCGTCCGGGGGCCGGTGGCTGCCCCTGTGCCGACGGCTGTGTCCGTCCTGGGGCCGGTGGCTGCCTCGCCCGGTCGGAGTACGCGGTTTCGGCGGCGGCGATGAGTTCCGCCGCTACCGTCGGTCTGCACTTGCGTCATCGCCTCAGCGAATACCAGGAGCGGCAGCCATGCGTATCGTGATCACCGAGTTCATCAGCCTCGACGGTGTCGTGCAGGCCCCCGGCGGCCCCCAGGAGGACACCGACGGCGGTTTCGCCCACGGCGGCTGGTCGCACGCCTACTTCGACCCGGAGGTCCTCGGTGGCGCCTTCGACGCGTCGCTGGGCCGGGCCGAGGCGCTGCTGTACGGGCGCCGCACCTGGCAGACCATGGCCCAGGCGTGGCCCCAGCAGGCCGGGGACCCCTTCGCCGACCGGATCAACGGCCTCCCGAAGTACGTCGTCTCCGGCACCCTCGGCGAAGCCGACCTGACCTGGAACAACAGCCGGCTCATCCCCGCCGGGGAGGCAGTCGCCCGGATCCGGGAGCTGCGCGCGGCCGAGGGCGGCGACCTCGCGATGATGGGCAGCACCACGCTCGCCCGCACCCTGCTGAGCGAGGACCTGGTGGACGAGCTCCAGCTCCTCGTCATGCCGGTGGTCCTGGGCGGCGGCAAGTCGATCTTCCCCGCGGACGGCGCGAAGCGCCCGTTCGAGCTGGTCTCGTCGACCGCCGCGAAGTCGGGCGCCCAGGTGTGCGTCTACCGCCGCGCCACGGAGGAACCCGCCGAAGCGTCCTCGGGGACGCCCGCCGAGGCCTGACACCCCCCGCACGGGGGCGCCGCCCGCCTCGGGCGGCCGGCGCCCTCGCCTCTCGCTCCACCCCCTCGCCCCGAACCCGTGCGCGACACCGGAGCGACGAGGAGGAGTCAGCGCCACGGGTCCCGGGTAGGGTCCGTGCTCATGAAGCTGGCGTTCTCCACCCTCGGTGTCCCCGGCCTTCCTATGGCCGACGTACTGCGCCTCGCGACCGCGCACGGCTATCACGGCGTCGAGCTGCGCGCCCACCCCGAGGAACCGGTTCATACAGGCCTCGCCCCCGCCGAACGGACCGAGGTCGCCGCCGAGTTCAAGGAGGCCGGCATCGAGATCCTGGGCGTCGCGGGCTACCCCAAGGTCGCCGCGCCGGGCGAGGACGAGGCCGTCATCGCCGAGATCCGCGCCCTGCTCGCTCTCGCCCGCGACCTCGGCGCCCCCTACATCAGGGTCTTCCCGGGCGGTTCACCCGACCAGACTCCCGAGGAGGCCGACGCGACGGCCGCCCGGCGGCTGGGCACGGCCGCCGAGTACGCGGCCGACCTCGGCGTCCGCATCCTGCTGGAGACCCACGACTCCCACCGCACCGGCGCCGACGCGATGCGGATCCTCGGCCTCGTGGGACACCGCCAGGTGGGCGCCCTCTGGGACGTGATGCACACCTGGCTGGGCGGCGAGCAGCCCGCGGAGAGCTACGCGGCCCTCTCCCCCCACCTCGGCTACGTCCAGGTCAAGGACATCGCCTCCGCCGAGGACACCACCCCGCTCCTCCTCGGTGAGGGCATCCTCCCGCTGGCCGACTGCGTGGAGATCCTCTCCCGCCACAGCTGGGACGGCTGGCTCTGCTGGGAGTACGAGAAGCGCTGGTACGAGAAGGCCGCTCCCCTCCCCGACCTCCTCACCCCCGGCCGCGCCCACCTCTCCCGCCTCCTCAACGACTCGGCGTGACCGGCTGCCGGTGACCGGCCGGCCGGGGCGCTCCCCCGGCGGGGGCATGCTCCCCGGCCGACGGGTCCGCCCATGTCCCCGGCAGGGCCGCCCGTCTCCCCGGCAGGGCCGGGCGCCCTTCCCGGTCAACGGACCGTCCACCCCGCCGGCGGGTCCGCCCACGTCCCCGGCGGGTCAGTTCGCCTTCCCGGCAAGGCCGGGCCGCCTTCCCCGGCCGACGGCCCCGTCCGCCCCGTCGACGGAACCGTCCACGTCCACGGCGGCCCCGCCCGCCTCGTCGGCGGACGGCTTCCCCAGGCCGGCCCGCCGGGTCCGCCCGCCGAACGACGCGAGGGCCACCCCGCCCACCAGCAGCGCCGCCGCGCACCACCGCAGCGGGGACACCGGCTCGCCCAGGAAGAGGGCGGCCGACGACATCCCGAAGACCGGCACCAGCAGGGAGAACGGCGCCACCGTCGACGCGGGGTGACGGCGCAGCAGCCATCCCCAGGCCCCGAAGCCGAACACGGTGGCGCCCCAGGCGACGTACAGCAGCGCTCCCACCCCTCCCATGTCCAGCGCGCCCAGCGCCTCCAGGTCCCGCGACGGGCCCTCCAGGAGCAGCGAGAGCGCCAGCAGCGGCAGTACCGGCACCGTGCTCACCCACACCATGAAGTTCAGGGCGTCGGCGGGCGCGGCCCTGCGGGTCAGCACGTTCGACACGCCCCAGCAGGCGGCCGCGGCGATGACCAGGGCGAACGCTCCCAGGGGGCCCGAGGCACCCTCGTCGACGGCGGCGACGCCGATCCCGGCCAGGGCCACCGCCATGCCCACCAGCCGGATGCGCACGGGCCGTTCGCCGAGGAGCAGGAACGCGAACAGGGCCGTGAACACCGCCTGGATCTGGAGTACCAGGGAGGACAGTCCGGCCGGCATGCCCGCGTCCATGCCGACGAACAGCAGCCCGAACTTGGCCACCCCGAGCGCGAGGCCCACCCCCACGATCCACTTCCACGCCACCTTCGGGCGCCCCACCAGGAAGACCGCGGGGACCGCCGCCACGAGGAAGCGCAGCGCGGAGAACAGCAGCGGCGGGAAGTGGTCGAGGCCGATCTCGATGACGACGAAGTTCACGCCCCAGACGGCGGCGACGAGAACGGCGAGCAGGACGTGGGAAGGACGCATACGTAGAGGATCACCGCCCACGACCCTTCAGCACCAGCGATGATTCCTGCATGGTGGGATGAAGCACCGCTTACCGATCGGGGAGCCGTCATGCTCGACCTCCAGCGACTGCGCGCCCTGCACGCCGTGTCCGTGCACGGCACCGTCGGGGCCGCCGCCGCGGCGCTCGGCTACACCTCCTCCGCCGTCTCCCAGCAGATCGCCAAGCTGGAGCGGGAGACCAGGACCATGCTGCTGGAGCGGGAGGGCCGGGGCGTGCGCCTGACCGACGCGGCGTACCACCTCGTCGCCACCGCGCAGGAGTTGCTGGCGATCGTGGAGCGGGCCGAGACCGAGCTGGAGGAGCGGCGCGGGGTGCCGTCCGGGCGGCTGACCATCGCCGCCTTCGCGTCGGCGGCGCGCGGACTGATGCCGCCCGTACTGGCCGACCTGGCGCGGCGGCATCCCGCGCTCGACACCCGGCTGACCGAGATCGACCCGCACCTGTCCGTGGACCTGGTCGCCAAGGGCGCGGTCGATCTCGTCGTCGCGCACGACTGGGACATCGCGCCGCTGCCCGCCCCGGCGGGCGTGGAGCAGGCGGTCATCGGGGACGACCTGTGCGATCTGCTGGTGCCGCTCGGGCATCCGTTCGCGGAGCGCGGCACGCCGGTACGGCGCGAGGAGTTGGGCGGCGAGCGGTGGATCTGCCAGCCGCCGGGACGGGTCTGCCACGAGTGGCTGGTCCGCACCCTGCGGACCGCCGGGCACGAGCCGGACATCGTGCACCAGGCGGACGAGAACCCGACCCTGGTCGCCCTGGTCGCGGCCGGGCTCGGCATCGCCCTGATCCCGCGGCTCGGGCGCGGTCCGCTGCCCGACGGGGTGGTGGAGGTCCCGCTCGACCCGCTGCCCGTACGGCATCTGTACGCGCTGTGGCGGGGCGGCGCGGCCCGCCGTCCGGCGATCGCGGAGACCGTCCGCACCCTGCGCGCCCACTGGCCCGCCGTCTCGGCGCACCGACCCCCCGTGCCCCAGGCGCCCTAATCACCCCAGTCACCCCAGTCATCCCAGGTCCGAACGTCCGCCCCAATCCGAGATTTCCGCCCGTACCCGGGAACCCCGGCCCGTCCCCTCCCGTCCAATGCACGGACTGCCGGAGAAGTCTCCGCGGTGCGGTGTCGGCCACTCGCCACTGACTGCGATCGCCGACCCACCCTCTCCGCCGCGCCGCGGCCGGCAGCACCGCCGCCATCGGCGCGCCCCCTCCCAAAGCGCCGATGGCGGCGCCGGGGTGGGGAACATCGGCGTCGAAACGGGTGCCGAGCCTTCCGGGGCCCGGTGCCGCGGGACGACGGAGCCGCTTCACGCCTCCCGAGCCGTCCTGAACCGCGGCTCGCGGTGGCCGGCAGTACGGACAACGGGCCGTCGTGGAGCAAGTCGGCATCACGCCCGCCTATCGGTAGGTCGCCGAGGCCGTCGACCTCCTGACGGTCCTCGCGCCCCCTGGCCGACGCCGTCCGCACCGTGTCGACGAAGGCCCGTCTGCTTCTGGACGGCACGCTCCTGCCGAACGTCCGCATCACCTACCGGTACCGCTGGGAGGCCCTTTCCACAGGCCAGGAGGCCGTCAACCGGTCCCACGCGAAGATCCGCGCACTCGTCGAGCAGGCCGTCCCCACCCTGCGTCCGACCGGCTCGGACCGATGACGGAAAAGCCGCATCGCGAGTTCAAGCACGGCTTGGGCTTGCCCGCCTCCGAAACCCGCCCATGAATGACCTCCTCATGTCTCACTCCTGACGTTCGACCGGCGTTCCGGAGATTGCGTCCAGGTAAACGACCGTACCGTCTCCTTCGTCTGCTTGAACACCTTTAGGGAGCAGGTTCACTATCCATACGGGACGCCATTGCTCGTATACCTTCTGCGCTATGAGAAATGTTTCGCCAGCCGTGAAACCGGGGCTCATCTCCTCGGCTCGCCGCTGCGCTTCTTCATGAGCGATTTCAGGATCTTCCAGTGCCGGATCGGGTTCCGGACGGGCGGTCACCGACATGATGCGGCCGGCCGAGGAGACAGTGATGTCCAGGCGCATCGGCATCAGCACTTCATCCCTGTAGCGGCGATAGCTCAGGATGTAGGGGCCTTTACTCGTGCCGTCGCCCAGCTGGTCGAAAGTTGCCTCACTGCCTTTGACTTCTTCCGCGTACCAGCCTCGAGCAAATCCTTCGCCCGCTTTTTTGACGTCGCCCGGAGACAGGCTTCCTTCGTCATCACGATTGTTGTACGAGGAGGCAGAAATCAGCTTCTTCTCAGGCCAGACAAGCGTGAGGCTTCCTTGGTCGGTGCTTACGTCCACCCGGGTGGGGACGTCCGCGAAACCCTCGCGCAGCTGCACTTTCACCACCGTGGCGTCAGGCCCGTACAGGTCGGCCGCCGCTCGACGGCCCCATTCCTCCTGCTCCGCTGTCGGTGCGACGACTCCCGCCCCACCGGCCACACTGGGAACGGCGAAGTGGAAGGTCGCGGTCAGGGCAACCGTGGTCAGTATCAGCAGGCCGCCGCCCATAAGGCCGTCCCGCCGCATGAGCGGCCAACGACCCTGCCGAGCCCGCAGCCACACCGTCCCCAGCACGGTGCCCAGGAAGCCGCCTGCGCAATTCATCAGCAGGTCCTCGTGGCTGCAGGCACGGCCGAGGGGAAGCAGCGCCTGCAGGAGCTCGACCGTTCCGGTCAGCGCGATTCCCCCGGTCAGCACAGCGAGCGGCCGGCGGAAGAGAAGCACGCCGAAAAGGCCCAGGGGAACGAAGAGCAGAATGTTCAGCCGACCGGACGTGGTGGTGACCATGCCCCGAACCGAAGGGCCCGCGTTGCAGGACACCGAAGCGAGCGTGTCTCCGGCGCCGCCGGGCAGCAGAGTGACGACCAGCACCGCCACCAAGGAGGCGGTCCACAGACTGGCCGCCGCCACCGGCCAGTTCCTTGCACGTGCCAGGAGGGCTGCGCACCCTCCAAAGAGGAGCACGGAGACGAGGAGCACCGGAATGAGGCCCGGCAAGGCCGAAATTGACGCTTCGATCATGAGAAGGATTTCCTTTGCCGCACTTTGACATAACACGACGGTGGCGGCACCTCAGAAGTTCCCCCACCATTTCAAGGTGAGCTGTGACTCATCGGTTGGTCAGCACGGGTTCAGGGCGGGGAACTTCGGCGCCAGGGACGGCTGCTGCTGCGACAACAACAGCAATGCCGCCGCAGGATACGGCGCTTCATGCCGGGGCCCTCCTGCGGTGCGGCGGGGGTGGACGGAGTCCCCAGCCCCGTGGCACGAACCCTGAAGCGGTGGCGGCTGTCTCCACGGGCCGAACCCTGGCGGCCGACGGAACCGTGGCACCGCCTCTGACGCCACCTGCCCCACCCCGACGGCTGTGCCCCCTCGTGCACACCCTTGACTGGCAGAAACTTCCCGGATATTGGTGACCCCTTGGAAGTTTCCTTCAGCGGATCCCCCGTGGATCACCTCCCAAAGGAGCGCACGTGCCCGACAGCAGCACGGGAAGCACAGGGAACACAGAGAACGCGGAGACGGCGGAGCACCCGGTGGATCCGGTGAACGCGGTGAACGCGGGAAGCACGGGGAGCGCCGCGCGTCCGTCCAGACGTACGGTCCTCGCCGCGACGACGGCGGTCACCACCGTCCTCGCCGCCGGCGCCGCCACCGGGGCCACCGGGGCCACCGCGCACGCGGCCGGCACCTCCGGCATCCCCTCGACCCCCGCCTCCCCCGACGACCGGAAACTCCGTGCCCTCGTCTCCCGGATGAGCCTGGAGGAGAAGGTCGGCCAGCTTTTCGTGATGCGGGTCTACGGCCACTCCGCCACCGAACCCGACCAGGCGGACATCGACGCCAACCTCAAGGAGATCGGCGTGCGCACCGCCGCCGAACTGCTGGAGAAGTACCGGGTCGGCGGCATCATCTACTTCACCTGGGCGCACAACACCCGCGATCCGCACCAGATCGCGAGCCTCTCCAACGGCATCCAGAAGGCGGCCCTCGGCCTGCCGCGCGGGCTGCCGGTGCTTATCTCCACCGACCAGGAGCACGGCATCGTCGCCCGCGTCGGCGAGCCGGCGACCCTGTTCCCCGGCGCGATGGCCGTCGGCGCGGGCGGTTCCCGCTCCGACGCGCGCGACCTCGGCAGGATCGCGGGGCGCGAGCTGCGCGCCCTGGGAATCCGTCAGGACTACGCCCCGGTGGCCGACGTGAACGTCAACCCGGCCAACCCGGTCATCGGCGTACGGTCCTTCGGGTCCGAACCGGAGGCGGTGGCGCGGCTGGTGGCCGCCGAGGTCGCCGGGTTCCAGCAGTCGGGGGTCGCCGCGACCGCCAAGCACTTCCCCGGGCACGGCGACACCGCCGTCGACAGCCACACCGGCTTCCCGGTGATCACCCACAGCCGGGAGCAGTGGGAGCGGCTGGACGCGCCGCCGTTCCGGGCGGCGATCGCCGCGGGCATCGACTCGATCATGACGGCCCATCTGATGGTCCCGGCACTCGACGACTCCGACGATCCGGCCACCCTCTCGCGCCCGATCCTCACCGGCATCCTCCGCGAGGAGCTGGGCTACGACGGGGTCGTGGTCACCGACTCCCTCGGCATGGAGGGCGTGCGGACGAAGTACGGCGACGACCGGGTGCCGGTGCTGGCTCTGAAGGCGGGCGTGGACCAACTGCTCAACCCGCCCTCCCTGGACGTGGCGTGGAACGCCGTCCTGAAGGCCGTCCGGGACGGCGAGCTGACCGAGGCGCGGCTCGACGAATCGATCCTGCGCGTGCTGCGCCTGAAAGCGAAACTGGGCCTGTTCAAGGACCCGTACGCCTCCCCGGACGGCGTGGACCGCAGGGTCGGTACGCGCGCGCACCGGGCGGCGGCCGACCGGATCGCCGAACGGACCACCACCCTGCTGGTCAACGAGGGCCGCGTGCTGCCCCTGTCCCGGCGTCGCCGGCCGAAGCTGCTGGTCGTGGGCGCCGACCCTGCCTCCCCGTCCGGCACGACGGGACCGCCGACCGAGGTGCTGGCGGACGCGCTGAACGAGCTGGGCTTCACCGCCACCGCCCTGTCCACCGGTACGGCACCGTCCGCGGCAACGATCGACCGGGCCGTGACCGCCGCGCGGGAGGCGGACGCCGTGGTCGTCGGGACGTACAACGTGACGGCGTCCTCCAGCCAGCGGACCCTGGTCGAGCGACTCCTGGCGACCGGCAGGCCGGTGGTCGCGGTGGCGATCCGCAACCCGTATGACGTGGCCCACCTGCCCGCCGTACCGGCGTACCTGGCGACCTACTCCTGGACCGACGTCGAACTGCGGGCGGCGGCCCGGGTGATCGCGGGCCGGGTGGAGCCGCGCGGGACGCTGCCGGTGCCGGTGCAGCGGGCGGACGACCCGGCGGCGGTGCTGTACCCGGTCGGGCACGGGCTGAGGTACTGACCACGGCATCCGGGTTTCCCGCACCCGGGTAGCCGTTGGACGTAGCGCCCGTACGCCACACACCGGACGCATCCTCACCACCATGCGCAAAGCATGACGTATGTCTGGTGTGACCCGCTGTGGCGGGTCACGCTGGACGAGGGTGTTCGGGGGAGGGTGACGCACGTGAGAAGTTTCCTGGGGGCGGTGTGCGCGCTCGCCGTGCTGGCCACGGCCCTGACGACCGGCTGCCAGAGCGCACCCGGCGGCGCCGAGAAGAGCGGCCGCCCGGGCGAGCGGCGGACGGCGTCCGTGTCATCGGCTCCGGCTCCGGAGCCGGAGCCGACCTCGGGCTACGGGGCGGTGTTCCTCGCGATCGACGAGTGCAGTTCGTTCGGCCGGACCAGTTTCACCGAGGTGCCGTGCACCGGCGAACGGGCGGCGGCCCGGGTCGTCGCCCGCCACGACGGAACCGTCCGGGACGGGCCGCGCTGCCCCGCCACCACGGACTTCGTCCTGCACATCAGCGAGCAGCACCCCGCGTCCGACGAGGACGGCGACGGGGCGGTGCCGCGCGGCTACGCCTGCATGCGCAACCTCCAGCCCCCGCACCCGGGCGATCCCGGCGGCGGGGGCGGACCTCGCACCATCGTCGGCGACTGCGTGCGCGGGCTGGACGACGGTCAGGTCCGCGAGACGGCCTGCGACGGCGAGGGGCAGCAGCGGCCGGAGTACAGGGTGACCGAGGCCGTGGACGCCAGGTCCCAGTGCCCGGCGTCCACGACCCTCTATGTCCGGCTCGGCGGCAGCTCACCGGTGGGCTGCGCCAGTCCGGTGTGAGCGGCGGCCGCTCCTGTCATACGTTCGCCACCGCTGCTCCCACCGGTGCAGCACCATTGTTCCTACCGGTGCAGCGCCGGCTCCCGCTGGATGTCCCGCACGTCCAGCTTGCGGTCGAACTTCGCCAGCGGCTTCGCCTCGGCCGGGTTCTCCTTGACCGCGCTCGGCGCGACGCCCGCCCAGTCGAGGATGCGGGCCGTGGCGAGCGCCTTCTCCTTGTCGACCAGCCCGGCCACGTTGGCACCGTGGTTCATGCCGGGGGCGGTCAGCACGTACGCGTCGCGCGCGCCCTTGCCGAGCCGGAAGGGCTCGGCACCCCACGGGTCGTTCTCGCCGTAGACGAACAGCATCTGCCGGGCGTTGTTCCGTACCCAGGTGTCGACGTCCCGCATGGCCCGGGGTTCGAACGACATCGGGATCGAGCGGGGCACGAAGGTGCGCGGCGGCTGGTAGCCGTAGCGGATGTACTTCTTCTCGATGTGCGGGAAGCCGATCGTCGGCGCACCGAGCTGCGTACCGGCCTGGTAGTAGTACGGCGTGTACGGGCTGAGGCCCTGGTCCGTGTAGAACGAGAAGCCGGAGATCGTGTCGATCGAGGTCCATATCTCGTCGTCGGTGGCGTTCTTGGCGTCGGCCGGGATCTGCTCGCAGTCCTGCACCGTGCTGTACTGCCAGAAGCCCCACACGTAGTCGAGGACGACGGCCTCGTACGCCCGGTCCGCGCTGCCGACGGTGTCGAAGGTGTAGCCGTTCGCGGCGGCGTACGCCTCGTACTTCTTCTCCAGCGGCGCCCGGCGGACCAGCGCCTCGCGCTGCACCGCGTTCAGCCGGTTGCGGCACTCCTTGGTGCCGACCTTCGCGAAGAAGCGGTCGTAGGCGGAGTCCTCTTTGTTCACCACGTCGTTGGGGGCGACGTAGGCGACGACGCCGTCCATGTCACGCGGGTAGAAGCGCTCGTAGTACGTGGCGGTCATGCCGCCCTTGGAGCCGCCGGTGGAGATCCAGTTCTCCGAGTAGATCCCCTTCAGCGCCTTGTGGATACGGTGCTGGTCGCTCGCGGCCTGCCAGATGTCCAGTGTGGACCAGTCGGCCGGGTCCGGGCGGGACGGGGTGAAGAAGCGGTACTCCATGGAGACCTGGTTGCCGTCCACGATCTGGGTCGGCTCGCTGCGGCGGGGCGTCGTCGAGACGTTGTAGCCGCCGGTGAAGAAGACGGTCGGCCGCGCGACGTCCTTGTGCAGCACGGTGATCCGCTGCTGGAAGGTGCCCTTGGAGGGCCTGCGGTGATCGACCGGCTGGGTGTAGTTGAGGACGAAGAAGCGGTACCCGGTGTAGGGCTTCTCCTCGACCAGGCTCATGCCCGGGACGGAGAGCAGTCTCTCCTTGATGTCGGTGCCGGCGGTGACGTCGGTCTCGGCGGCGGTGGCGGCGGTGGCCGCGCTCGCCGCACTCACCGTGCCGATCAGCATCGTGAGCGTCAGCAGCCATCTGAGCGCCTTGCGCATGCACACTCCCCTGTCAAACAGATGTGGCCGGGAAACTAGCCGACCAACTCGCCCCAGCACTAGGGGACATGGGGATACCCCTCGGTACAGAGAGGGGCAAAGGCCTTACGTGGGACGGAAATTCCGACTCGGTCCCGGGCGCGCGCTCAGCACAGGATCCAGCCGGAGCTGACCGACCCGCCGGCCGCCCTGCCCCTCACCCACACGCAGCGGCGTCCGGCGTGCACGGTCACCGGGCCGGCGTGGTACTTGTAGTGGCCCTCGTCGACCACCGGCCGGCCGCCGCGCGCCCGGATGCTCACCGACATCTTCCGCTTGGTGCCGGGCTTCTTGGTGAGGGTGACGGCGCAGAGGTAGCCGCCGCGCTTGTAGACGACGACCGAGCCGGTGGAGAACGGCAGGGTGCGCATCTTGCGTCCGGGGCAGTGCGCCGAGGCCTGTGCGTCGCCCGGCGCGGCGACCACCAGCAGCCCCGCCGTGGTCAGCACCGCCAGGCCGAGCGCGAGTCGCCGGTGTATCGCTCCACTTCCCACTGCCGTTCCTCCCCGTACCGGATCACGTCGCATCGAAGCCCGCGCCGCATCGAAGCCCGCACCGCCCGCACCGCACCTGCCGCGACCGACGGCGTACAGGTGTACGGACGCACGGCGTACGCCGGATGGTTGCCCACCCGCCTTCCCGCCCCCTGCGCACGCCCCACGTACGCCCCGCGCCCGTGCCCCGATCCGGCGGGCACGTGCCGCGTCACGCCCTCGGGCTCACCTCACCGCCCCGCGCCGACCGGCTCCTCCGGTTCGGCCTCTCCGACGAAGGTCCGCCACAGCGCGGCGTACCGCCCTTCCTGGGCCAGCAGCTCGTCGTGCGTGCCGTCCTCGGCGACCCGGCCGTGGTCCATGACGACCACCCGGTCGGCGCGGGCGGCGGTGGTCAGCCGGTGCGCGACCACCAGCGTCGTACGCCGTCCCGCCAGCCGGTCGGTCGCCTGGTTGACCTGGGCCTCGGTGGCCAGGTCGAGCGCGGCCGTGGCCTCGTCGAGCAGCAGGATGTCGGGGTCGACGAGTTCGGCGCGGGCCAGCGCGATCAGCTGGCGCTGTCCGGCGGAGAGGTTCCGGCCGCGCTCGGCGACCTCGTGCAGGTAGCCGCCCTCCAGCGTGGCGATCATCTCGTGGGCCCCGACCGCGCGGGCCGCCGCCTCGACCTCGGCGTCGGTGGCGTCCGGGCGGCCGTAGGCGATGGCGTCGCGGACCGTGCCGGGGAAGAGGTAGGCCTCCTGCGGGACCACGCCGAGCCGGTGCCGGTAGGCGGTGATGTCGAGGTCCCTGAGGTCGGTGCCGTCGACGGTGACCCTGCCCCCGGTCGGGTCGTAGAACCGGGCCACCAGCTTGACCAGGGTGGACTTCCCGGCACCGGTCTCGCCGACGAACGCGACGGTCTGCCCGGCGGGGATGCGCAGGTCGATGCCGCTGAGCGCCTCCTCCTCGTCCCCGTAGGCGAAGCACACGTCCTCGAAGACGACCTGGCCGTGCAGGGAAGGCACGTCGAGCGGTGTCGCGGCGTCTTCGGTGGACGCCGGTTCCCGGAGCAGTTCCTGGATACGGCCCAGGGAGACGGACGCCTGCTGGTAGCCGTCGAAGACCTGGGAGAGCTGCTGCACCGGGGCGAAGAACAGGTCGATGTAGAGCAGGTACGCGACCAGCGCGCCCGCCGTCAGCGTCCCGTTGTCCACCCTGTTCCCGCCCACGACGAGGACCGCCGCCGCTGCCGACGACGCCAGGAACTGCACGAACGGGAAGTACACCGAGATCAGCCACTGGCCCCGGATACGGGCGGCCCGGTAGCTGTCGCTGCGCTCGGCGAACCGCCGGTTGCCCAGCAGCTCGCGCCCGAAGGCCTGCACGATCCGCAGCCCGGACATCGACTCCTGGAGGTCGGCGTTGACCGCCGACACCCGCTCCCGGGCCAGTTCGTACGCCTTCACACTGGCCCGGCGGAAGAAGTACGTGGCGATGATCAGCGGGGGCAGTGTGGTGAAGACGATCAGGGCGAGCTGCACGTCGATCACCAGCAGGGCGACCATGATGCCGAAGAAGGTGACCACCGAGACGAACGCGGTGACCAGGCCCGTCTGCAGGAACGTCGACAGCGCGTCCACGTCGGTGGTCATCCGGGTCATGATCCGGCCGGTCAGCTCGCGCTCGTAGTAGTCGAGGCCGAGCCGCTGGAGCTGGGCGAAGATCTTCAGCCGCAGCGAGTACAGCACGCGTTCGCCGGTGCGTCCGGTCATCCGGATCTCACCGGTCTGCGCCGCCCACTGGACGACCACCGCGAGCAGGGCGAGGAGGGCCGACGCCCAGACCGCGCCGAGGACGGCCCGGGTGACACCGGCGTCGATGCCGTGCCGGATCAGCACCGGCAGCATCAGGCCCGCTCCGGCGTCCACGGCGACGAGCGCGAGGCTGAGGAGAAGGGGCCGGCGGAAGCCGCGCAGAAGGCGGCGCAGCCCGTAGGACTCCTCCGGCCGCACGGCCCGGCGCTCGTCGATGTCGGGGACGTCGACCGCCGGGGGCAGCGCCGCGACCTGGGCGAGCAGTTCGGGGGTGGCCGGGCTGCCGGCCAGGGCGGTGTCCTTGGGCTCGCGGTCGCCGGTCCACAGGCGGGGGGTGACCTCGCGTTCGGCGTCGAACTCGGCGTCCAGCTCCGCACGGACCGTGGTGTCGGCGGTGTCGTCCTGGTGGAGGACGGCGGGCGGGGTGTGGCCCGGGGAGACGCCGCCCAGCTCGTCGGGGTCGGTGAGCAGCCGGCGGTAGAGGGCGGAGCGCCGCTGGAGCTCCTCGTGGGTGCCTAGGTCGGCGAGCCGGCCGCCGTCGAGGACGGCGATGCGGTCGGCGAGGTTGAGGGTGGAGCGACGGTGCGCGATCAGCAGCGTGGTGCGACCGCGCATGACCTCGGCCAGTGCCTCGTGGATCTCGTGCTCGACGCGGGCGTCCACGGCGGAGGTGGCATCGTCGAGCACCAGCAGGCGCGGGTCGGTGAGGAGGGCGCGGGCGAGCGCGACGCGCTGGCGCTGGCCGCCGGAGAGGGTCAGTCCGTGCTCGCCGACGGTGGTGTCGTAGCCGTCGGGCAGCTCGGTGATGAACCGGTCGGCCTGGGCCGCGCGGGCGGCGGCCACGACCTGTTCCTCGGTCGCGTCCGGGCGGCCGTACGCGATGTTGGCGCGCACCGTGTCGGAGAAGAGGAAGGAGTCCTCCGGTACCAGCCCGATCGCGGCCCGCAGCGACTCGGTGGTCAGCTCGCGCACGTCGTGCCCGCCGACGAGGACGGCGCCGCCGGTGACGTCGTAGAAGCGCGGCAGGAGCAGCGAGACGGTGGACTTGCCGGAGCCGGAGGCGCCGACGACGGCGAGGGTCTCGCCGGCCCCGATCTCGAAGGAGAGGCCGTTCAGGACGGGGCGCTCAGGGTCGTAGCCGAAGGAGACGTCGTCGAACTCGACGGTCGCGGGGGCGTCGGCGGGAAGCTCCTTGGTGCCGTCGGCGATGGACGGCTCGGTGTCGATCAGTTCCAGGACCCGCTCGGTGCCCGCCCGTGCCTGCTGGCCGACGGTCAGCACGACGGCGAGCATCCTGACCGGGCCGACGAGCTGGGCGAGGTAGGTGGAGAACGCGACGAACGTGCCCAGCGTGATGTGGCCCTGCACGGCGAGCCAGCCGCCGAGCGCGAGCATCGCCACCTGGCCGAGGGCGGGGACGGCCTGGAGGGCCGGGGTGTACCGGGAGTTCAGCCGGATGGTGCGCAGCCGCCCGGCGAACAGCCGCCGGCCGACCTCGCGCAGCTTCCCCGTCTCCTGCTCCTCCTGCCCGAAGCCCTTCACCACGCGCACCCCGCTGACGGCACCGTCGACCACGCCGGCGACGGCGGCCGCCTGGGCCTGCGCGTACCAGGTGGACGGGTGCAGCCGGGTGCGGCTGCGCCTGGCGATCCACCACAGGGCGGGGGCGACGGCGAGGGCGACGGCCGTGAGCGGCAGCGACAGCGACGCCATGATCACGAGGGAGAGCAGGAACAGCAGGATGTTGCCGATGGTCATCGGCAGCATGAAGAGCAGGCCCTGGATCAGCTGGAGGTCGCTGGTGGCCCGCCCGACGACCTGCCCGGTGGACAGCTCGTCCTGACGGCGGCCGTCGAGCCGGGTGATCGTCCCGTACATCTCCGTCCGCAGGTCGTACTGGACGTGCAGGGCGAGCCGGCCGCCGTAGTAGCGGCGGACGTAGGTGAGGGCGTAGACCACGGCCGCGGCACCGATCAGAGCACCCGCCCAGGGGGCCATGGCGCGACTGTGGTCGCCGATCACGTCGTCGATGATCACCTTGGTGACCAGCGGGACCAGCGCCATCACGGCCATGCCGCCGAGGGAGGAGCCCAGGGCCAGGACGACGTCCTTGGGGTGCCGCCACGCGTACGCGGCCAGTCGCCGTGCCCATCCCTGTTGCGGTGTCACGCGGGTGCCCTCCGGTCGTCCTGATCCGGTCCTGATCTGGTCCTGATCTACCGGAAGGCATCAACGCGCATCGAAGCGGATTTCATCCCTCCGCAACATTCGGGGCGGCCGACGCCGGGGAGGGGTGCCCCTCCCCAAGGACGTCACGCGATCGACACGTCATGTACATTCCTGCAACCTCATGCACATGTCACGATGCGAAGACCCTCGTTCAACTCGCGTAGATCGGACACCCCCCATGCTCGCGATACGCATGCGCACCGGACGCCGGAAGGCACTGGCCTTCGCCACTGCCGCCGCCCTCACCGCCCTCGCCGTTCCCGCCCTGACCGCGACCCCCGCCACGGCCACAAGCACGGGCGCAACCACGGCGACGGCCACGACCGCGGACTACGACTCGACGTACTACAAGAACGCGGTCGGCAAGACGGGGACAGCCCTCAAGTCCTCACTGCACACGATCATCAGCAGCCAGACGAAGCTCTCCTACTCGGCGGTCTGGGACGCGCTGAAGGCCACCGACCAGGACCCGAACAACAGCGGCAACGTGATCCTGCTGTACTCGGGGGTCTCCCGCAGCAAGTCCCTCAACGGCGGGAACACCGGCAACTGGAACCGCGAGCATGTCTGGGCCAAGTCCCACGGCGACTTCGGCACCGCCACGGGCCCCGGCACCGACATCCACCACCTGCGCCCGACGGACGTCCAGGTCAACAGCGTCCGCGGCAACAAGGACTTCGACAACGGGGGCAGCGCGGTCGCGAACGGCGGCGGCAGCCTCACCGACTCCGACTCCTTCGAGCCCCGCAACGCCGTCAAGGGCGACGTGGCCCGCATGATCCTCTACATGGCGGTCCGCTACGAGGGCGGCGACGGCTGGGCCGACCTGGAGCCCAACAACAGCGTCAACAACGGCAGCAACCCGTACATGGGCAAGCTCTCCGTGCTGAAGGCGTGGAACGAGCAGGACCCGCCGGACGCCTTCGAGCAGCGCCGCAACCAGGTCATCCACGACTCCTACCAGCACAACCGCAACCCGTTCATCGACCACCCGGAGTGGGTCGAGGCGATCTGGTAGGCCGGTGACCCCCGTGGTGCTCGGCGCCGCCGCCCCGGGCTCCACGGGCACGCCGCGTCCGGCGCCGGCCCGGTCCAGTAGTGCGCGGCGGCTTCCGCCCTTGCTCGACTGCCACGAGTGGCTGTGACCAGGGCACCACCCTCAAATTGCCGCCGCATAGCACCGGACGGCCACCTTCTGCTCCGGGCTCCACTGCTGTTCGACCGTGGCCAGGAACTGCCAGCCGAGCCGCTCGTACAAAGCTGCCGCCGCGGTGTCGGAAGCCACCACGTCGAGCACAGGATGCAAGTCGCGATCCTTCGCTTCTGCGACAGCCTGCGCCATCAGCAGCGCGCCGATCCCGTGACCGCGGGCCCACGGGGCGACGAACAGGCGGTTGACCACGGCGGTGGCGTCGGTGCCCGTCCCCGTACGAGCGCTCCACAGCCCGGGGGCCGCGTCTCCCGCGGCACTCCGGGACAGGACGACATGCCCGGCGACCCGGCCGTGCAGTTCCGCCACCCACGAGGCGACGAGCGAGGGCGGCGTCAGCCATGCCGCCGGGAGGCCGGGCCAGTTCACCGGATAGCCGTCGTGCTCGTGAACCTCCCTCAGCACCCGTGCGCAGTCACCGAGGTCGCGGTCGGTCCGCTGCCGGGTGGTCGGGGGCCGGGTGGCCGGGGACTTGTCCGCGCCGGACGCGCTCTCGCTCTTCACCGCTGCAGGGGAACACGGCCCGAACGCCCGCGCCCAGCGGTTTCCCCGGCGGGCAGCTTCCCCACCGGGCTCCGGCCGGGTCCCGCCCGGCGTCCGTTCACCCCGTCTCAGACCTTCGGCTGGGTGAAGCGGATGCGGTTGCCGAAGGGGTCGCGCAGGCCGCAGTCGATTCCGTACGGGCGCTCGGTGGGTTCCTGGGTGAACTCCACGCCCTTCTCCAGCAGCTCCTCGTAGGTCTTGCGGCAGTCGTCCGTGGTGAGGATGAACCAACCGCCCATGGCGCCCTTGGTCACCAGCTCGCGCACCTGCTCCGCCGTCTCCTCCGACATCGCCGGAGCACCTGGCCTCTCCAGGAGGATCTGCCGCTCGGGGTGGCCGGGGACGCCGACGGTCAGCCAGCGCATGAAGCCCATGTCGATGTCGGCGGTGATCTCCAGACCGAGCTTGCCGACGTAGAAGTCGAGGGCCTCGTCCTGGTCGAGGACGTACATCTGTGAGTGCGTGATGGCGTTGAACATGACGCTCACGCTAACGAGTCGGGGGGACGAAAACTTATCCGAAACTGCTCGGTTGCCGGACGCCTGCCGCCTGCCGCCTGCCGCCTGCCGGAAGGTCAGGTACTCGGCCGGGTCCAAGCCATCGTGAAGCAGGTCGGCACGCTCACGGCCGTCGTCTCCTTGCGGTACGTACGCGGTGACCGGCCGACGATGTCGCGGAACGTGCGGCTGAAGGTCCCCGGGCTGCCGAAGCCGACCTCGAAGCCGATGCTCGTCACACTGTGGTCGGTGTCCCGCAGCAGGAACATCGCCCGTTCCACCCGGCGGCGCTGGAGGTAGCGGTGCGGTGTCTCACCGAACGTGGTCCGGAAGGTCCGCGTGAAGTGCGCCGACGACACATGCGCGATGCGTGCCAGGGCGGGGACGTCCATCGGCTGCGCGTAGTCGCGGTCCATCGCGTCCCGCGCCCGGAGCATACGGCGGTTGGTCTCTTCGGTGGCACGGCTCACGGTGCCATCCCATCACGGTCCACCGGCGACCCACCACGCGCGGACCGGCCCTACTCGATCACCGCCTCGGCCCGGGTCGACCGGGCGCGGGCCACGAAGGGCCGGGAGAGGACGGTGACGGTGATGGAGAGGGCGGCCAGGGCGGTGATCGTGGGGCCGGGGCCGAGGTACAGGGCGACGCCGCCGGCGAGCGCGGCTCCGATGCCCTGCCAGGTCATCCGGCCGGCGGACTCCACTCCCTGGACCTGGCCGTGGACCGGGTCCAGGGTCAGCGCGAGAAGCTGTTCCTGGAGCGGCAGGGTGGCGGCGAACCCGGCACCGGCCACGAACACCGCGACCGCCGCCACCCAAGTGGGCGGGCTCGCGGCGAACAGCAGGTACGGCACGGCGAGCAGCAGCCGCAGGGCGAACGCGCAGCGGCGTCGCCGGTCGGCGGTGAGCAGTCGCCCGACGGTCAGGTCTCCGAGGAGCATGCCGGCCGAGCCGGCGGCCAGGAGGACGCCGGCGTGCTCCGGGTCGTAGGAGAGGAACAGCGCCTCGCAGCCGACGATCAGGCCGTTGGGAACCCACAGGTTCAGCAGCAGCGCACGCCTGCCGGGGTGGGAGAAGAGTTCGATGTTGGTCGCCCAGGTCCGGCGCAGTCCGGAGCGCGGGCCGGGGCGGGCGTCGGAGCGGGCGCCGGGGCGGCCCGGATCGGCCGGACGGGTCGAGTACTCCCGGACGGTCGTCGCCACGGCTACCAGCCCGAGTCCGGTCAGGATGGCGGCGACGACGAAGACCTCGTGCGGGCTCAGATACCGCAGCAGCAGGGCGCCGACGGCGAAGCCGAGGACGGCCGTGCCGCCCGAGGTGATGTTCATCAGCGACCGGGCGAGCGCGTACGCGGGGGCCGGCACGACTTCGGCGAGCAGCCCCATCCGCGCTCCGGTGCCGAGGGACTGGAAGAACCCCAGTACCAGGAGGAGCCCGAACCGGGCGGCCAGGGGCAGTCCCGGAATCGCCTGCGCGGCCACGCCCGCCAGGGAGGCGCACTGGAGCGTGACCAGGGTGCGGCGAGGACGCTTCCCGTCCGCGACCGACATCAGTGTCAGTGCGCCGAGCACCGTCGCGAACGTGGCGCCGTACATGCTCACGGCCGTCAGGAACGGGGACCCGGTCCGGTCGTTGACCAGCGTGCCGAGCGCGAAGCCCGACAGGGTGCCCGCGGCGACCGTCAGCGTGAAGCCGACGTACAGGCCGGCGAACTCACGGTTGCGGAGCAGAGCGCGGTAGCCGGTGGCGGGAGGCGCGGCGGGTGGAGAAGCGGACTCGGAAGCGGACGCGGAAGCGGACGCGGAAGGGGACTCGGAAGGGGACTCGGAAGGGGACTCGGAAGCGTCGTCGGAAGGCATGAAAAAAGCCTCCGGATGCACCCGCTGGGCGCCGGAGGCCAACTCGCACAGTTTAACAGCGGGTTCGGCCGGCAGGCGCTCAGTTCAGGTGGGTCGGTGCGAACATCCGCAGGACCGCCGGGAGTACGACCACGGAGGGGCCCGGTGTGGCCAGGGCCGCCGCCAGGTCGCGTTCCAGCGTCTCGGGGGTGGTGCGCACCCCGGGGGCGCCGAAGGACTCGGCCAGGGCCACGTAGTCCGGGCGGGTCAGCTCGGTCGCCGTGGCCTCGCCGTAGGCGTCGGTCATGTACGCGCGCAGGATGCCGTAGCCGCCGTCGTCGACGATCAGCCAGGTGACGTCGAGGTCGTACTGGCGGGCCGTGGCCAGCTCGGCGACGGAGTACAGGGCGCCGCCGTCCCCGGAGACCGCGAGGACCGGGCGGGTGGGGTCGGCGACCGCCGCGCCGAGGGCGGCCGGGAGACCGTACCCGAGGCCGCCGGCGCCCTGGGCGGAGTGCAGGTGGTTGGGGCCCTTGGCGTCGAAGGCGGACCAGGCCCAGTAGGCCAGGATCGTCATGTCCCAGAAGGACGGCGAGTCGGCGGGCAGGGCGCGACGGACGGACGCCAGCACCTCCTGTTCCAGGGTGAGTTCCTGGGACGCGATGCGTTCGGCGACCTTCGACAGGAGCGTGCGGACGCGTTCCGGCGCTGTCGCGTCCTCGCGCGGCTCCACCGTCTCCAGCAGGGCCTGGAGTGCGAGGCGCGCGTCCGCGTGGATGCCGAGCGCCGGGTGGTTGGACTCCAGTTTGCCGAGGTCTGCCTCGATCTGGACGATCCGGCCGCGCGGCGTGAACGTGTGGTAGTTCGAGGAGAGTTCACCGAGACCGGAGCCGACGACCAGCAGGACGTCCGCGTCCTGAAGGAAGTCCGTCGTGTGGCGGTCCTCCAGCCAGGACTGCAACGACAGCGGATGCGTCCAGGGGAAGGCCCCCTTGCCGCCGGGCGTGGTGACGACCGGCGCCCGGAGGCGTTCGGCGAGCTTGCGGAGCTTGCCCGAGGCGTCGGAACGGATCACTCCCCCGCCCGCGATGATCGCGGGGCGCTCCGCGTGCGTCAGCCAGTGGGCGGCGAGGGCGGTCAGTTCGGGGCGCGGGGGCAGTTCGTCGGGGGTGGCGTCCATGGCCGTCACCACCGGCAGGGCAGTCGGGGCGTCCAGCACGTCCTGCGGGATCTCCACCCACACGGGGCCGTGCGGCACCGTGAGCGCCGACTTCCAGGCCGCCGTGAGCGCCGACGGGATCTGGGACGCGGTGCGCACGGTGTGGACGGACTTGACCACGCCCCGGAACGAGGCCGCCTGGTCGGGCAGTTCGTGCAGGTAACCGTGCCGGCCGCCGCCCAGCCCCGCCGTCGGCACCTGGCTGCCGATCGCCAGCACGGGGGCGGACGCGGCGGCGGCCTCCTGGAGCGCGGGCAGCGAGGTCAGCGCGCCCGGCCCGGTCGACAGCAGCAGCGGGGCCGCCTCACCGGTGACGCGGCCGTACGCGTCCGCCGCGAACCCTGCGTTGTTCTCCACCCGCAGGCCGACGTACCTGAGGTCCGAGCGGCGCAGGGCGTCGAACATGCCGAGCGCGTGCTGGCCGGGCAGCCCGAAGACGGTGGTCGCGCCGAGGCCGGCCAGGGTTTCCACGACCAGGTCTCCGCCGGTGCGGCCGGAGGGAGCGTTCAGCGCGGCCTCCGTCTGTGCGGCGGTCGGGCGGAGCACCAGGTCGTGGTCGTGGGTCATTTGCCCTCGTTCTCCTTGCGTGCCTCCGCGATCTGGCGGGACATGATCGTGGTCAGTTCGTACGCCGTGTGGGAGGCGGCGACCGAGGTGATCTCCGCGTGATCGTACGCGGGGGCCACCTCGACGAGGTCCGCCGAGACCAGGTTGCAGGAGGCCAGCCCGCGCAGGATCTCGAGGAGTTCGCGGGAGGTCAGGCCGCCGGCCTCGGGGGTTCCGGTGCCGGGGGCGTGCGCCGGGTCCAGGCAGTCGATGTCGATGGAGATGTACAGCGGGCGGTCGCCGATGCGCTGCCTCAGCTGGTCGGCGACCTCGTCGGCGCCCCGGCGGTAGACGTCCGCCGAGGTGACGATGCCGAAGCCCAGCTTCTCGTCGTCGGTGAGGTCCTGCCTGCCGTAGAGCGGGCCGCGGATGCCGACGTGGGAGAGGGCGGAGGTATCGAGGATGCCTTCCTCCACGGCCCGGCGGAACGGGGTGCCGTGCGTGTACTCGGCGCCGAAGTAGGTGTCCCAGGTGTCCAGGTGGGCGTCGAAGTGGAGCAGCGCGACCGGGCCGTGCTTCTTGGCGACCGAGCGGAGCAGCGGCAGGGCGATGGTGTGGTCGCCGCCGAGGGTCATCAGGCGGGCGCCGGTGCCGAGCAGGTCGTCGGCGGCGGCCTCGACGGTCTCGACGGCCTCGTTGATGTTGAACGGGTTGACGGCGATGTCGCCGCCGTCCGCGACCTGGGCGAGGGCGAAGGGGGAGGCGTCCTGCGCGGGGTTGTAGGGGCGCAGCAGCCGGGACGCCTCACGGATGGCGTTGCCGCCGAAGCGGGCGCCCGGCCGGTAGGAGACGCCCGAGTCGAACGGCACTCCCACCACGGCGATGTCGGTGCGGCCGACCTCGTCGAGCCGGGGCAGCCGGGCGAAGGTCGCGGGGCCCGCGTACCGGGGGACGCGGGACGAGTCGACGGGCCCGCGGGGCGTCTGGTCGCTGCTCATGGGTACTGCCTTCTTTCCTACGCTTCGTCGCGTATGCACTGCCTGCCGCATGACTTTACTGGCGCCGGGGACCTGGCCCGGCCGTACTGTCGGCGACGTTAGGTGGCCGGAAAGCGGCTGCAAAGTGTACGTTTCATCCACTTCGAACAATGGACATGGAGGAAACGTCCACCATGCCGGACCCCACGGTTCCCCCCACGCCTCCGGTGCCCCTGGACGCGCTCCTGGCACGGGAGGATCTGGGCCTGCGCCGGGTCGCCGGGCCCTCGGACCCCGGCATCGTCGTGCGCTGGGCGCACACCTCGGAGATGGCCGACCCGTACCCGTATCTGCTCGGCGGTGAGCTGCTGCTGTCGGCGGGCGTGCACATCCCGGACGGGGCGGGCCCGGGGTACTTCGACGCCTATGTGTCCCGGATCGTGGCGGCGGGCGGCGCGGCGCTCGGTTTCGGCCTGGCTCCGGTGCACGACACCCTGCCTCAGGCGCTGGTCGCGGCCTGTGAGCTCCAGGGGCTGCCGCTCCTGGAGGTGCCGCCGCGGACCACGTTCTCCGGGGTGGCACGCGCGGTGTGGCAGCTGATGGCGCAGGCCCGGCTGGCGGAGCTGCGCCGCGTGACGGAGGCCCACCGCAGTCTCGCCTCCGCCGCCGCCCGCCCGAACCCGGTCCCCTCGGTCCTGCACCGCCTCTCCCGGCACCTGGACGGCCGGGCGGTCCTCTTCGGCCCGGAGGGCACGGAGATCGCCGCCGCGGGCCGCACCCGGGGCGAGGAGACCGACACGGCCCTGGCGAAACTGGCCGAGGTGGTACGCCCGACGGGCCCGGACGAGCACCGGCCGGCCCCGACGAACGGAACGGGGCCCGGGACAGTACCCGGGGCCGGTGGTCCGGCGTCCCCGGCCGGGCGGACGCGGCCCCGTCCCTCGCCCGCCTCCGCCACGGACACGGTCGCCGGGGTCCGGCTGGCCGCCTACGCGCTCGGGGCCGGGCACGGGTTCGTGCTGGGCGTCGCGGCCCCGCCGAGGGACTCCGGGGACCACACCATCGCGTCCGTGGCCGCGGTGCTGCTCGCCCTGCTGACCGGTGAGCAGCAGAGCGGTACCGGCGCGGCCCGCTCCGCCGCGCTCGTACGGCTGCTGCTGGGGAGCGAGCCCCAGGACGTGGCGCCGTTGCTCGGCGGTGAACGGTGGCGGGTCGTGCACGCGCGCCGGGCCGTACGGCCTTCCGAGGTACAGCCCCCGGACGCCCTGGCGGCCTCCGCGCTCGGTGCCGCGCTCGGGTCGGCGCTGGTGGATCCGGCGGGCGGGATCGTACGGGTGCTCGTCCCGGCCGGCCGGGAACCGGAGGCGCAGCCCGGCTGGACCCTGGGGGTCAGCGCCGCCGTCGCCCCGTACGACTGGCCGGCGGCCGACACCCAGGCGGCCCGCGCGCTGGCCCGCGCCCGTGCCACCCGGGCCCCGCTCGTCGTGCACGGCGCCCGCCCCGCGCTGGACGACCTGGTCCCCCCGGCGGATGCGCAGGCCCACGCCCGCATGCTGCTCGCCCCGATCGCCGGCACGCCCGCGCTCACCGACACCCTGCGCACCTGGCTGTCCCTGCACGGTAGTTGGGACCGCACCGCGGTGGCCCTGTCCGTGCACCGCAACACCGTGCGGCAGCGGATCGCGCGGTGCGCGGCCCTGCTGGACGCCGACCTGGACGACCCGGACGTCCGCATGAACCTGTGGTTCGCCCTGCGCCGCACCTGACCTCCGGACCACGGCCACTCCGGGTACGCGTACGGAGGCCGTCCGAGTACGTGACGCACGTCCCAGGGGGTGATACCCAGGGACGCCCGCTCCGGCCTGCTCCACAATGGGGGGCATGCCGATATCCGGGACGCCCAGCCGCGCCGAACTCCTCGCCCACCTCGCCGACACGCGCATCGCGGGTGATGTCGCCACCCCGCGCGAGAACAATCTCTCCCACTACCGCAAGCTGGCGAACGGCGATCGCCACTACTGGCTCGGCCTGGAGCTCGGCGACCGCTGGAGCGACGAGCAGGACGTGCTCGCGGTGATGGCGGAGCGGGCCGGGGTCAGCGACGACGCCGAGCACCGGTACGGCCAGGACACCATCGATCCCGAGCTGACCGTGGCCGCCCTGGAGCGGATGGCGGGGCGACTGCGGAAGGCGGCGGACGGGCAGCAGCGGGTGCTGCTGGCCACCGGTCATCCCGGCGGCCTGCTCGACGTGCACCGTGCCACGGCCGCCGCGCTGCGCGCCGCCGGCTGCGAGATCGTGGTCATCCCGGACGGGCTGGCCACGGACGAGGGCTACGTGATGCAGTTCGCGGACGTGGCGGTGCTGGAGCACGGTGCCACGCTGTGGCACACCCACTCCGGTGAGCCGATGAAGGCCATTCTCACCGCCCTGGAGCGCGAGGGCCGCCCGCTGCCCGACCTGGTGGTCGCCGACCACGGCTGGGCGGGCTGCGCGGGGCAGCACGGCGTCGACTCCGTCGGCTACGCGGACTGCAACGACCCGGCGCTGTTCCTGGCCGAGGCGGAGGGCACCGTCCAGGTGACGGTCCCCCTCGACGACCATGTGGTCAGCCCCCGCCACTACGACCCGATGACGGCGTACCTGCTGGCGGAGGCGGGGCTGGTCCAGTCGACCCAGCCGGTCGGGTAGTCAGTCCCGCGGGACGCGGACCAGGCCCTCCTGGATGACCGAGACCGCGAGGCGGCCGTCCTGGGTGTAGATGCGGGCCTGGCCGAGGCCCCGGCCGCCGTGCGTGGACGGGGACTGCTGGTCGTACAGCAGCCATGCGTCGGCACGGAACGGGCGGTGGAACCACATGGCGTGGTCGAGGGAGGCCCCGACCACGTCCCCCACCGCCCAGCCGCCGCGGCCGTGGGCGAGCAGCACCGAGTCCAGCAGCGTCATGTCGGAGACGTAGGTGGCGAGGACGACGTGCAGCAGCGGGTCGTCAGCGAGTTCGCCGTTGGTGCGGAACCACACCTGGGAGTGGGGTTCGCGAGGCTTGCCGAAGCGGCCGTAGGGCGGCTCGTCGACGTAGCGCAGGTCCACGGCCCCGCGGGCCTCCAGGAAGCGCTCGACGACGTCGGGGGCGAGATGCCCGTAGTCGCGCAGCCGTGCCTGGGAGGTGGGCAGCGTGTCCGGGTCGGGCGCGGACGGCATCGGTTCCTGGTGCTCCAGGCCCTCCTCGTACCTCTGGAAGGACGCCGAGAGGTGGAAGATCGGCTTGCCGTGCTGGACCGCGACGACCCGGCGGGTGGTGAAGGAGCGGCCGTCACGGATCCGGTCGACGGTGTAGACGATGGGCGCGCCGGCGTCACCGGGGCGCAGGAAGTACGCGTGCAGGGAGTGGGCGGGCCGGTCCGCGGGGACGGTCCGCCCGGCGGCGACCAGCGCCTGCGCGGCGACCTGCCCGCCGAAGACACGGGGGACGACGGCGAAGCGGGACTGGCCGCGGAAGATGTTCTCCTCGATCTGCTCGAGGTCGAGCAGATCGAGGAGTTCCTGTAGTGCCTGGCTCATGGGGTCAGTTGTACCGGTACTTGTAGAGGCCAGGGATGTCGGCGGCCTTACAGGCCCATGTCCTTGGCGATGATCGACTTCATGATCTCGCTGGTGCCGCCGTAGATGCGGTTGACCCGGTTGTCCGCGTACAGGCGGGCGATCGGGTACTCGTTCATGTAGCCGTAGCCGCCGTGCAGCTGGAGGCAGCGGTCGATGACGCGGTGCGCGACCTCGGTGCAGAACAGCTTGGCGGAGGCGGCTTCGGCGGGGGTGAGTTCGCCCGCGTCCAGGGCCTCCGTGGCGCGGTCGGCGACGGCCTCGGCGGCGTCCACCTCGGCCTGGCAGGCGGCCAGCTCGAACTTGGTGTTCTGGAAGTGGGCGACCGGCTTGCCGAAGACGGTGCGCTCCTGCACGTACTGCTTGGCGAACCGGACGGCGGCCTTGGCCTGCGCGTAGGCGCCGAAGGCGATGCCCCAGCGCTCGGAGGCCAGGTTGTGGCCGAGGTAGGAGAAGCCCTTGTTCTCCTCGCCGAGGAGGTCCTCGACGGGGACCTTGACGTCGACGAACGCCAGCTCGGCGGTGTCGGAGGTCTTCAGGCCGAGCTTGTCGAGCTTGCGGCCGACGGAGTAGCCCTCGGACGTGGTGTCGACGGCGAACAGGGAGATGCCGTGGCGGCGGTCCTCCGCGGTCGGGGCGGCGGTACGGGCGCAGACGATCACCTTGTCGGCGTGGACGCCGCCGGTGATGAAGGTCTTGGCGCCGTTGAGGACGTAGTGGGTGCCGTCCTCGCTGAGCTTGGCGGTGGTCTTCATGCCCGCGAGGTCGGAGCCGGTGCCCGGCTCGGTCATCGCGATGGCCCACATCTCCTCGCCGGTGGCGAACTTGGGCAGGTAGCGCTTCTTCTGCTCGTCGGTGGCGAGCATCTTGAGGTACGGCAGGGCGAGCAGCACGTGCACGCCGGAGCCGCCGAACTGCACGCCGGCGCGAGCGGTCTCCTCGTAGAGGACGGCCTCGAACTTGTGGGTGTCCATGCCCGCGCCGCCGAACTCCTCGGGCACGCTGATCCCGAAGATGCCCAGCTCACCGAGCTTGTAGTAGAAGTCGCGGGGCGCCTGGCCCGCCGCGAACCACTCGTCGTAGACCGGGACGACCTCGGCCTCGATGAAGTCGCGGATGGTCTCCCGGAAAGCCTCGTGGTCCTCGTTGAACACCGTACGGCGCACGCCGCCGCCCTCCTTCGCGCCTGGTCCGGCGCCGCTGTCGCGTTCCTGGTTGCCCGACGTCGGGGTGCCCCACAACCTGGCCGCCCCACGCGCCTAAGCGCTTGCTCAGTACCTCGACCCTACCGGCGAGTAGCCAGAGCCGTCCAGACCACGGCCCCCGTAACGCTCGTCACGTGTGCCGGCGCGCCGGCCTCGAGAAGGACCCGGAACGGCGAGCCCGAGGCCAGGCCGAGCCCGGCCCGACCGGGCTCCGAGTCAGCCCGAGCCCCAGGTCGGACCGGACCCCGGGCCAGCCCGAGCCCCGGGCCGGCCCGACCCCGGGTCAGGCCGGGCCCGCCGCGGCGAAGGCGCCGCGGGCCATCCGGTGCAGGAGTGCCGCCGTCGTGGCGCGGCCGGGCAGGGAGCCGGGCCGGGCGAGGTGCGGGGTGGAGTTGAGCAGCCCGAACACGGAGTGCACGGCCGAGCGGGCGGCGGGTTCGGCCAGGTCCGGGTACAGCGCGCACACCACCCCGACCCACAGTTCGACGTACTGCCGCTGCAACTGCCGCACCAGCTTGCGGTCGGTGTCCCGGAGGCGGTCCAGCTCACGGTCGTGCAGGGTGATGAGGGGCCGGTCGTCGAGCGCGAAGTCGATGTGGCCCTCGATCAGCGAGTCCAGGACCACCTCGGGAGCCGCCCCGCCGACCTCCTTCAGGCGCTGTTTCGCGCCGGTGAGCAGCTGGCCGCTGATCCCCACCAGCAGCTCCGAGAGCATCGCGTCCTTGCCCGCGAAGTGCCGGTACAGGCCGGGTCCGCTGATACCGACCGCGGCGCCTATCTCGTCGACCCCGACTCCATGGAAACCGCGCTCGGCGAACAGCCGCGCGGCCTCCTTGAGGATCTGCTCGCGGCGGGTCGGGGCGTCGGTTCTGGTGGTCATGGGAACGATTCTAGACAGCGGGGTTAGCGGTCGTTAACCTGAGGGAAATCCGTTAACGGTCATTAACCAGGCGAGGGGACCGGCAGATGGACGAGGCACCGGAACTTCACAGCGCGGCCGATCCCGCGTCGGATTCCTTTCGGGCCAACGAGGAGGCGCACCGCGCGCTCGTCGAGGGGCTGCGCGCCAAGCTGGCGGCGGCCGCGCTCGGTGGCGGCGAGCGGGCGCGGGCCCGGCACACCGCGCGGGGGAAGCTGCTGCCGCGCGAGCGCGTGGACACCCTCCTCGACCCCGGTTCGCCCTTCCTGGAGCTGGCCCCGCTGGCGGCCGACGGGATGTACGAGGGGCAGGCCCCGGCGGCCGGGGTGATCGCCGGGATCGGGCGGGTCTCCGGGCGCGCGTGCGTGGTGGTCGCCAACGACGCGACCGTCAAGGGCGGCACGTACTACCCGATGACGGTGAAGAAGCACCTGCGCGCACAGGAGGTGGCCCTGGACAACCGGCTGCCCTGTGTCTACCTGGTGGACTCCGGCGGGGCCTTCCTGCCGATGCAGGACGAGGTGTTCCCGGACCGGGACCACTTCGGGAGGATCTTCTACAACCAGGCCCGGATGTCCGGCGCCGGCATCCCGCAGATCGCGGCCGTGCTGGGTTCGTGCACGGCGGGCGGGGCGTACGTCCCGGCGATGAGCGACGAGGCGGTGATCGTCCGCGGCCAGGGCACGATCTTCCTCGGCGGCCCGCCCCTGGTGAAGGCGGCCACCGGCGAGGTCGTCACGGCGGAGGAGCTGGGCGGCGGAGAGGTCCACTCGCGGGTCTCCGGGGTCACCGACCATCTCGCGGAGGACGACGCGCACGCGCTGAGGATCGTGCGCACCATCGTCTCGACCCTCCCGGCGCGCGGTCCGCTCCCCTGGGGAGTCGAGCAGGCCGTCGAGCCCAAGGTCGACCCGCTGTCGCTGTACGGCGTGGTCCCGGTCGACTCCCGTACGCCGTACGACGTGCGGGAGGTCATCGCGCGCGTGGTGGACGGGTCGCGTTTCGCCGAGTTCAAGGCGGAGTTCGGGCAGACCCTGGTGACCGGCTTCGCCCGGATCCACGGCCATCCGGTGGGGATCGTCGCCAACAACGGCATCCTGTTCTCCGAGTCGGCCCAGAAGGGCGCCCACTTCATCGAGCTGTGCGACCAGCGCGGGATCCCGCTGGTGTTCCTGCAGAACATCTCCGGCTTCATGGTCGGCAAGGACTACGAGGCCGGCGGCATCGCCAAGCACGGCGCCAAGATGGTGACGGCGGTGGCGTGCACGCGGGTGCCGAAGCTGACGGTGGTGGTCGGCGGTTCGTACGGCGCGGGCAACTACTCGATGTGCGGCAGGGCGTACTCGCCCCGCTTCCTGTGGATGTGGCCGGGCGCCAAGATCTCCGTCATGGGCGGCGAGCAGGCCGCCTCGGTGCTGGCGACGGTCAAGCGGGACCAACTGGAGTCGCGCGGGGAGAGCTGGCCGGCCGAGGACGAGGACGCCTTCAAGACGCCGATCCGTGACCGGTACGAGCGGCAGGGCAACGCCTACTACGCGACGGCCCGCCTGTGGGACGACGGAGTGATCGACCCGCTGGAGACCCGGCAGGTCCTGGGCCTGGCCCTGACCGCGTGCGCCAACGCGCCACTGAGTGACCCTCAGTTCGGCGTCTTCCGGATGTGAGGGACGGACGACTGTGACAGATCGAACGATGTTCGAAACAGTTTTGGTGGCCAACCGGGGCGAGATCGCCGTCCGGGTCATCCGCACCCTGCGGTCGATGGGCGTGCGCTCGGTGGCCGTCTTCTCCGACGCGGACGCCGACGCCCGGCACGTCCGCGAGGCCGACACGGCGGTACGGATCGGGCCGGCGCCGGCCGCGGAGAGCTATCTGTCGGTGGAGCGGCTGCTCGAGGCCGCCGTCCGCACCGGCGCCCAGGCGGTGCACCCCGGGTACGGGTTCCTCGCCGAGAACGCGGGGTTCGCGCGGGCGTGCGCCGAGGCGGGGCTGGTGTTCGTCGGGCCGGCGGCGGACGCGATCGCGCTGATGGGCGACAAGATCCGCGCGAAGGAGACGGTACGGGCGGCCGGGGTCCCGGTCGTGCCCGGCTCCAGCGGCAGCGGCCTGACGGACGGGCAGCTCGCCGACGCCGCTCGTGAGATCGGCATGCCGGTGCTGCTGAAGCCGTCCGCGGGCGGCGGCGGCAAGGGCATGCGCCTGGTGCGGGAAGCGGACCGGCTGGCCGAGGAGATCGCCGCCGCCCGCCGCGAGGCCCGCGCCTCCTTCGGTGACGACACGCTGCTCGTCGAGCGGTGGATCGACCGCCCCCGGCACATCGAGATCCAGGTGCTGGCCGACGGCCACGGGGGCGTCGTCCACCTCGGCGAGCGCGAGTGCTCCCTCCAGCGCCGCCACCAGAAGATCATCGAGGAGGCACCCAGCGTCCTGCTGGACGAGGCGACCCGGGCCACGATGGGCGAGGCGGCGGTCCAGGCGGCCCGCTCGTGCGGCTACCGGGGCGCGGGCACGGTGGAGTTCATCGTGCCGGGCGGCGATCCCTCGTCGTACTACTTCATGGAGATGAACACCCGCCTCCAGGTGGAGCACCCGGTCACCGAACTCGTCACGGGGCTGGACCTGGTGGAGTGGCAGCTGCGGGTGGCGGCGGGCGAACCGCTCGCCTTCGCGCAGGACGACATCCGGCTGACCGGCCACGCCGTCGAGGCCCGGATCTGCGCCGAAGACCCCTCACGCGGCTTCCTCCCCTCCGGCGGCACGGTGCTGAAGCTGCGCGAGCCGCAGGGCTGGGGGTCCCCCCTGCTCGAAGAGCTCGGGGGAGGCATCCGCACCGACTCCGGGCTCAGCGAGGGCACGGAGGTCGGCAGCCTGTACGACCCGATGCTGTCCAAGGTGATCGCGTACGGCCCCGACCGCGCGAGTGCGCTGCGCAGGCTCCGGGCGGCGCTCGCGGAGACGGTCACGCTGGGCGTGCCGACCAACGCCGGGTTCCTGCGGCGGCTGCTCGCGCACCCGGCGGTGGTCGCCGGCGACCTGGACACGGGGCTGGTGGAGCGCGAGGCGGAGAGCCTGGTCCCCGCGGACGTACCGGAAGAGGTGTACGAGGCGGCGGCCGCGGTACGGCTGGACGCGCTGCGTCCGCGCGGCGACGGCTGGACGGACCCGTTCTCGGTGCCGAGCGGCTGGCGCCTGGGGGGTACGCCGAGGCCGGTCGCGTTCCACCTGCGGGTCACCGACCCGGTGGAGCACACCCCGCGCGGCTCCCACACGGTCACCGAGGACCGGGTGTCGGTGACGCTGGACGGTGTCCGGCACACCTTCCACCGTGCCGCCGACTGGCTCGGCCGCGACGGCGACGCCTGGCATGTGCGCGACCACGACCCGGTCGCCGCGTCCCTGACCGGCGCGGGCCGGGCGGACGCCGACTCGCTGACCGCGCCGATGCCCGGCACGGTGACGGTGGTGAAGGCCGCCGTCGGCGACGAGGTGGCAGCCGGCCAGAGCCTGCTGGTGGTGGAGGCGATGAAGATGGAGCACGTCATCTCCGCCCCGCACGCCGGCACGGTCACCGAACTGGACGTGGCCCCGGGCACGACGGTCGCCATGGATCAGGTACTGGCCGTCATCGCACCCGCGGCCACGGAGGAGGAGACGGCATGAACGCCGCCGGACTGGGCCTGCCCATGGCCGTACCGGACGAGAAGCTGCCCGCGCGCGTGCGGATCCACGAGGTGGGGGCGCGCGACGGCCTGCAGAACGAGAAGGCCGTCGTCCCGGTGGAGGTGAAGGCGGAGTTCATCCGCCGCCTCGCCGGGGCGGGCCTGACCACGATCGAGGCGACGAGCTTCGTCCACCCCGACTGGGTTCCCCAACTGGCGGACGCGGAGCAGCTGTTCCCGCGGGTCGGCGGCCTGCCGGTCGCCCTGCCGGTACTGGTGCCGAACCTGCGGGGCCTGGACCGCGCACTGGCCCTCGGCGCCCGCCGGGTCGCGGTGTTCGCCAGCGCCACGGAGTCCTTCGCCAAGGCCAACCTCAACCGCACGGTGGACGAGGCACTGGCGATGTTCGAGCCGGTGGTGGCCCGCGCGAAGGCCGAGGACGTCCATGTCCGGGGCTATCTCTCGATGTGCTTCGGCGACCCGTGGGAGGGCGCGGTCCCCCTCGCCCAGGTGGTCGGCGTGTGCCGGGCCCTGCTGGACATGGGCTGCGACGAGCTGAGCCTGGGCGACACGATCGGGGTGGCCACACCGGGCCATGTGAGCGCCCTGATCACCGCGCTGGCGGACGCCGGCGTACCGGTGTCCGCCCTGGGCGTGCACTTCCACGACACCTACGGCCAGGCCCTGTCCAACACGCTGACCGCGCTCCGGCACGGTGTCACCACGGTCGACGCGTCCGCCGGCGGCCTGGGCGGCTGCCCGTACGCGAAGTCCGCCACCGGCAACCTCGCCACCGAGGACCTCGTGTGGATGCTGCGCGGACTCGGCATCGACACCGGAGTCGACCTCGGCCGTCTCGTCGCCACAAGCGTCTGGATGGCCGCCCACCTGGGCCGACCCAGCCCGTCCCGCACCGTCCGAGCCCTCTCCCACCAGGAGCAGTGAACGACCATGGACCACAGGCTCTCCCCCGAACTGGAAGAACTCCGCCGTACTGTCGAGGAGTTCGCGCACGATGTCGTGGCGCCGAAGATCGGCGACTTCTACGAGCGGCACGAGTTCCCGTACGAGATCGTCCGGGAGATGGGCCGCATGGGCCTGTTCGGCCTGCCGTTCCCGGAGGAGTACGGCGGGATGGGCGGCGACTACTTCGCGCTGGGCGTGGCCCTGGAGGAACTGGCCCGGGTGGACTCGTCGGTGGCGATCACCCTGGAGGCCGGGGTCTCGCTGGGCGCGATGCCGGTCCATCTCTTCGGCACGGAGGAGCAGAAGCGCGAGTGGCTGCCCCGGCTGTGCGCGGGCGAGATCCTGGGCGCGTTCGGGCTGACCGAGCCGGACGGCGGCAGTGACGCGGGCGCGACCCGCACCACGGCCCGGCTGGACGAGTCGACCGGCGAGTGGGTGATCAACGGCACGAAGTGCTTCATCACCAACTCGGGCACGGACATCACGGGCCTGGTCACGGTGACGGCGGTCACCGGACGGAAGCCCGACGGCAAGCCGCTGATCTCGTCGATCATCGTCCCGTCGGGCACCCCGGGGTTCACGGTGGCGGCCCCGTACTCGAAGGTCGGCTGGAACGCGTCGGACACGCGGGAGCTGTCCTTCGCGGACGTGCGGGTGCCGGCGGCGAACCTGCTGGGTGAACAGGGCCGGGGCTACGCCCAGTTCCTGCGCATCCTCGACGAGGGACGCGTCGCCATCGCGGCACTGGGCACGGGCCTGGCGCAGGGCTGTGTGGACGAGTCGGTGAAGTACGCCAAGGAACGGCATGCCTTCGGGCGGCCGATCGGCGCCAACCAGGCCATCCAGTTCAAGATCGCGGACATGGAGATGAAGGCCCACACCTCGCGCCTGGCGTGGCGGGACGCGGCCAGTCGGCTGGTGGCCGGGGAGCCGTTCAAGAAGGAGGCGGCGCTGGCCAAGCTGTACTCGTCCACGGTCGCGGTGGACAACGCCCGTGACGCCACCCAGATCCACGGCGGCTACGGCTTCATGAACGAGTATCCGGTGGCCCGCATGTGGCGCGACTCCAAGATCCTGGAGATCGGCGAGGGCACGAGCGAGGTCCAGCGGATGCTGATCGCCCGGGAGTTGGGTCTGCCGGACTGAACGAAGAGGGCGGGCCCGCGCCGACGCAAGCGCGGGCCGGCACCCCCTCGAAGACGACACCGCCTCTACGTTCGGTCACCCCGCGATCGGCCGCATGCGGCGCCCCGATGCCGTCGTCGTCCCCGAGTCCGTCCTCGACGAGGAGGGTCTCGCCATCGACGCGACACAAGTCCTGGCAGTCATCGAGGTCGTCTCTCCGTCCAACCCGAACAACGACTACGGCGAGAAGCTCGCCGAGTACCCCGCGATGGGCATCCCGCACTCCCTGATCGTCGACCCCCGCACCGGCACGATCGAGGCGCACTCCGCCCCGTGCGGCAACCGCTACAGCGACAAGGACCCGTACATCTTCGGAGACACGGTCCCGCTCGGGCCCTGGACGGTGGACACCTCCGCACTCCGCCGCTATGGCAGGGACGGGGACGAGACCTCTCGGGCATAGTTCGGGACACCCCCTGGACAGGGTGCAAGGTTAGGCTAACCTAAGCCTGTTCAGTCGAGGCCGGCTCCGTACGCACGAAAGCAGACCCACCCATGTCGAACGCCAGAACCGCCCGCTTCTCCCGTCGCGGCATCCTCGCCGCCGGTGGCGCCCTCGGACTCGGTGCCGTGCTCGCGGCCTGCGGGGACGGCGACGCCAAGAACGGCGGCTCGGACTCGTCGGCGGCTGCCGAGGAGTCGTCCGGCCCCTGGTCCTTCAAGGACGACCGCGGCACGACGGTGAAGCTGGACAAGGTCCCCGCGAACATCGTCGCGTTCACCGGGGTCGCCGCCGCGCTCCACGACTACGGCGTCCAGGTCAAGGGTGTCTTCGGTCCGACGAAGACCAAGGGCGGCGAGGCCGACGTCCAGGCCGGCGACATGGACATCAGCAAGGTGACCATCCTCGGCAACGTCTGGGACCAGTTCAACGTCGAGAAGTACGCGACCCTCGCCCCCGAGATCCTCATCTCCACCACGTTCGACGACGCCGGCACCCTCTGGTACGTCCCCGAGACGTCCAAGGACAAGATCGCCAAGCTCGCGCCGAGCGTCGCCGTCTCCGTCTACGACCGCCAGTTGACCGCGTCGCTGGAGCGCATGTGGGAGCTGGCCGAGTCGCTGGGCGGCGACATGAAGGCCGCCAAGGCCACCGACGCGAAGAAGCGCTTCGAGGAGGCCTCCGAGCGGCTGCGCCAGGCCGCGAAGGCCAACCCCGACATCAAGGTGATGGCCGGTTCCGCGAGCGCGGAGCTGTTCTACGTCTCCGGCACCAACCTCTCGGTCGACCTGGAGTACTTCAAGGCCCTCGGGGTGAACTTCGTCGAGCCGACCGAGAAGGCCAAGGAGCCCACCGGTGGCTGGTTCGAGAGCCTGAGCTGGGAGAACGTCGACCAGCACAAGGCCGACATCATCATCATGGACGACCGCACCTCGGCCATGCAGCCCGCCGACATCACCGAGGCGACCTGGAAGAAGCTGCCCGCGGTCAAGGCCGGTCAGGTCATCGGGCGTTCCGCCGAGCCGATCCTGTCCTACGACAAGTGCGTGCCGCAGATCGAGGCCCTCGCCGAGGCCATCGAGAAGGCCAAGAAGGTCAGCTGACCCTCTCCGCCCCCCGTCACCGGAGCCGTCCGTGACCACTGCCGCAGCCGTCCCGTTCCGCCCCCTCTCCCTCCAGGTCGCCGGAACGAGGCGGCTCGGCCCTTCCCCGGCCCGGGTCACCTTCAGCGGGGCCGCCCTGCGCGGATTCCGGCCCGACGGGCTGGACCAGTCCCTGACGCTGGTCGACATCGACATCGACATCGACATCGCGACTTCGCCGACGAGTGCGGTCTCGAACGCCGCCGCGTCACCTGCGTGGGGTACTGGCGCCGCGGCCTGACGGAGGAGCAGCTGCGCCAACAGCGGTGGCAGCGAACCCACTTGAGCCCGCCTCACACCTCGCGAGGGAGTGAGGACGGTCACTGCGACAACGGGAATGAAACGCAGTTGATTAGGTTAGGCTCACCTAAGTAAAAATGGGCCGCACCGCGGCGTGCCCGCTCCCTCCCCGCACCGGACCGTCCCCACCGGAGGCCCCCACATGCGCTCGCACCTGCTCAACGACACCACCGCGGAGCACTATCGCCGCTCCGTGACCGAAGGAGTCGAGCGGGTGGCAGCCAAACTCGCCACCACAGCACGTCCGTTCACCGGCATCACGGTCGACGCCCTCGCCCCCGCCATCGAGCGCATCGATCTCGACCGGCCGCTGCACGACACCACCGCGGCACTGGACGAACTGGAGGACGTCTACCTCCGGGACGCGATCTACTTCCACCACCCCCGCTACCTCGCCCACCTCAACTGCCCGGTCGTCATCCCGGCCGTGCTCGGCGAGGCCGTGCTCTCCGCCGTCAACTCCTCCCTGGACACCTGGGACCAGTCGGCCGGCGGCACCCTCATCGAGCGCAAACTGATCGACTGGACCGCCGCCCGGATCGGTCTCGGCGATGCCGCCGACGGGGTGTTCACCTCCGGCGGTACCCAGTCCAACCTCCAGGCGCTGCTGCTGGCCCGCGAGGAGGCGAAGACCCGCGATCTCGCGACCCTGCGCGTCCTCACCTCCGAGGTCAGCCACTTCAGCGTGCAGAAGTCCGCGAAACTGCTCGGCCTCGGACCGGACGCCGTGGTGTCGATCCCCGTCGACCACGACAAGCGGATGCAGACCGTGGCCCTCGCCCGCGAACTGGCGCGCTGCGCCGAGGACGGCCAGGTCCCCATGGCCGTCGTCGCCACCGCCGGCAGCACCGACTTCGGCTCCATCGACCCGCTGCCCGAGATCGCCGAACTGTGCGCGCAGTACGGCGTCTGGATGCACGTGGACGCCGCCTACGGCTGCGGACTCCTCGCCTCGCTGAAGCACCGGGACCGCATCGACGGCATCGAGCACGCGGACTCGGTCACCGTCGACTACCACAAGTCCTTCTTCCAGCCGGTGAGTTCGTCCGCCGTGCTGGTCCGGGACGCGGCCACGCTGCGGCACGCCACCTACCACGCGGAGTACCTCAACCCGCGCCGCATGGTGACCGAGCGCATCCCCAACCAGGTGGACAAGTCCCTGCAGACCACCCGCCGTTTCGACGCGCTGAAGCTGTGGATGACACTGCGCGTGATGGGCGCCGACGGCATCGGCCGGCTCTTCGACGAGGTCTGCGACCTGGCCCAAGGCGGCTGGCAACTGCTCGCCGCCGACCCGCGCTTCGACGTGGTCGTCGAGCCGTCGCTGTCCACGCTCGTCTTCCGGTACGTCCCGGCCGCGGTCACCGACCCCGCGAGCATCGACCGCGCCAACCTCTACGCCCGCAAGGCCCTGTTCGCCTCCGGTGACGCGGTCGTCGCGGGCACCAAGGTCGCCGGGCGCCACTACCTGAAGTTCACCCTGCTGAACCCCGAAACCACGACGGCCGACATCACCGCCGTCCTCGACCTGATCGCCGGCCACGCCGAGCAGTACCTGGGAGAGTCCCTTGAGCGCGCATCCTGAAGCCCCGGACACCACCTACGACTTCGTCGGTATCGGGCTGGGCCCCTTCAACCTCGGCCTCGCCTGCCTCACCGAGCCCATCGGTGAACTCAGCGGCGTCTTCCTGGAGTCCAAGCCGGACTTCGAGTGGCACGCCGGGATGTTCCTCGACGGCGCCCACCTCCAGACGCCGTTCATGTCGGACCTGGTCACCCTCGCCGACCCGACGTCCCCGTACTCCTTCCTCAACTACCTGAAGGAGAAGGGCCGGCTGTACCCGTTCTACATCCGCGAGAACTTCTACCCGCTGCGCGTCGAGTACGACGACTACTGCCGCTGGGCCGCCGCGCGGCTGGGCAGCATCCGCTTCTCCACCACCGTCACCGAGGTGACGTACGACGAGGCGGAGGAACTGTACGCCGTACGGACGCGAGAGGGCGGCACCTACCGCGCCCGGCGGCTGGTGCTCGGCACCGGGACCGTGCCGTTCGTGCCCGAGGTGTGCCGGGGCCTGGACGGCGGCCTGTTCCACACCTCGCAGTACATGCACCGCAAGGCGGAGCTGCAGGAGAAGAAGTCGATCACGATCGTCGGCAGCGGGCAGAGCGCCGCCGAGATCTACTACGAACTGCTCGGTGAGATCGACGCCCACGGCTACCAGCTCAACTGGGTCACGCGCTCCACCCGGTTCTTCCCGCTGGAGTACACCAAGCTGACCCTGGAGATGACGTCCCCGGACTACATCGACTACTTCCGCGCGCTGCCCGAGGAGACCCGCTACCGGCTGGAGAAGCAGCAGAAGGGTCTGTTCAAGGGCATCAACTCGGAGCTGATCGACGCGATCTTCGACCTGCTGTACCAGAAGAACGTCAGCGGCGGCGGTCGTCCCGTCCCCACCCGGCTGATCGGCAACTCCACGCTGACCGGGGCGCGTCACGAGGGCGGCGCGTACACGCTCGGCTTCCACCAGGACGAGCAGGACAAGGACTACGAGATCCGCACCGAGGGCCTGGTGCTGGCCACCGGCTACCACTACGAGCCGCCGGCCTTCCTCGACCCGGTCCGGGGCCGCATCCGCTTCGACGGCCACGGCCGGTTCGACGTGGCCCGCAACTACGCCGTCGACGTGACCGGCCGGGGTGTGTTCCTGCAGAACGCGGGCGTCCACACGCACAGCGTCACCAGCCCCGACCTGGGCATGGGCCCGTACCGCAACAGCTGCATCATCCGCGAGCTGCTCGGCACCGAGTACTACCCCGTCGAGAAGTCCATCGCCTTCCAGGAGTTCACGGTATGAGCACCACCAACGCCGGCCTGCGGACCGCGCTGGGCACCTTCGGTGTCCGCCCGCTCGATCCGCTGAAGGACGCCGGACTGCTGCACTCCTGGGTCACCCACCCCAAGGCGGCCTTCTGGATGATGCAGGACGCGACACCGGAGGACGTCGAGCGCGCGTACCTGCGGATCGCGGCCGACGAGCACCACCACGCCCTGCTGGGCCTGCACGACGGCGTACCCGCCTTCCTGATGGAGACGTACGACCCCGCCCACCGCGAGCTGACCGGTCTGTACGAGCCGGAGCCCGGGGACGTCGGCATGCACTTCCTGGTCGCGCCGGCCGGCACCCCGCTGCACGGCTTCACCCGGGCCGTGATCACCACCGTCCTCGCGCACATCTTCGACGACCCGATGGCCGTGCGGGTCGTCGTCGAACCGGACGTGTCCAACAAGGCGGTCCAGACCCTGAACGAGGCCGTGGGCTTCGTCCCCGTACGCGAGATCGACAAGCCGGAGAAGAAGGCATTGCTGAGCTTCTGCACCCGTGAACAGTTCGCCGCGGCCACGGGGGTGAGCGTATGAGCCCCGCCGACGCGAGCCTCGCCGACGCCGTGGACCATCTGACCCCCGAACGCTGGGAGACGGCCAACCGCCTGCTGATCCGCAAGGCGCTCGCCGAGTTCGCCCACGAGCGGCTGATCGCACCGGAGCCCGCCCCGGAGCGCGAGAGGGAGGAAGGCGCGGGCGCGTACGTCGTGCGCAGCGACGACGGACTGACCGAGTACCGCTTCACCGCCGTCCGCCGTGCCCTGGACCACTGGCAGGTCGCCGCCGAATCCGTCACCCGGCACCGCGACGGCAACGAACTCCCGCTCGCCGCAATGGACTTCCTCGTCGAGCTGCGGAAGTCGCTGGGGCTGAGCGACGAGGTCCTGCCGGTGTACCTGGAGGAGATCTCCTCCACCCTCTCCGGCACCTGCTACAAACTGGCCAAGCCCGCCGTCACCTCGGCCGAGCTGGTGGACGCCGGTTTCCAGGCCGTCGAGACCGGCATGACCGAGGGCCACCCCTGCTTCGTCGCCAACAACGGGCGCCTCGGCTTCGGCATCCACGAGTACCGGGCCTACGCGCCGGAGACGGCGAGCCCGGTGCGGCTGGTGTGGCTGGCCGCGCACCGCTCACGGGCGGCGTTCACCGCCGGCGTCGGCATCGAGTACGAGTCGTTCCTGCGGCAGGAGCTGGGCGAGGACACCGTCGAGCGCTTCCACCGGACGCTCACGGAGCTGGGGCTCGACCCGGCCGACTACCTGTTCATCCCCGTCCATCCCTGGCAGTGGTGGAACAAGCTCGCCGTCACCTTCGCCGCCGAGGTCGCCCGCCGCCACCTGGTGTGCCTGGGCGAGGGCGACGACGAGTACCTGGCCCAGCAGTCCATCCGCACCTTCTTCAACCGGTCGAATCCGCGGAAGCACTATGTGAAGACGGCCCTGTCCGTCCTCAACATGGGCTTCATGCGCGGCCTTTCGGCCGCGTACATGGAGGCCACCCCGGCGATCAACGACTGGCTGGCCCAGTTGATCGAGAACGACCCGGTGCTGCGGTCGACCGGGCTGACGATCATCCGGGAGCGGGCCGCGGTCGGCTACCGGCACCTGGAGTACGAGAAGGCCACCGACCGCTACTCGCCGTACCGCAAGATGCTGGCCGCGCTGTGGCGGGAGAGCCCGGTGCCGTCGCTGCGGGAGGGCGAGTCCCTCGTCACGATGGCCTCCCTGCTCCATGTGGACCACGAGGGGACGTCCTTCGCGGGCGCGCTGATCGAGCGGTCCGGCCTGACGCCGGTTCAGTGGCTGCGGCACTACCTGCGCGCCTACTACACGCCGCTGCTGCACAGTTTCTACGCCTACGACCTGGTGTACATGCCGCACGGCGAGAACGTGATCCTCGTCCTCGAGGACGGGGTGGTGCGGCGCGCGGTCTACAAGGACATCGCCGAGGAGATCGCGGTGATGGACCCGGACGCGGTGCTGCCGCCGGAGGTCTCCCGCATCCGCGTGGAGGTGCCGGAGGACCAGAAGCTGCTGTCGATCCTCACGGACGTCTTCGACTGCTTCTTCCGCTTCCTGGCCGCCGACCTCGCCACCGAGGGCATCCTCACCGAGGACGATTTCTGGCGGACGGTCGCGGAGATCACCCGTGAGTACCAGGCGTCGGTGCCCGAACTCGGCGACAAGTTCGCCCAGTACGACATGTTCGCGCCCGAGTTCGCGCTGTCCTGCCTCAACCGGCTCCAGATGCGCGACAACCGGCAGATGGTCGACCTCGCGGACCCGTCCGCCGCGCTCCAGCTGGTCGGCACCCTGAAGAACCCCCTCGCCGGGTTCTGATCCACGAACCGGCGGGCACCCCACAGTACGGTCCTGCGGGGTGCCCGCCGCTCATCCGGTCAGCGGATCCGGTGAAACGATCACCCCATGGCGGAAATCATCCAGAAGGACGGCACCTGGGTCTTCGACGGGGACACCCTGCGGCTGACACCCGGCCGGGACAAGAACGTCGGGCTGCTCCGCCGGCCCCTGGGCGAGCTGACGGTGCCCCTCGGGGCAGTCGCGGGCATCTCCTTCGAGCAGGGCCGCAAGGCGGGGCGGCTCAGGCTCCAGCTGCGCGAGCTGGGGGAGCTGCACCGCGCCGGGCTCCTCACGGACGAGGAGTTCGCCCAGGCCAAGCAGGCGGTCCTGCGGCGCATGTGAGCCGCTCGCGCACGCCCCCTGTTCACCTTCACCCCCTCACACCCTCGCCATCCTGCCCGAAATCGGGCAGGATTCTTGCGTGAGCCCCTCTCTTACCCCAGGATCATCGAGTGCACGACGAACTTGTTGATCATCTGACGCGGTCCTCGCCCCTCAGCCGGGGCGAGGCGCTGCGTGTGATCCAGGACGTGCTCGCCTACTTCGACGAGACGACCGAGGACTTCGTCCGTCGCCGCCACCGCGAACTCCAGACCCAGGGCCTGGTGAACGCGACGATCTTCGAACAGATCGAGGCGGACCTCAGATACCGCACCGTGGCCCCGCCCGAGCTCTCGCTCCGGCAACTGCGGCGCATCGTCTACGGCTAGGAAAACACCACATATGTGCGGAATCGTCGGATACATCGGCAGGCGTGAGGTAGCCCCTCTGCTGCTCGAGGGCCTGCAGCGCCTGGAGTACCGGGGCTACGACTCGGCGGGCATCGCCGTCACGTCCCCGAAGGCGGCCGGCCTGAAGACGGTCAAGGCCAAGGGCCGGGTGCGCGACCTGGAGGCGAAGGTCCCGGCACGCTTCAAGGGCACCACGGGCATCGCCCACACCCGCTGGGCCACCCACGGCGCCCCGTCCGACGTGAACGCGCACCCGCACCTGGACGCCGAGGGCAAGGTCGCCGTCGTCCACAACGGCATCATCGACAACGCCGGTGAGCTGCGCCGCAAGCTGGAGGCGGAGGGCGTCGAGTTCCTCTCCGAGACCGACACCGAGGTCCTCACCCACCTGATCGCCCGCTCGCAGGCCGAGAAGCTGGAGGACAAGGTCCGCGAGACGGTGCGGATCATCGAGGGCACCTACGGCATCGCCGTGCTGCACGCCGACTTCCCGGACCGCATCGTGGTGGCCCGCAACGGCTCGCCCGTGGTGCTCGGTATCGGTGAGAAAGAGATGTTCGTCGCCTCGGACATAGCCGCCCTGGTCGCCCACACCCGGCAGATCGTCACCCTCGACGACGGCGAGATGGCCACCCTCAAGGCCGACGACTTCCGTACGTACACCACCGAGGGCACCCGTACGACGGCCGAGCCGACCACCGTGGAGTGGGAGGCCGCCTCGTACGACATGGGCGGCCACGACACGTACATGCACAAGGAGATCCACGAGCAGGCCGAGGCCGTGGACCGGGTGCTGCGGGGCCGGATCGACGACCGGTTCTCCACCGTGCGCCTCGGCGGCCTGAACCTGGACGCGCGGGAGGCCCGCCAGATCCGCCGGGTGAAGATCCTCGGCTGCGGCACCTCGTACCACGCGGGGATGATCGGCGCCCAGATGATCGAGGAGCTGGCCCGCATCCCGGCCGACGCCGAGCCGGCCTCCGAGTTCCGCTACCGCAACGCGGTCGTCGACCCCGACACGCTGTACGTCGCGGTGTCCCAGTCCGGTGAGACGTACGACGTGCTGGCGGCGGTGCAGGAACTGAAGCGCAAGGGCGCGCGGGTGCTGGGCGTGGTGAACGTCGTCGGTTCGGCGATCGCCCGCGAGGCGGACGGCGGCATGTACGTGCACGCCGGACCCGAGGTGTGCGTGGTGTCCACCAAGTGCTTCACCAACACCACGGTCGCCTTCGCCCTCCTCGCCCTGCACCTGGGCCGCACCCGCGACCTGTCCGTGAGCGACGGCAAGCGGATCATCGAGGGGCTGCGCAGGCTTCCGGGGCAGATCGCCGAGATCCTGGAGCAGGAGGAGGAGATCAGGAAGCTGGCCCTGCAGTACGCCGAGGCCCGCTCGATGCTCTTCATCGGCCGCGTCCGGGGCTACCCGGTGGCCCGTGAGGCGTCGCTGAAGCTGAAGGAGGTCTCCTACATCCACGCGGAGGCCTACCCGGCGTCCGAGCTCAAGCACGGCCCGCTGGCCCTGATCGAGCCCGCGCTGCCCACGGTCGCGATCGTCCCCGACGACGACCTGCTGGAGAAGAACCGTGCGGCGCTGGAGGAGATCAAGGCCCGCAGTGGCCCGATCATGGCCGTCGCCCACCGGGAGCAGGAGAAGGCCGACCACACCGTCGTCGTCCCGAAGAACGAGAACGAGCTGGACCCCATCCTCATGGGTATCCCGCTCCAACTCCTCGCCTACCACACGGCGTTGGCCCTGGGCCGGGACATCGACAAACCCCGCAACCTCGCCAAGTCGGTCACCGTCGAGTAGACGGGCACTTGCCCCTGAAGGCATCCGGGCACCCGCGTGGGCGGGGCAAGGCAGGCACCCTGCCCTTGCCCCGCCCACGCGCCGTTCACGCCGACCCCCGTCGGCCGCCGCCCGGTTGCCGACCGGTCGACGCGTCAGGGAATGACCACGACCGGGCGCTGGGCCCGCTTGGCGAGCCGGCCCGCGACGGAGCCGAAGAGCCGGCCGACGAGGCCGTGGGTGGAGCCGACGACGATCGCGTCGGCCTCGTACTCCCGGCCGACCTCCTCGAGTTCGTGGCAGATGTCGCCACCGCGCTCGACCAGGATCCAGGGCACCTCGGTGAGGTAGTCCGCGCAGGCCAGTTCGAGACCGAGGACCTCGGTGCGATGGTCCGGGACGTCGACGAAGACCGGGGGCTCGCAGCCCGCCCACACCGTGGTCGGGAGCCGGTTGGCGACGTGGACGATGATCAGCGCGGAACCGAAGCGCCGGGCCATGCCGATCGCGTACGCGAGGGCGCGCTCGCTGGAGGTGGAGCCGTCGAAGCCGACGACGACGCCGTGCCGGAACGCCGGATCGCACGGCCGGCGCGACTGAGCCGCGCCCAGGGGCTCGGCCCCCACCGGCTCGGCGGCCGTGGGGTCGGCAAGGGGTCGCTTGCGGTCCGCGGGTTCGAAGAATTCGTGACCGGCCATGGCTGTCTCGGCGTTGTGATCCTTGTTATGAGGGACGACAGGCTGCGTCGGAGCTGTGTCCGGGAATCATCTTCCCAACCCCATACCCCCAAGGGTACGGCGGCACGCCTCCTTCGCGCAGATCCCGTCCACGCTGGCCGACGGGTATCCCGGAGCATGCCCGAGGGGACACCCGTCACGCAATGGTCGCTGCGTTGTACAGGCGGTTTGCACAGTGCGGGCCCAGCCGCGAGAGTGGGGCGTGCCGGAGTGCCGGCCCCGAAGACGCGGTGACCGACGCCCCGCCCGCGCGTTGAACCCCTCGTGCGCCGCACCGCACGAAGCGCCTACCGCCTCCGGAGCGGACCCGCCGCGCCGACCGCCCTGCCCCTCCCCGCCCGGCCCGGCCCGGAACGGACCTTGCGACGGACTCGTCGGACCGGTCCGCGACCTGGCGGAGAGACACCGGTCGCCTGACCGGTTTCCGCGCACGCGGACGCATGTTTTCAGCCAACTTCCGTAACCTGTGCATCGACCGGTGCGACCACCCCCCAACCCCCGTTTGACCTGCACGGAAAGGGCCTGGGGGACCCCGCGCACCCTACGGGGATTGGCCACCGCGACAAGGCGCACTTCCCTGCCCGCCCCACGAGTGCAACCCTTCGTGATCGAATGCTTCACGCCAAGTTGCCAAGTCGACAATCTACCGGGGGCCGAACTGGCCACCCGGGCACGACGGGACACAGTAGATTCGATCTTGACTGTCTTACGGCGGGGGACTCGTGCAGGACCGAGGGGAAACGTACAGGTGCGACACAACCGAGGAGCCGCGACCACCGAGGGGGGCTTAGCAGTATGAGCCACGACTCCACTGCCGCGCCGGAGATCGCGGCCCGGAAACTCGCCGGGCGACGCCGCAAGGAGATCGTCGCGGTGCTGCTGTTCAGCGGCGGCCCCATCTTCGAGAGTTCCATACCGTTGTCGGTGTTCGGCATCGACCGCCAGGACGCCGGCGTACCGCGCTACCGCCTGCTGGTGAGTGCCGGTGAGGAGGGCCCGCTGCGGACCACGGGGGGTCTCGAACTCACCGCGCCGCACGGCCTGGAGGCGATTGCGCGGGCGGGCACCGTTGTCGTGCCCGCCTGGCGTTCGATCACCTCGCCACCGCCCCAGGACGCGCTCGATGCGCTGCGCCGGGCCCATGAGGAGGGCGCCCGCATCGTCGGGCTGTGCACCGGCGCCTTCGTGCTCGCGGCGGCCGGCCTGCTGGACGGCCGTCCGGCGACGACCCACTGGATGTACGCGCCGACGCTGGCGAAACGCTATCCGTCGGTGCACGTCGATCCGCGGGAACTCTTCGTGGACGACGGTGACGTGCTGACCTCCGCCGGTACGGCGGCCGGAATCGATCTGTGCCTGCACATCGTGCGCACGGACCACGGCAACGAGGCGGCGGGGGCACTCGCCCGGCGTCTCGTCGTCCCACCGCGCCGGACGGGTGGTCAGGAACGCTATCTGGACAGGTCTTTACCCGAGGAGATCGGCGCCGACCCGCTCGCCGAGGTCGTCGCCTGGGCGCTGGAGCACCTCCACGAACAGTTCGACGTGGAGACGCTGGCGGCACGCGCCTACATGAGCCGTCGTACGTTCGACCGCCGCTTCCGTTCGCTGACCGGCAGCGCGCCGCTGCAGTGGCTGATCACGCAGCGGGTGCTGCAGGCACAGCGCCTGCTGGAGACGGCGGACTACTCGGTGGACGAGGTCGCGGGCCGCTGCGGCTTCCGCTCACCGGTCGCGCTGCGGGGCCACTTCCGGCGCCAGCTGGGTTCGTCCCCGGCCGCCTACCGGGCCGCGTACCGCGCACGGCGCCCCCAGGCGGAGCGGCACCAGGGCTCCGACGGCCTCCCGAACACCCCGGGAGGCGTCCCGTCCGGGCCGGCGCACCAGCACGGGCACCCGGGCCACCCCGGCCAGGCGTCCGCCGCGCTGCATCCGGACAGCCCGGTGCCGCACCAGTCCCGGCGCACGGCGGCCGCGAGCGCCCTGGGCGGTCCGCCGCTGGCGGCGTCGGCGTCCCCGGCCGAGGCAGGCCGTGAGGCCCGCGAGGCCTACCTCCAGGCCCGGGCGAGCGTGCCGGGCCAGCGCAGCGCGCCGTGAGGCGGACCTGAGACGGGCGTGAGGCTCGGGCGGGCCCGAGCAGGGCCCGCGACAGGCGGCAGTCGGCGCTACGGGCCGGAGGCGGAAGTCTCCGGCCCGTAGCGCCGCCCCGCGCCGCCCCTGCCGTCTCTCCCGCCCTCTCTCCCCGCCTTCTCTCCCCGTCTGCGCCACCCACCCTGTCCCCCGCCTGGTCCCCTACGCTCCCGCGCGCCGTATGGTTAGGCATATGAACGATCGCATGGTGTGGATCGACTGCGAGATGACCGGCCTCTCGCTGTCCGACGACGCGCTCATCGAGGTGGCCGCCCTCGTCACCGACTCCGAGCTGAACGTGCTCGGCGACGGTGTCGACATCGTCATCCGCCCGCCGGACGGGGCACTGGAGACGATGCCGGAGGTGGTGCGTCAGATGCACACCGCGTCCGGACTGCTCGACGAGCTGGCGGACGGCACGACGCTCGAGGACGCCGAGCAGCGCGTCCTCGCGTATGTGAAGGAGCACGTCAAGGAGCCCGGCAAGGCCCCCCTGTGCGGCAACTCCGTCGGCACGGACCGCGGGTTCCTGCTGCGGGACATGCCGACACTCGAGGACTACCTGCACTACCGCATCGTCGACGTGTCCAGCGTCAAGGAGCTGTCGCGCCGCTGGTACCCGAGGGCGTACTTCAACAGCCCCGAGAAAAACGGCAACCACCGCGCGCTGGCCGACATCCGCGAATCCATCGCGGAGTTGCGCTACTACCGCGAGGCCGTCTTCGTCCCGCAGCCGGGCCCCGACTCGGACACCGCGAAGAAGATCGCCGCGAAGCACGTTCTGCCTGCCCAGTAGGCACGCGTCGGGCGGCACGGCGGGGGCGCTCGAGGGCCGTCCGGGGGGCGCCGCGAAACCCTGGCGCGAGCACCCCTTCGGACCCTGTACACTTTTTCTCGGCCGGTCGGAAAGGGAACAGTCCGAACCGATGGCGGCCATGGTGGGTGTAGCTCAGCTGGTAGAGCACCTGGTTGTGGTCCAGGATGCCGCGGGTTCAAGTCCCGTCACTCACCCTGAATGAAAGAGGCCCCCTCGGGGGCCTCTTTCGCGTTGTGGACCGGCCGCTCACCCGGCCGCCGGCGCCGCGTACGTACGGCACCGGCCCAAAGCCGCCGGGCGCTACGACGACGCGCGCTCCACCAGCTCCGTGGCCAGGACCACCTGGCGCCGGTCCAGTTCCCGGGAGGCGGGCGGGCGGCGGTCGGCGACCTCGGCGAGGAGGAGGTCTATCATCCTGCGGCCCATCTCCTCGATGGGCTGGCGCACGCTGGTCAGCGGCGGGTCCATGTGGCGGGCGATGGCGGAGTCGTCGTAGCCGACCAGGGCCACGTCGTCGGGGATGCGGCGGCCCGCCTCCCGCAGCGCGTGCCGGGCACCGGCGGCGGTCACGTCGGAGGCGGCGAAGACCGCGTCCAGGTCCGGGCGGCGCTCCAGCAGCGCCGCCATCGCGCGCCGGCCGCCCTCCTCGGAGAAGTCGCCCGCCTCGATCATCAGGTCGTCCTCGGGGTGGCCCGCGTCGCGCAGGGCGTCGCGGTAGCCGTCGACGCGCCGCTGCGCGCCGTACACGTCGAGGCGGCCGGTGATGTGGGCGATGCGGCGCCGGCCCCGGCCAATGAGGTGCTCGACGGCCTGCCGGGCGCCGCCGTAGTTGTCGGAGTCGACCGAGGTCAGCGTCTCCGCGGCCGACCGGGGGCCGCTGATCACCGCCGGGATCTCCAGCTGGGCGAGCATGTCGGGCAGCGGGTCGTCGGCGTGCACGGAGACCAGCAGCACACCGTCCACCCGGTGCGCGGCCAGGTAGTCGGCGAGGCGCTGCCGCTCCCGGTCGCTGCCCGCGAAGATCAGCAGCAGCTGCATCTCGGTGTCGGAGAGCGCCGCCCCCACACCGCGCAGCATGTCCGAGAAGTACGGCTCGGCGAAGAACCGGGTCTCCGGCTCGGGCACGACCAGCGCGATCGCGTCGGTGCGGTTGGCGGCCAGCGCGCGGGCCGCCGTGTTCGGGACGTAACCGAGCTCCGCGACGGCGGCCTCCACGGCGGCGCGGGTGGCGTCGCTCACCCGGGGCGAACCGTTGATCACCCGGGAGACCGTGCCCCGGCCGACACCGGCGCGCGCCGCCACCTCTTCGAGGGTGGGGCGGCCGCCGCCGCGGCCCCGCGCTCCGTGGCTTGCCATGTACGCCCCACCTTCCGTCGTATGTCCCGCCGGCCTGGAATCTAACAGCCCTGCAAGCGGCGGCGACCTCCGGCAGGAGTACCGTCCGGGGCCGGGTACATCCATCGGCAACGTTCGGACGTCCAGTTAACAGCCCGATAACTGAACGCAGTTCTCCGCGTCTGCTCCCTTGACACCCCCGCCCGGACCCGCAACCCTTCAACACATCACTTGTGGGAGCGCTCCCACAGTACCTGACACATACACAACCCGCACGTTCCCCGCCCGAGCCGCAGCATGCAACAAACGGGCCCGACAACGCCGTTGGCCGGGGGGTCGGCACGTCAGGGCAACAGGAGGACTCCATGCGAGCACGTACCCTCCCCCTCTCCCGGCAGCGCACGAACGGGGGGAAGCTCTTCACCCGCAAGGCACTGGCCATCGCGGCCGTGGTGTCGCTGGGCACAGGGCTGCTGGCCGGCTGTGCCGACGACGGTGGAGACGGCGGCTCCGATTCCTCGTCGGGCGGCAAGGGCAAGACGACGGTCACGCTGGGCCTGTTCGGCACCATGGGCTTCAAGGAAGCCGGCCTCTACGCCGAGTACGAGAAGCTGAACCCGAACATCAAGATCGCCGAGAACGTCATCGAGCGCAACGAGAACTACTACCCGGCGCTGCTCAACCACCTCACCACCAACAGCGGCCTGCAGGACGTCCAGGCCGTCGAGGTCGGCAACATCGCCGAGATCGTGGGCACCCAGGCGGACAGGTTCGTGGACATGTCCAAGGTCGAGGGCGTGAAGCCGGAGAACTGGCTGGACTGGAAGTGGAAGCAGGCCACCACCAAGGACGGCCAGACGATCGGCCTGGGCACCGACATCGGCCCGATGGCCATCTGCTACCGCAAGGACCTCTTCGAGAAGGCCGGTCTGCCCACCGACCGCGAGGAAGTCAGCAAGCTGTGGGCGGGCGACTGGAAGAAGTTCGTCGAGGTCGGTGAGAAGTACAAGAAGAATGCCGACAAGAGCACCTTCTTCATGGACTCCCCCGGTGGCCTGATCAACGCCATCCTCAGCAGTGAGAAGGAGAAGTTCTACGATTCCTCCGGCGAGGTCATCTACAAGAGCAACCCCGCTGTCAAGGCCGCCTTCGACCTGACCTCGGAGGCCGCCGTGAAGGGGCTGGTCCAGTCGCAGACGCAGTTCCAGCCGGCCTGGGACACGACGATCGCCAAGAGCAAGTTCGCCACCGTCGCCTGCCCGCCGTGGATGCTCGGCACCATCAAGGGCAAGTCCCAGCCGGACGCCGCCGGCAAGTGGGACGTGGCCGTCGCGCCCAGGTCCGGCAACTGGGGCGGCTCCTTCCTCGGCGTGCCCAAGAACGGCAAGAACGTGAAGGAAGCGCAGAAGCTGGTGGCCTGGCTGACCGCGCCGGAGCAGCAGGCCAAGCTGTTCGCCGTGCAGGGCAGCATCCCGAGCGCCCCGGCCGCGTACAAGCTGCCCGAGGTGCTGGACGGGAAGAACGAGATGACCGGTGACGCGCCGGTCGGCACGATCTTCTCCGAGGCCGCCCAGCAGATCCCGGACCAGGTGATCGGCCCGAAGGACCAGATCATCCAGCAGGGTCTGACGGACAACGGCGTCATCCTGGTGACCAAGGGCAAGTCGCCGGAAGAGGCATGGGAGACGGCCACCAAGACCATCGACAACAACCTGGACAAGTGACCCGCATGGCCACCCGCCACCACACCGCCGCGCCCCCCGTGAAGGGGGGCGCGGCCCCGGGCCGTCCGCCCGGGAGCTCCGGATCCTCGGACCCTGAGACCGAGGAACAGCGGCGCCGGGCCAAGCTGTCCCGCCGCTGGCAGCGCGACATGCGCTGGAGCCCGTACGCGTTCGTCTCGCCGTTCTTCCTGCTGTTCCTCGCCTTCGGCCTGTTCCCGCTGATCTACACCGGCTGGGCCTCGCTGCACCAGGTGGAGCTGACCGCCCCGACCGACATGAGCTGGGTGGGGCTGCGCAACTACACGCGGATCTTCGACGACGAGTTCTTCTGGAACGCGGCGCGGAACACCTTGACCATCGGCATCATCTCGACCGTTCCGCAGCTGCTGATGGCGATGGGCATCGCCCACATCCTCAACTACAAGCTGCGCGCCTCGACGTTCTACCGAGTCGCGATGCTCGCGCCGTACGCCACCTCGATCGCCGCTGCCGCCCTGGTGTTCGTGCTGCTCTTCGGGCGTGACTACGGCATGATCAACTGGGCGCTGGACTTCGTCGGGATCGACCCGATCGACTGGCAGGGCGAGAAGTGGCCCTCGCAGTTCGCCGTCTCGTCGATCATCATCTGGCGCTGGACCGGTTACAACGCGCTGATCTACCTGGCCGCGATGCAGGCGATCCCGCAGGACCTGTACGAGTCGGCGGCGCTGGACGGCGCCAACCGCTGGCAGCAGTTCATCCACGTGACGCTGCCCTCGCTGCGCCCGACGATCCTGTTCACGGTGGTGGTCTCCACGATCGGCGCCAGTCAGGTCTTCGGTGAGCCGCTGCTGTTCGACGCCAACAAGGGCGCGTCCGGCGGCGCGGAGCACCAGTTCCAGACGCTCGGCCTGTACCTGTACGAGCAGGGCTGGGTGAACCAGCACCTCGGCCGTGCCTCGGCGATCGCCTGGACGATGTTCGCGATCCTGATCGTCATCGGCATCATCAACCACGTCATCTCGCGCCGGCTGCGCGCCAGCAGTTAAGGAGTTGTGGCCGTGACGACGACTGTGACGCCCCCCGAGACCACGCCCGCCGAGGAGCCCAAGCGCCCGCGCCTGCCGAAGTCGGCGCGGGCCGGTGGAACGCTGCACGGCGGTCCGATCGCGTACGCGATCCTGATCGTGTTCACGATCGTCTCGCTGTTCCCGCTGGTGTGGACCGCGATCGCCGCATCCCGGGACAACCAGCGCCTGGCGGATACCCCGCCGCCGTTCTGGTTCGGCTCGAACCTGTTCAAGAACCTGGAGATAGCCTGGACCGACGCCAACCTCGGGGAGGCCTTCCTCAACACCACGATCGTGGCGGGCATCTCGGCGGTCACCGTCGTCGTCCTGTCGACGATCGCCGGATTCGCCTTCGCCAAACTGCGCTTCAGGGGCCGCAACGCGGCGATGCTGATCGTCATCGGCACGATGATGATTCCGCCGCAGCTCAGCATCATCCCGCTGTACATGATGGTCGCCAAGCTGGACTGGACCGACCAGCTGCAGGCGGTCATCTTCCCGTCGCTGGTGAGCGCCTTCGGTGTGTTCTTCATGCGGCAGTACCTGCTCCAGGCGCTGCCGGACGAGGTCATCGAGGCCGCCCGGGTGGACGGCGCGAGCAGCTGGCGCGTGGTGTGGCACGTGGTTTTCCCGGCCGCGCGGCCGGCGATGTCCGTGCTCGGCATGCTGATGTTCGTGCAGACCTGGAACGACTTCCTGTGGCCGTTCCTGGTGCTGACCCAGACCGGCAACCCGACCGTGCAGGTCGCGGTCGCGGGACTCGGCCGCGGTTACACCCCGGACCAGTCGCTGATCATGGCGGGTGCGCTGCTGGGCACGCTGCCGCTGCTGCTGGTCTTCGCGATCTTCGGCAAGCAGATCGTGGGCGGCATCATGCAGGGCGCGGTCAAGGGCTGACGCGCGAGCCCCCCTTCGCGTACGTCTCTTCCGGGGGGCCGGGTCCCCGACGCCCCGGCCCCTGCTCGCCCCCCTCTCCTCCCTTCCCCACTTCTTTCCACCCTCTTCCCCGTTACTTCTTCCCCCTGCTCACTCCGACTCGCAGGTCCTCCACGACCGCCTATGGGAGCGCTTCCATGTCTGACTCCGCAACGCCGGTGACCCCGGCGGCCTTTCCCCCCGCCTTCCTCTGGGGCTCCGCGACCTCCGCTTACCAGATCGAGGGCGCGGTGCGGGAGGACGGACGTACCCCGTCCATCTGGGACACCTTCAGCCACACGCCGGGAAAGACCGCCGGCGGCGAGACCGGTGACATCGCGGTCGACCACTACCACCGCTACCGCGACGACGTGGCGATGATGGCGGACCTGGGCCTGGGCGCCTACCGCTTCTCCGTCTCCTGGCCCCGGGTGCAGCCGACCGGCCGCGGCCCGGCCGTGCAGCGCGGCCTGGACTTCTACCGCAAGCTGGTCGACGAGCTGCTGGAGCACGGCATCAAGCCGGCCGTCACCCTCTACCACTGGGACCTGCCGCAGGAGCTGGAGGACGCGGGCGGCTGGCCGGAGCGCGACACCGCCCACCGTTTCGCCGAGTACGCGCAGATCGTCGGCGAGGCGCTCGGCGACCGGGTGGAGCAGTGGATCACGCTCAACGAGCCGTGGTGCAGCGCCTTCCTGGGCTACGCGTCCGGTGTGCACGCGCCCGGCCGTACCGACCCGGCGGCCTCGCTGCGGGCCGCCCACCACCTGAACCTGGCACACGGGCTGGGCACCAAGGCGCTGCGCTCGGTGATGCCGGCCCGCAACTCCGTCGCGATCAGCCTCAACTCCTCGGTGGTCCGGCCGCTTTCGCCCGGCGACCCGGCGGACCTCGCGGCGGTGCGCACCATCGACGACCTGGCCAACGGGATCTTCCACGGCCCGATCCTGAAGGGCGCCTACCCCGAGACGCTGCTGGAGGCGACCTCGTCCCTGACCGACTGGTCGTACGTCCAAGGCGGCGACCTGGAGCTGATCCACCAGCCGCTGGACGCGCTGGGCCTCAACTACTACACGCCCTCCCTGGTGTCGGCGGCCGACCCCGACGCGAAGGGGCCGCGGGCGGACGGTCACGGGGAGAGCGCGCACTCGCCGTGGCCCGCAGCGGACCACGTGGCCTTCCACCAGGCGCCGGGCGAGCGCACCGAGATGGGCTGGGCCGTCGACCCGACGGGGCTGCACGACCTGATCATGCGGTACACCCGTGAGGCGCCCGGCCTGCCGCTCTACATCACCGAGAACGGCGCGGCCTACGACGACAAGCCCGGCGCCGACGGCGCGGTGCACGACCCGGAGCGTGTCGCTTACCTGCACGGCCACCTGTCGGCGGTCCGCCGGGCCATCACCGACGGCGCGGACGTGCGCGGCTACTACCTGTGGTCCCTGATGGACAACTTCGAGTGGGCGTACGGCTACGAGAAGCGGTTCGGCGCGGTCCACGTCGACTACGCGACCCAGGTACGGACCCCGAAGGCCAGCGCCCTCTGGTACGGCCGGGCGGCCCGGTCGGGAGCCCTGCCGGAGCCGGACGGCATCTGACCATCCCGGGACACGGGGGAACGGGGCGGGGGAACGGGGCGCGGCGTCTCAGGGGAGCGCCGCGCCCCGCGCGACTGCCAGGGGGGCACGCGCGACCTCCGGCAAGGTCAAGGGCATACGACACCGTCGGCGGCCGGGCGGTCTTCGACCTCGGCGAGACATCCGCGTCATGGGTGTCAGCGACGCCCGGGGCGGGCTGGTCGATGCAGGTGTGAAAGACGGAGTCGTGGATCCGGGTGGAGTTCACGGCGGGCGCGGAGCGGATGCCGGTCTTCTGCACCTGGCACGGCGGCCCGCCGCGCGTGGAGATCGGCACGTACTGAGGGGGTCAGCGGAACACCGATGCCGGTGGCGCCGGCGAGGCGACCGCCGCCAGGTCGGTGACCGGGGTGGCTCCGCCGGTGAAGTCCCTGAGCTCCGGGCCGTGCTGGACACGGCCGGGGTGCGGGTCGGAGGCGGCGCGGCGGGTCAGTTCGGCGACCGGGAGGGGCGTGTCGGAGGCGACCAGCACGGCGTTGCCGAAGCGCTTGCCGCGCAGGACCGCCGGGTCGGCGATCAGCGCGAGTTCGGCGAACCGGGCGGCGGCGGTGGCGATCTGGCCGCGCAGATGGGCCAGCGGCGGCCCGTCGGCGAGGTTGGCGGCGTAGACCCCGCCGGGGGCGAGGGCCCTGCGGACGTCGTCCAGGAATTCGGTCGAGGTCAGGTGGGCGGGGGTGCGGGCGCCGCTGAACACGTCGGCGACGACGAGGCCGGCCCATCCGTCCGGTACCTTCGCGAGCCCTTCCCTGGCGTCCACCGAGCGCACCCTGATCCGTGACCTGGGGTCCACCGGCAGCTCCCGGCGGACCAGTTGCACCAGCTTCGCGTCCCGCTCGACGACCTGCTGGGTGGACCGGGGCCGGGTGGCGGCGACGTACCGGGCGAGGGTGAACGCACCGCCGCCGAGATGCACGGCCTGCAGGGGCCGGCCGGCCGGTGCGACGGTGTCGACGACGTGTCCGAGCCGCCGCTGGTACTCGAACGAGAGGTACGCCGGGTCGTCCAGGTCGACGTGCGACTGCGGGGCGTCGTCGATCAGCAGCGTCCATGCCCTCGGCCGCTCCCGGTCGGGGACGAGCCGGGCGAGCCCCCCGTCGACGCTCTCGACGACGGTGTCGGCGGCGGCCTGCCCGCGCCCGGAGTTCCTGGTCCTACCCATGGGGCCATTGTCACCCGACGCCCGCCCGCTCACCGGCCTCCCGCTCACCGGCCTCCCGCAGCAGCCCTCACCGGCAACTGTCCGCCACGTCGATCAGGCGCTGCGCCTCGCCCAGCGCCTCCCGCAGGGCCGCGGGGTCGGTGGCGAGGTCGGCGTCCTCGGGCGGCAGCAGCCAGTCCGAGCCCTCCACCGGCGGCTCGGGGGTGGACGCCTCGGCGGTGGGGGCCAGGTGCGGTCCACGGCCGCCGGCCTCCCTGCAGGTGCTGCCCGGCACGTCCCACCCCGCGGCCGTCCCCGGCGGCACCAGGAACCCGAGCGTGCACCCGCCGTCGTGCAGGACGGGGCCCACCGCGTCGCCCGCCTCACCGCGCCGGAGGATGTCGACCGCCTCCAGACCCTGGCGGGCCGGAACCGTCACCACGTCGCAGCAGTCCGGCGGACCGCCGCGCGGCGGTCGGGGTTCACTGCTTCGGCTGTTCGTCATCCCGGCCTCCACATTCCGGCCTTCGCATTTTTGGCCTCCGCATTTTTGACCTCCACCCCACGCACTCCCGTGGCCCCGTCCGGACGGGCGGGGCCGGGGACCGGAAGCCGAGTGCGCTCCCGGTTCGTCTCCCGGTCCACCGGGTTCAACGCGGCGAACCGTCAACGGCTACGGCGGAACCCAATAGCACAGAATGGCAGTTCATGGCGGATCACGGATGAGATATCCGGTTTGTTGCCAAACTTTGCGTAGTGACTCCGTCACAGCAGGTACGTTCTTGCCCGCCGGTACCAGAGCAGCGCCGCGCGGTACATGGACACACCATGATGAACCGCAAGGAACCGCCCTGGTGTCCGGCATGGTTCGACGGTTCGCAGAGAGGACCCGGCCATGGCGTCGTCAACGGTGCCCTCGTCACAGCCCGACCGGCCCCCGCGGCCGAATCTCGTCTTCCGGCAACTGCGCGGACCGCGCTCGCCGGCCGAGTTCGCCGCGTCGGTCCGCCGGGCCGCTCGCGAGATCGGCGAGCGGGTCAGCTGTGACGCGCGGTACGTGCACCGGGTGGAGGCGGGCGAGATCCGCTGCCCCAACTACGCCTATGAACGGGTGTTCCTGCACATGTTCCCCGGCCGCACGCTGACCGACCTGGGCTTCGCACCCCGCTCGTCGGTCCGCGGGCGCCGGACGCGGGACGACGGGGACACTCCCCCGGCGCCCGTCGGGGCCCCGGCGCTCGTCACGAGTGAGAGCAGCGGAACCCCTGAGCCGTACGACACGCAGAACCCGTGCCACACGCACCACGACTACAAGGAGAGCGACGTGCTGCGTCGCGCATTCATGACCGGCGGGGGCGCCACGGTGGCCGCCGCCTCACTGGGCCCGCTCGCGCTCGCCCCGGACGCCTCGGCGGCACAACGCGCCGTACACCGCCCCGGTGCGAGCGACGCCGGAGCCCTGGAAGAAGCCGTCCGCCGTATCCGGCTGCTCGACGACCGGTACGGGGCCGACGGCCTCTACCGGCGGTCCGCCGCACCGCTGCGCGCCGCCTACGCCCTGCTCGACGCCGGCGCGACCCGGCAGCGGACGGCGGACCGGCTGTACGCGGGCGCCGGTGAACTGGCCATCTCCGTGGGCTGGCTGGCGCACGACTCGGGCCGCTTCGACGACGCCCGCTCGCACTACGCGGAGGCGCTGGCGACCGCGCGGGTGACGGGGGACCCGGGGCTCGAGGCGCACGCCTTCTGCAACACGGCGTTCCTCGCCCGTGACACGGGCCGGCCGCGGGAGGCGGTGCGGGCGGCCCAGGCCGCGCAGCGGGCCGCGCGCCCGCTCGGCTCGCCCCGGCTGATGTCGCTGCTGGCGCTGCGCGAGGCGGGCGGCTGGGCGGGGCTCGCCGACCGGGCGGGCTGCGAGCAGGCGCTGGCCCGCGCGCAGGCCTACTTCGACCGCGGCACCGCGCCGGCCGACCCGGAGTGGATGACCTTCTACGGGGAGGCCGAACTGGAGGGCCTGGAGGCGCAGTGCTGGTCCGCCCTGGGCGACTGGCCGCGGGCGGCCCGGCACGCGCGGCGGGCGGCGGAGCTCCAGAACCCGCACTTCACCCGCAACATCGCGCTGTACACGGCGGAGCTGGCGGACGACCTGGCGCGCGGTGGACGTCCGGACGAGGCGGCCGCGGCGGGGATGCGGGTCCTGGACCTGCTGCCGGAGGTCCAGTCGTCCCGGGTCCGGACGATACTGGCGGGCACCGCCCGCGTCCTGCTCCCGCACCGCGACGCCTCGGGCGTCTCGGCCTTCCTGGACCGCCACGCCTCACTCCCCCGCGCGGTGTGAACGGCCCCCGCGCGGTGTGAGCGGCCCCCGCGCGGGTGACCGGCAAGGACGGCGGTCCGAGGCGTTCAGCCCGCCAGGTGCCCCAGGTCGTTCCAGCTCTCGACGGCCGGTTCCCCGTACGCCCAGCCCAGGACCGACAGGGAGGTCGGGTTGAGGCGGATGCGGGCCGCGAAGTCGAGCGGCAGCCCCAGCCAGCGGGCACCGATGGAGCGCAGGATGTGCCCGTGGGCGAAGACCAGGACATCACGGTCGGCGGAGCGCGCCCAGGCCACCACCTCGTCCGCGCGGGCGGTCACCTCGGCGAGGGTCTCCCCCTCGGGGACACCGTCCCGCCAGATCAGCCAGCCGGGGCGGTCCGCCCGTATCTCTGCGGGGGTCAGGCCCTCGTAGGCGCCGTAATGCCACTCCATGAGGGTGTCCCAGGGCTGCGCGCGCTCGCCGAACCCGGCGAGTTCGCAGCTCTCCCGCGCGCGGGAGAGCGGGCTGGTGCGCACCTCGACACCCGGCATCCCGTCGTACGGCGGCCGGTGCAGGCGCTCACCGAGCAGTTTGGCGCCCTGCCGGCCCTCGTCCAGGAGCGGCACGTCGGTCCTGCCGGTGTGCTTGCCGGACAGCGACCACGCGGTCTGTCCGTGCCGGGCCAGCAGCATGCGCGGTGCCATGGGAGACCTTCCGGAGAAAACACAGGCGGAACCCCTCCATCATCGCGCACCCTGGATGCGGGCAACCCGGTGGACGATCGCAGCGTCTATCAGGGCCGAGGCGCCTGCGTGGGGGCGCGTCCACGCCGTAGAGTGGCCGATCGCCATGGGGGCGTCGCGTGGGAACGAGGGGGAGGGCGATCGGATGCCGCACACCGAGACACCGGGTACCGAAGGGGCCCCGGCGACCCGGCTGCGCTGGTGGACCGAGTTGCCGCTGATCCTTCTCGTGTACGCCTGCTACTCCGCGGGGCGGCTGCTCGTCCGGGGCGATGTCACCGACGCCGTGAACCACGGTCTGGCGATCCTGCGCATCGAGCAGGCGCTGTACCTCAACGCCGAGCACCCGCTGAACCGTCTCCTCACGCGCGAGCCGTGGCTGGGGATACCGGCCGACTTCTGGTACGCGTCGCTGCACTACCTGGTGACGCCCGCGCTCCTGATCTGGCTGTTCCGCTCCCGCGCGGTGCACTTCCGCGCCGCCCGCACCTGGCTGATGACGTCGACGTTCATCGGGCTGATCGGCTTCACCCTGCTGCCCACCTGCCCGCCCCGGCTGCTCGACGCGAGCCACGGCTTCGTCGACACCATGGCCCAGTACAGTTCGTACGGCTGGTGGGCCGGTGAGGCCAGCGCCCCCAGGGGCCTGGGCGGCCTGACCAACCAGTACGCGGCGATGCCGAGCCTGCACGTGGGCTGGGCCCTGTGGTGCGGCGTGATCCTGTGGCGGCACGGCGGTACACGCCTGGCGAAGACGGCCGGCATCGGATATCCGCTGGTGACGGTCGTCGTGGTGATGGGCACCGCCAACCACTACTTCCTCGACGCGGTCGCGGGTGCCGCCGTGATGGGCGCCGGACTGCTGCTCGCGCCGGTCGTGTCTCGGAACACGGACCGGTTGAAGGCCCGCGTGCTGCCGCGCTTCGTACCGGTCCCGGTGGCCTCTCCCGCCTCGGGTTCCCCGATTGTCAGTGACGGATGCCAGACTTCCGCGGGTGAGCAATTTCCAGGGCAGCGACAGCTCGAGCCACGGTTCGCCTCCGGAACCGAGCCGGGTGACTCCCCTCCAGCCCGGGGGGAAGACGCCGAGACAGCTGCGGCACCGGCTCGCTGAGCTGCGCGGTCCGGGCGTACGGGCCAAGGCGCTGGACGCGCGCGCCCTGGCCGCCCTGGCCGCCAACCCGGGCTGCGAGCGGCGCGCGATCCTCGACGGCGCGGGGGTGGACAAGACCACGCTCGCGGGCGCGTTGGGCTCCCCGTCGGCCTTCGGCCAGTCCCAGTTCGCGTTCGTCCGGGGCAACGCGTTCGAGGCCAAGGTCAAGGCCGACGGCGGTACGGAACTGCTGCGGCTGGTCCACGAGAAGCTGGACCGCTCGGCCGAACCACCCACCGCCACGCGCGTGCCCGACCTGTCCGCGGCGGGCCACGAGGGGCGTGCGGCGCGTACGGAACTGGCGCTGGGCGAGGCCGTCCTGGCGCCGGGCGAGTGGACGCTGCTCGACCATCCGCTGCTCGCGCTGGACGTCGCCGGCTCCCCGGCCTTCCTGGAGCCGGACGCGGTGGTGGTGCACCCGGACGGCAGTTGGACGATCGTGGAGATCAAGTCCTTCCCCCTGCTGGACGGGTCCGCCGATCCGGCGAAGGTCGGCGCGGCCGCCCGGCAGGCGGCGGTGTACGTACTCGCGCTGGAGGAGGTCGCCGCCCGCCTCGCCACCGCCCCGGGCGCCCCGGGCTCCCCTGGCGCCCCTGGCGGGGCTCCCCGGGTGCGGCACCGGATCCTGCTGGTGTGCCCCAAGGACTTCTCCAACCTGCCGACCGCGTCCGCCGTGGACGTGCGCAAGCAGCGCGCGGTGACCGCCCGTCAGCTGGCCCGGCTCACCCGCATCGAGAACATCGCGGACACCCTCCCCGAAGGCACCTGCTTCGCCCCCGAACTGCCCCGCGAGCAGCTGACGGCGTCCGTGGAGTCCGTCCCGGCGAGCTACGCGCCGGAGTGCCTGTCCGCGTGCGAGCTGGCCTTCCACTGCCGGGACCGTTCCCGCGCGCAGGACGCGGTGACCACCCTGGGCCGCCCGGTCCGTGCCGAACTGGGCGGCCTGACGACGGTCGAGGACGTACTGGCGGCGGCCCGCGGCGAACTCGGTGACCCCGACGATCCGACGGTCGCCGCCCTGCGCAGGGCGGCGGCACTGCGCACGGAGGCACTCGCCGGAGCGGAAGCGTTCACCGGCACGCAGGCCCTCGCCGGCGTGGCGGGAACCGCCCCCGCGGAGGTGGCCCCTTGTCTCTGATCGCCACCCTCGCCCGCCTCGAGGCCGTCAGCACCGGCCGCGCCCAGCCCGCCGCCACCGTCCGGCACCGGTATCTGTCCGAGCGGCCCCTGGTGTTCGTGCCGCTGACCACCGCCGGTGAGGCGGGCGCCCCGCTCGGCGCGCTGGTGGGCACCGACCGGGACGCGCCCCGGCTGCTGGCCGTACCGCAGCCGCGCGACCGCGACCTCAGGTTCGCGTTCCTGGCCGAACTGGCCGACGTGGTCCTGCCCTACATCGACAGCTGCGCCGAGGCCGTGGAGGCCGCGGAGCGCAGCGAGACCGACCCGGAGACCGGCAAGCGGGTCAAGGTCGAGGTCGAACTGTGCGCGGACGCACCGCAGTTGATCGTGCCGAGCCGGGCCGGTGTCGACCTCGTACGGCTCCTCGGCCGTTCCACACGGTTCAGGCGCACGGCGGAGCAGGACCCGGAGGCGCCCTTCCCTGCGCCGCCCCGGGTGCCGTTGCTCGGGCGGTGGCTGACGCACTTCGGGGAGCGGGCCCGGGTGCCCGGGTCGTCGCTGCTGCCGGCCATGACCGATCTGCTGGGCCGGCACTGGGCGACCGGGCAGTCCACCCTGGAGGACCAGCACCTGGGAGCACTGCTCGCGTGGATCGACCCGCCCGTGGGCCGCTCGGGCGCCGAGGCCGCGCAGGAGGCGGAGCTGGCGCGGGGCGCCGACGGGCAGTTGCGGTGCCCGCCCGCGGGCCCGGCGACCGACCCCGCGTTCGACAACAAGCTGCTCGCCCCGGCGATCGAACGGTACGACCGCGCCCGTACCGCGCTCGCCGCCGCACAGGACGGCCTGGAGGCCGACGAGCGGCTCGGCGCGCTGACAGCGGCGGAGCGGGAGATCCGCGCCCTGGTGGAGAGTCGTACGCGGCCCACCTGGGACGCGGTGTGGCGGGGCCTGGACCTGCTGCGCGCGCTGCCAAAGGGCGCGCGGGTCGAGGAGCGGTGGACGCGCGACCGCTGGTCGTTCACCGGCCACCGGGACCGGGTGCTGGCCGGAGAGCCGCCGCAGCCGCGCCGCGACGACGCGGTGACCGCGGCCAACAAGCTCGCCACGCGCGAGCGGGAGCAGGCCCGGCTGGAAGCGCAGGAGGCCTTGGACGATCCGCTGGTGATGGCGGGCCGGCGACTGTCCGGGGAGGCGTTCGCGGGCGAGGTCACCGACGTCGTCATGGCGTACAGCGAGAGCAAGCGGCCGAGCCCCCGCCCGCTGGTCACCGTCCGCACGGACGACCGTCCGCACCTCGGCGTGCGGACCCGGGTGTACCGCTCGCTGGGCGGGAAGCCGCAGACGGCCGAGTTCGTCGCCGTGGAGGCCCTGGAAGCAGACGGGTCCCTGCTCGTCCTGCGGATCCTGGACAGAATGGGCCGCGGCAAGGAGCCCGAGGCGGGGTCGGTGCCGGAGAAGGGCGACCGGCTCTGCTTCACGCTGTTCGAACACGAGCCGCGCGGCGGGGCGAAGCTCCCCGACCCGGAGGAGACCCCGTGGACCCACGGCGGCCCGCCCGGTGCCGCGGCCGCCACACCGGAGGCCGCCGACCCGGTGACCGAGGAGGACGTCCTTTGAACCCTCCCCCTCGCGAACGAGGAGGATTCCTGGCTCACGCTGCCCCGTCGCTCAGCGAACGACCAGGTCTTACGCGATCGGCACCAGCCGGGTTGGCACCAGCTCGGTTTCCCCAGAGATTGGAGGTTGCTGTGCCGGCTTGGCTCTCGCTCAGCACGCCGCGATACCACCATCCGTCGATGGGCTGGAACTCTCGGTGATCCCCCCTGCCCAAGAGGCCGTACTCGACGCCGGCGCGGCCGCCACCCGTGCCACCGACGCGATCCTGCGCGACACCCTGCACGGCACCGCCCGCGGTGTGGTCGTCGACTCCCCGCCCGGCGCCGGCAAGTCCACCCTCGTGGTCCGCGCGGCACTGGAGCTGGCCGACGCGGGCCGCCCCTTGATGGTGGTGGCGCAGACCAATGCCCAGGTCGACGACCTGGTGCTGCGGCTCGCCGAGAAGAACCCCGGGCTGCCGGTCGGCCGGCTGCACAGCAGCGACACCGACCCGTACGACAGGGCGCTCGACGGGCTGGACAACGTCCGCAAGTCGGCGAAGGCGGCCGATCTCGCCGGGCTCGACGTGGTCGTCTCGACGGCCGCCAAGTGGGCGCACGTCAAGGGCGTCGAGCCGTGGGCGCACGCGATCGTCGACGAGGCGTACCAGATGCGTTCGGACGCGCTGCTCGCCGTGGCCGGGCTGTTCGAGCGGGCACTGTTCGTGGGAGATCCGGGACAGTTGGACCCGTTCTCGATCGTAGGCGGCGAGCAGTGGGCGGGGCTGTCGTACGACCCGTCCGCGTCCGCCGTGACCACGCTGCTCGCGCACAATCCCGAGCTGCCGCAGCACCGCCTGCCGGTGTCGTGGCGGCTGCCCGCCTCGGCGGCGCCCCTGGTGTCGGACGCGTTCTACCCGTACACGCCGTTCCGCAGCGGCACCGGGCACGGCGACCGGCGGCTCGTGCTCGGGGTCCCCTCGGACGGTTCGGGGCCCGACCGGGTGATCGACGAGGCCGCCGAGTCCGGCTGGGGCCTGCTGGAGCTGCCCGCCCGGCACACCCCGCGCACCGACCCGGAGGCGGTGCGGGCGGTGGCGCTGGTGGTCCGCCGGCTGCTGGACCGGGAGGGCGCGTCGGTCTCGGAGCGGTCCCCGAAGGCCGTGCCGCTCACCGCCGACCGGATCGCCGTCGGCACCGCGCACCGCGACCAGGCGGCGGCGGTACGGGCGGCGCTGGCCGAGCTGGGGGCGGCGGACGTCACCGTCGACACGGCGAACCGGCTCCAGGGGCGGGAGTTCGACGTCACGGTGGTGCTGCACCCGCTGTCCGGCCGCCCCGACGCCACCGCCTTCCACCTGGAGACGGGCCGACTGTGCGTGCTCGCCTCCCGGCACCGGCACGCCTGCATCGTGGTGTGCCGGGCGGGCGTCGGCGAGCTGCTGGACGCGTACCCGTCGACGGAACCGGTCCAGCTGGGCACCCTCGTGAAGTTCCCGGACGGCTGGGAGGCCAACCACACGGTCCTGGCACACCTCGCACAGCACCGGGTCACCTGGCAGCCCTGACCGCCACTCCGGCACCTGCCCACCAGACGATCAGCACGACGCCGCCCAATCCGCCGGACGGAGTCCGGCACGCCGCCGGAGACGGCCGATGATCACAGCCCCGGACGGGCGGGGAAGCCAATCACACGGCCCCGCCCACCTCACCCGGCACCGGGTCGCCCGGCAGCCCTGACCGCCACTCCGGCACCTGCCCACCAGACGATCAGCACGACGCCGCCCAATCCGCCGGACGGAGCCCGGCACGCCGCCGGAGACGGCCGATGATCACAGCCCCGGACGGGCGGGGAAGCCAATCACACGGCCCCGCCCACCTCACCCGGCACCGGGTCGCCCGGCAGCCCTGACCTCACCGGCCCCGAGGCCCTCTTGCGGGGCGCGGGAGAATGGAAGGTGGCCCGCTCCTCCCAGTGGGTCGAAGCGCACGCACGAGCAAGAACGAAGGAGAAGACATGGCGGAGCCCACGCCGCGTCGGGACGAACCGCGGCTACGCCCCGCGCCCCTGCTGTTCGAGCCCACGGCAGCAGCCGCCGATCCGGAGCATTTCTTCGACCTGGAGTCGATCGACGACCCGGGCGCGCTGCTGGAGCGGGCGACGGAACTGACGCTCGCGTTCCGTGCGGCGGCGGACCGGGCGATGGAGTTCCAGGCGATGGCGGCGGCCCAACTGGCCGACCCCCGGCGCTTCGACCGGCTGACGACCGCCGACATCGCCGAGCGGGCCGAGTGGACCGAGGACTACGCGAAGAAGATGGCCGAGTTCGGCCGGGATCTGCTGCGCGGGGGCGAGGGCCGGGGCCCCATAGACCCTGTGTGAGGCACGACGCTCCCCGTACGGCACCCCCACCGGGCCCCGGGTCCGCCCGGTCGAACAGGTGTGACATATGCCAGGTGGGCACGATACCCCCTCCCCTCCCTCGCGTCCCCGATTCCCGCAACCCTGGGAAACCGTTCCCTCACTGCCGGTAGACAGACGGCATGAGCAGTACACGCAACGCCTCCGATGTCAGCCGTGGCACCGGAGGCACCGGTGACCCCGGTGCCTCCGGTGCCACCGGGGTCACCCCGGACGGTGCCGCCTGGCTCGCCTCCGCAGGAACGTATCCGCGCAGCACGCTCTCCCTCTGGGAGGAGCGGCCGGGCGCGCCGATCGTGCTGCCCTGCGGCTCCGTCTTCGACGTGGTGAGCGCGCCCTCCACCTTCGGGCGCCGGATGCTGGACCGGATGTGGGACGAGGGGCCGGGCTCGGGTCCGGTGGCCGGGTTCCGCGGCCGGATGCTGCTGTTCGCGGCGCCCGGCACCGCCCAGCGGCTGCCCGCGCTGCTGGGATGGGAGGAGTGGGACGCCCGCGGCAGGGACACCGGGGAAGCCGGCCGTACGGGCGCGGTTCCGCCGCTGCTGTGCCACGGCACCGGAGACGCGGTGACCGTTCCGGCCCCGGCTCCCGGCTCCCGCGCGGACCGTTCCGGCTCGCGCTGGCTGGTGGCCCCGGACACGCGTCACCCCTGGCTGCCGGGCCCGGAGGTGCTGCTCTGGGCGGCCGTACGGGCGGCCCGCGCGGCCGTGCGGATATCGATTTTTCCTCACGCCGATCAGGGTGCTAATGTCTACGACGTCAGCAGGCGCCGCTAGCTCAGTTGGTTAGAGCAGCTGACTCTTAATCAGCGGGTCCGGGGTTCGAGTCCCTGGCGGCGCACGACACGGAAAGGCCTCTTGCCACAGCAAGGGGCCTTTTACGCGTCTCCCCCACCCCCACCCCCACCCGCGCTCCCGCCCCCGCCCCTGTCCCGGCCCCGCTCGGCGCTGATCTGCACCGTCCAGGCGCCCGAGGCCGTACGCTCCTCCACCTCCACCCGTACGCCCTCCCCCGGCACCGTGAAGCTCTCGCCGAGGGCGACCGGGGCGTCCGCGAGGGGCGGGTAGACCGAGTCACCCCAGCAGGCCTCCGTGTGCGGGTGGGCGTCGATCACCTGGACCGGGCCGCCACCGGACCGGGTGGTGACACGCACCCGGTAGACCAGCACCCCCGACCGGCAGGCGCCCGCGTCGTCGCTGACCGGGCCCCGCGCCTCGAAGGCGAGCACGGTGTCCGGGCCGGTGCGCACCACCGCGAGCTTGATGCCCCGGCCCAGCCCGAAGGACGGCGCCCCGGCGGCACCCGTCACCGGCACTCCGGGCCCCGCCCCCAGCGGTTCCAGCGTCAGCCGTACCGGCTCCGAGCCCTGCACGCACCGCACCTGCCGGGGCTCCAGCCAGCCCAGCTTCCACTTGTGCCAGCCGAACAGGTCGGGCGCGAGACCGAACTGGCTGCCCATCAGGTCCCAGTCGCCGACATGGGTGTCCCAGTCGCCCTTGCCGTCCACGGGCCGGTGGTAGAGGTCGGGGAGGTCGAAGACATGGCCGGTCTCGTGGGCGAGGACCAGCCGGTCCGGGGGATGGTCCTCGAACACGGTGACGACCCGGCGGATGTCGGTGCCGTCCGCCCGCAGCGGGGTGTCCAGGTTGACGACCTTCGTGGCGTCGGAGTCCACACCGGGCGCGTCCGGGTCGGCGACGAAGTACACGACGTCGTACTGCGAGAAGTCGACCCGCGGATCCGCCGCGGCGAGCGCGTCGCGCAGATAGGCGGTCCGGTGCCGCATGGTCCAGTCACGCCGTATGGCGTACGCGGTGGACGGGCGTGGCATCCGGATCCAGTCGCGCAGGGCGTGCGGGTGCAGGGAGAACCTGCCGTAGGAGGCCCGGTGGAAGAAGTCGCTGGTGGCGGGGAAGTGGTCGGCGGCCAGCTCCTCGGGGGTGGTCAGCGGGTGCGAGTCCGGGAAGGACAGGAACACCATGACCGCGTGCAGCCGGCCGGCCGGGCGGGGGTAGGCGGCGTTCCAGGTGTCCAGGCCCTCGGAGTGGTGCGCGTCGGTGCGGATCAGGGCGCACGGCGCCGCGGAGAACGGCTCGACCCCGGCGGGGGCGGTCACCATGGAGGTCGCCGCGAGCGCCGACATGGTGGTGCACACGGCCGTGGTACCGCGCAGCCGGGGGCGCGCCGGCGGACCGCCGAATCCCAGCCGGTCCGACCTCGGGAGCCCCGCCCTCGGCCGCCCCGTCACCCCCGGACGGCCCAACCCCCTCGGAGTCTCACGGCCGAGTCCTCTCAGGGGGAGCTGACGCGGCACGGAGACCTCCGGGAGACGGTTCACGGGACACCGCACCCAGGTTGTGACGGTTTGCAGTAGTACGCCCTGTTTATCTACACCGGACGGGTGAGGGGCCGCGAAGTCCGGTCACGGATGACACCCCGAACCACTCACGGAACGTCACAACTGGTCGGAGGCCTGAAGAAGTCGCCCACCTCCGAGCAGAAACGATCTGGCAGAGATGCGGGACCGTCCTGGACACTGGACAGTGACTGGAACGGCTTCAGGGAGGCCTCTATGATCGGCACACTTTCCTGAGACATTCCTGAGGCTTTCCGGCACGGACGGCGATCGAGTGCACGGCGGGAGCGAGCGGTGAGCGGAACGTCCCAAGGGCCGACGCCCGCAACAGATCCCAACCGGCCGACCGTCACGGAGGGTGAGTCCACTGCCCCGCCCCGTACCGGGCGTGCCGACCGCCCCCCGCCTCCGTCCTACCGCTCGGTCTTCGCGGCCGCTCCGCTCGCCATGGCCGTGGTCGGCCGTGACGGCAGGGTGATCAGCGCCAACGGCACGCTCGCCGCCCTGCTGGGCCGCGCCCCGGACACCCTGACCGGTGCGATCGCCGCCGACCTGGTGGACCTCTCCTCCGACGCCCGCGCCTGGCACGCCTACCGCGACCTGCTGAGCGGCCGGCAGGGCCGGCTGCGCTGCACGCGCCGGCTCAAGCACCCCGAGGGGCACTCCCTGTGGGTGCAGGTGTCGGTCACCCCGCTCCCCCCGGACGACGGTGCCGCCCACGGCGAGCCCAACGAACACGGCGAACACGACGCGCACGACGCGCACGGCGTGCTGCTCTCGGTCGCCGACGTCAGCTCCCGTCATGAACTCCAGGCCCGGCTGCGGCACTTGCAGATGCACGACCCGGTGACCCGGCTGCCCAACCGCACCCTGTTCTTCGAACGACTGACGGCCGCCCTGGAGGCGGAGTCCTACGAGCAGAGCGGCACCGGCCGGATCGGGCTCTGCTCCCTGGACCTCGACGGCTTCAAGGCCATCAACGACGCCCTGGGCCACCGCGTCGGCGACCGACTGCTGGCCGCCGTCGCCGAACGGCTGACGCTGTGTGCCGAGGAGGCGGGCCGGGCCAGGGCCGGCACCCCACTGGTGGCCCGGCTCGGCGGGGACGAGTTCGCGCTGCTGGTCGAGGACTCCACGGGCACCGAACAGCTCGCCGACCTCGCCGAGTCGGTGCTCGCCGCGATCCAGGACCCCTTCGACGTGGCCGGCCAGCGGCTGTCGGTGTCGGCGTCCATCGGTGTGGTCGAACGGCACGCGGCCGGGACCACGCCCACCGCGCTGATGCAGGCCGCCGACACGACCCTCTACTGGGCGAAGGCCGACGGCAAGTCCCGCTGGACGCTGTTCGACCCGGAGCGCAACGCGCACCGCATGACCCGCCAGGCCCTCGCCTCCACGCTCCGTCCCGCCGTCGAACGGGGCGAGTTCGCGCTGGAGTACCAGCCGCTGGTCGGCATGGAGGACGACCGGGTGCACGGGGTGGAGGCCCTGGTCCGCTGGAACCATCCGCAGTTCGGCACGCTGACGCCGAATCGGTTCATCTCCATCGCCGAGGAGGACGGCTCGATCGTCAAGCTCGGCCGCTGGGTGCTGCGCACCGCCTGCCGGCAGGCCCGCAGCTGGCAGGTCGAGCATCCCGAGGAGCCGCCGATCTTCGTCAGCGTGAATGTGGCGGTCCGTCAGGTGTGGGACTCCGACCTGGTGGCGGATGTCGCCGAGACCCTGAAGGAGACGGGCCTGGCGCCGCAGCTGCTCCAGCTGGAGCTGACCGAGTCCGCGGTGATGGGCTCCTCGGGCCGGCCGCTCCAGGCGCTGACCGCGCTCAGCGACATGGGCGTACGCATCGCCATCGACGACTTCGGCACCGGCTACTCGAACCTGGCCTACCTCAGCCGGCTCCCGGTGTCGGTGCTGAAACTGGACGGTGCGTTCGTCCGCGGCTTCCAGTACGAGGACCGGGCCGCGGCGCCCAGCCCGGCGGACGAGGCCATCGTCGAGGCGATGGTGCAGCTCGCCCACCGGCTGGGGCTGACGGTCACCGCGGAGTGCGTGGAGACCTCGGCGCAGGCCACCCGGCTGCGCCGGATCGGGTGCGACACCGGTCAGGGCTGGCTGTACTCCCGTCCGGTACCGCCGGATCGCATCTCCGAACTGCTGGGCACCCCAGGGGTTCAGGCGGACGTCGTCGGCAACCCGTAGGCGTCCGCGATGAGTTCGTAGGACCGCAGGCGTACGTCACTGCTGTGCGCGTTGGCCGTGATCATCAGCTCGTCGGCGCCGGTGCGCTTCTGCAGGTCGTCCAGACCGGCGCGGACCTCGTCCGGCGTGCCGTGCACGACGTTGGCGTTCCACGAGTCGACGAAGTCCTGCTCCATCGGCGAGAACGGATGCGCCTGGGCCTCCTCGGGCGTGGGAACCAGGCCGGGGCGGCCGGAGCGCAGCCGGACCATGTTGAGCGCGGCGGCCAGGACCTGGCGCCGGGCCTCCTTCTCGTCCTCGGTCGCGAGCGCGGAGACGCCTATCAGGGCGTAGGGCTCGTCGAGGATGTCGCTCGGGCTGAACGACTCGCGGTAGAGGTCCAGCGCGGGAATCGTGTTCTGCGCCGAGAAGTGGTGGGCGAAGGCGAAGGGCAGACCGAGCATGCCGGCCAGCCGGGCGCTGAACCCGGAGGAACCGAGCAGCCAGACCGGCGGGCGGTGCGGCGACTGCACCCCGCCCGGCGAGGTCGCCTGGACCGGGCCGGGGACGGCGTGGATCCGGCGGTAGCGGTGACCGTCGGGGAAGTCGTCGTCCAGGAAGCGGATCAGCTCGGCGAGCTGCTGGGGGAAGTCGTCGGCGCCCTCGTTCAGCCTGTCACTGCGGCGCAGCGCGGCGGCGGTGGCGCCGTCGGTGCCGGGGGCGCGGCCGAGGCCCAGGTCGATCCGGCCGGGTGCCATGGCCTCCAGCGTGCCGAACTGCTCGGCGATGACGAGCGGGGCGTGGTTGGGCAGCATCACCCCGCCCGAACCGAGCCGGATGCGCTCGGTGTACGCGGCGAGGTGGGCGAGGATCACGGCCGGGGACGAGGACGCCACACCCGGCATGGAGTGGTGCTCGGCGACCCAGTGGCGGTGGAAGCCGCGCGCCTCGGCGAGCCGGGCGAGATCGACACTGGTGCGCAGCGCGTCGGAGGCGGTCTGACCGGCGCCGACCGTGACCAGGTCCAGCACGGACAGCGGAACGGGCGCCGAGCCGTGCCTCACGCCTCGAATCTCGTCGGCTCCTCGGCCCTCGGCGCCTGCGGTGTCGTCTGCGGCCACGGTGGGGTGCCTCCTGTTTCAAGTGACGCTTCTCGCCAATCCCTCAACAGGAGGTGGCCCCCGCTTGTTCCCGGCAGGGGCTCGGCCCACCGCCCGACAGGGACGCGGCCGGTGCCGGGAGGCCCCGCCCGCTGCCCCGCCCCTACACCTGCACGATCGGTTCCCGCGTGAACAGGGCGCCCAGGCTCGGCGCGTTCACCCGGCGGTCGGCCAGGCGCAGCCCCTCCCAGACGGTGACCTGGTTGGCGGTGAGGACCGGTTTGCCGAGCTCCTTCTCGAGGGCCGGGATGTGGGCGGCCGTGTGCAGGGCCGTGTCGGGGAGCAGCAGGGCCTGGGCGTCCGGGCGGTCGGCCGCGCGGGCGAGGGCGAACAGCTCGACCTCGCCCCAGCTGCCGACCTCCGCCGCCGTGACGATCCCCGCGGCGGTGACCCCGGTCACCTCCATCCCGTCGGCCGCCAGGAACTCCACGAAGAGCGCGGCCACATCGTCCGGGTAGGTCGCGCCGACGGCGACCCGCCGGGCCCCGATCTCCCGCGCCGCGTGCACGAAGCCGAAGGAGGTGGAGGACGCGGGCATGCCCGCCGTACGGGCGAGCGTGCGCACCTGTTCGTGGGCGCCGTCCCAGCCGCGGACGAAGCCGCCGCTGGTGCAGGCCCACACGACGGCGTCGGCGCCCGTGAGCCGCAGTGCCTGGACACCGGTCGCGAGCCGGTCGACCGAGCCCATCGCGAACAGGGCGTCGGCCCGGTGCGCGTCCTCACCGATGTCGGTGTGCACCAGGTCCATCCGGATGTCGCTGCCCAGCAGTTGCTCGATGCGCGGATAGTCGTCCTCGGCGGAGTGTCCGGGGTAGAGGAATCCCAGTGCGGTCATGTCCAGCCTTCCTGCTGCTTCTCGTCCGGCACACCGGACACGCCCTGCGCGCCCGGCACACCCTGTGCGCCAGACACGCCGTGCACGCCCCGCACCTCCGGTGGCTCCTGCCCTTCCGGCAGTGCGGAGCCGGTCGGCACCACCGGCCCGGCGGCCGGCACTACGGAGCCGGCCGCCGGGCCCGGCAGTGCGCTCTCGTTACCGGTGCTGGTGCCGGTGCGCGCCGACGTGTCGATCAGCGCCTGATACGGTCCCACCGCCCGGGTACCCAGTCGGCGCAACGCCGCCCACATGGTCACCTGGTTGGCCGAGATCACCGGTATGCGCAGTTCCGCCTCCAGCTGCGGGATCACGTCGTAGGTCGGCAGATTGGTGCAGGACAGGAACAGCGCGTCCGCCGCGCCGAGCCGGCCGCGCACCGCCGCCCGCCGGGCCATGTCGACCACCTCGCGGTAGGTGACCTTCCAGATCTGCCGGGTCAGGCCCATGTACGCGCAGCCGGTGACCGTGGCTCCGGCCTGCGCCACGTACTCCTCCAGCGCCCGGGTCACCGACACGGTGTAGGGCGTCACCAGCGCCAGCCGCCGTACGTCCAGCTCCACCAGTGCCTCCAGCAGCGCGCCCGAGGTGGTGATCGCGGGGACCGAACCGGCCCTGCTCATCGCCTCGCACATGGCGTGCTCGCCCATGACCCCGCCGACGAAGCTGCCCGACGTACAGGCGTACGCGACGACCTCGGGGGTGACCTCGGCGAGGGTGCTCACGGCGTTGCCGAGGGTCTCGTGTTCGCTGATCACGCGGGCGAGGTCCAGGCTCACCTCGACCGGCACGTACGGCGTTCGGGTGACATGCAGGGACACGTCGTCGGGCGTCCACCGCCACAGCTCGCGGTCCAGCGCGAAGTCGAAGGGGGCGACCACACCGACACCGCGCTGCGGGCCTGGTCCGCCGAGAAAGGAGACGTCCATGTCAGCACCGGCCTCACGGTGAGAGACGAGCACGCAACGGTTCGTGGAAACGCCCGTGTTGACGACGGTAGGTTCGGGGTGCCAGCGTGGTCAATCCGTACATCTCAGACTTCCGGTCCTCCCGGGGAAAAGGCGGCCATGACCTCCCCCCTGAAGACCCCCTCGACCGGCCCCGGGCCCCTCCCCACGCTGCTCGTCCTGGACGCCGATCCGCCGCCCCGGTTGGGCCGGCTGACCGGCAGGGTCCGGATCGAGCACGCGGACGCCTCGACGCTCACCGAGCGGCTTCCGGCCGCCGACGTGCTGCTGGTCTGGGACTTCACCTCGCACGCGGTGCGCGCCGCCTGGCCGGGCGAGGGCCCCAGGCCGCGCTGGGTGCACACGGCGAGCGCGGGCGTGGACCATCTGATGTGTCCGGAACTCGCCGCCTCCGACACGGTGGTCACCAACGCGCGCGGTGTCTTCGACCGGCCGATCGCCGAGTACGTCGCCGCGCTCGTGCTGGCGATGGCGAAGGATCTGCCGCGGACGCTGGCGTTCCAGCGGGAACGGACCTGGCTCCACCGTGCGTCGCGCAGGGTCGCCGGGACCCGTGCCTGCGTCGTCGGGTCGGGGCCGATCGGCCGGGCGGTCGCCGGCACGCTCGAGGCACTCGGCGTCACCACCGCGCTGGTCGGCCGTACCGCGCGCGCGGGGTCGGACGGCACCGCGGCCGTGCACGGCACCGAGGATCTGGACCGGCTGATCGCCCGCGCCGACTGGGTGGTCGCCGCCGCGCCGCTCACCGAGCCGACCCGGGGCATGTTCGACGCCCGCCGCTTCGGACTGATGCAGCCGTCCGCCCACTTCGTCAACGTCGGCCGCGGACCGCTGGTCGTCGAGGAGGCGCTCGCCGAGGCGCTGGAGCAGCACCGGATCGCGGGCGCCGCCCTGGACGTCTTCGCGTCCGAGCCGCTCACCCCGGACAGCCCGCTGTGGGACGTGCCGGGACTGATCGTGTCACCGCACATGAGCGGGGACACCCTGGGGTGGCGGGACGAACTCGGCGCCCAGTTCGTGGAGTTGTACGAGCTCTGGGCCGCCGGCAAGCCACTGGTGAACGTGGTCGACAAGCAGCTTGGGTATGTACCCGGACACTGACCGACCCGGCACCCGCCGGCCCGCCCGGCACCCCTGACCAACCCGGCACCCCTGACCTCCCGGGAGCGTGGATGACCCAAGGCACCGACCGCACCGCCCTCACGTCCCTCACCGCCGTGCAGCTCCTCGACGGCTACCGCACCGGCGCGTTCGGTCCCGTGGCAGTGGCCCGCGCGACGCTGGAGCGGGCACAGGAGATCCAGCCGGAGGTGAACGCGTTCGTCCGGCTCTTCCCCGATCAGGCGCTGGAACAGGCCGCCGCGTCCGAGGAGCGGTGGCGGCGCGGCGAGCCGCACGGACTGCTCGACGGGGTGCCGGTCACGGTGAAGGACATCCTGCTGCTGCGCGGCGCCCCGACCCTGCGCGGCTCGCGCGCCGTCGACCCGGCGGGCCGCTGGGACGAGGACGCGCCGTCGGTGGCGCGGCTGCGGGAGCACGGCGCCGTCTTCCTCGGCAAGACGACGACCCCCGAGTTCGGCTGGAAGGCCGTGACGGACTCCCCGCTCAGCGGCATCACCCGCAACCCGTACGACCCGGCGCGCACCGCGGGCGGCTCCAGCGGGGGCGCGGCGGCGTCCGTGGCGCTGGGCGCGGGGCCGCTGGCCCTGGGGACGGACGGCGGGGGCAGTGTCCGTATCCCGGCGGCGTTCTGCGGGATCTTCGCGCTGAAGCCGACGTACGGGAGGGTGCCGCTGTATCCGGCGAGCGCGTTCGGCACGCTGGCGCACGTCGGCCCGATGACACGGGACGCGGCGGACGCGGCGCTGCTGATGGATGTGATCAGCGGGCCGGACTCCCGCGACTGGTCGGCGCTGGCACCGGCGCCCGGCTCGTTCAGGGAGGGGCTGGACGGCGGGGTGCGGGGGCTGCGGGTGGCGTACTCGCCGTCGCTGGGCGGACAGGTGGCGGTGGCTCCGGAGGTCGCGGCGGCGGTACGGCGGGCGGTGGAGCGGCTGGCCGCGCTCGGCGCGTACGTGGAGGAGACCGACCCGGACTTCTCGGACCCGGCGGACGCCTTCCACACCCTGTGGTTCGCGGGGGCCGCGCGGGTGGTGCAGCACCTCACCCGTGAGCAGCGCGGGCTGCTGGATCCCGGACTGCTCGAGATCTGCGCCACCGGGGCGCGCCGGTCGGCGCTGGACTACCTGGCGGCGGTCGACGTCCGGATGGATCTGGGCCGGCGCATGGGCCGCTTCCACGACACCTACGACCTGCTGGTCACCCCGACCGTGCCCCGCACCGCGTTCGAGGCGGGCGTGGAGGTGCCGAAGGGGTCCGGCCACCGGCGGTGGACGGGCTGGACCCCGTTCACCTACCCGTTCAACCTGACTCAGCAGCCCGCGGCGACCGTCCCCGTCGGCACCGACACGGCCGGGCTGCCGATCGGCGTCCAGCTCGTGGCCGCCCGCCATGCCGACGCGCTGGTGCTGCGGGCGGCCCACGCGCTGTACGAGTCCGGGGCGGCCCAGGGTCTTTCGTGTGGATCAGGCCGGGGCCCGCGAGCCCGGCATGATCCACACGAGAGGCCCTGAGGGCCCGGGGTCACGCCCGCCGGAAGCTGAGGGTCTCCCCCGCCGCGCCCGTGCGCCACAGGTCGTTGCACCCGTCGGCCATCTCCGCCAGGCCCTTGACGACCTGACCCCAGACGATGCCGGGCACCCAGCCCACGTCGCCGTTCAGCAGCAGGTTGTTGCGCTCGTAGAACAGGGCCAGGTCCACGACCGTGACGCCAGGGCCGACCTCGCGGTCGTAGCCGTAGGCCTTGGTGCCCAGTTCCGCGCCCGCGAAGGAGAAATAGCAGAGATCTCCCGGAATGGGGGTGACCGTCGGATTCTCCAGCGGTGGCTCGGATTGCGCGAAGGGCGGGAAAAGGGCATAGATCTCATTACGGGCGTATTTGGCGTGATAGACGTCGCCGGACAGCGGCAGGGAGTCCCAGACGGCCGCGCAGGTGACCGGCGCGCGATCGTCGAGCAATCGGGCCGTACAGGTGATTCCACGTTTGACCAGTGAGACCTCGACATATCGGTGAATCATGTGTCCCATCGTCCCGCACCGGTCAAGACCGCCCGACCGCCGAACGGGGCCGAAACCGGCGGGAATACCCGGCATCGATTCGGGTAGCCGCGCCGCCATGGCTCCACCACTGGGAAAACCACTGAGACGACGCGGGGAAGCTCCCCCATCTGTCGGGCCCTCCCGCCGGTCGCTGCTCGCGGGGGTCGCGGCGCTCGGCGCGCTGGGCGCGGCAGGTTGCTCGCGCGTCCCCAACGAGGCGGGCACGAACGGCGGTGACCTGCTCGAACGGCTCAAGGCGGCAGGTGTGGTCCGCCTGGGCATCGCCGGCGAGATCCCCTTCGGCTACATCGACAAGAACGGCAACCTGACCGGCGAGGCACCGGAACTCGCGAAGGTCATCTTCAAGCGGCTCGGCGTGGACCGGGTGCAGCCCGTACCCACCGAGTTCGGCTCGCTGATCCCGGGGCTGAACTCGCAGCAGTTCGATGTCGTGGCCGCCGGGATGTATGTCAATCCCGAGCGCTGCGCGCAGGTCATATTCTCCGACCCCGATTACCAGATGCTCGATTCGTTCATCGTGCGCAAGGGCAATCCGAAAGGGCTGACCAGCTATAAGGACGTTGTCGAGAAGAAGGCGAAATTCGCCACCGGTACCGGGTACGCGGAGATCGCGTACGCGGTCGAGGCCGGATATCCGGAGGGCGACATCCTGATCGTCCCCGACCAGGTCGCCGGGCTGAACGCGGTGGAGGCCGGGCGGGTCGACGTCTTCGCCGGTACCGCGCTCACCACCCGTGAGGTGGTGAAGAAGTCCGCCAAGGCGGAGGTCACGGAGCCGTTCCGGCCGATCGTCGACGGTGAGCCGCACACGGACGGCGGCGCCTTCGCCTTCCGTCCCACCGAGACGCATCTGCGGGACGCCTTCAACGTCGAGCTGGCCAAGCTGAAGGAGAGCGGCGAGCTGCTGCGGATCCTGAGGCCGTTCGGGTTCACGGAGGACGAGATGACGGATCTGACCGCGAAGGAGCTGTGCGGCGGATGACCTCAGGACTCTGGGAACTCGTACTCAAGGGCGTCTGGGTCACGATCCAGCTGCTGGTGCTCAGCGCGCTGCTCGCGACCGCGGTCTCCTTCGTGGTCGGCATCGCGCGCACCCACCGGCTGAAGTTCGTCCGCTTCCTCGCGGGCTTCTACACCGAGGTGTTCCGCGGCACTTCGGCACTGGTGATGATCTTCTGGGTGTTCTTCGTGCTGCCCCCGGCCTTCGGCTGGCAGCTGGTGCCGCTGTGGGCGGGCACGCTGGCGCTCGGCCTGACCTACGGCGCCTACGGCGCGGAGATCGTGCGCGGCGCGCTGGCCGCCGTCGACCCGGCCCAGCGCGAGGGCGGTATCGCGCTCAGCTTCACGCCCGCGCAGCGGATGCGGCTGATCCTGCTGCCGCAGGCGGTGCCGGAGATGATCCCGCCGTTCTCCAACCTGCTGATCGAGCTGCTCAAGGGCACCGCCCTGGTGTCGATCATGGGCATGGGCGATCTGGCGTTCAGCGGCAACCTGGTGCGCCTGGCGCTCCAGGAGAGCGCTGAGATCTACACGTACATCCTGATCATCTACTTCGTGATCGCCTTCCTGCTCACCCGGATCATGCGCGGTCTGGAGAAGAAGCTGAAGGCCGGCGTCGGAAAGAAGCCCGTGCCCGAACCGGATCTGGAACTGAAGCGGGCCGAGACGACTGGTGTCGGCGGGGGAGGTGCCTGATGAAGTGGGACTGGAGCGCTGTCTCCGATTTCATGCCGTACTTCTGGGACGGTCTGCTGGTCACCCTGCAGATCCTGGTCCTCGGCTCACTGATCTCGTTCGTCCTCGGCCTGGTGTGGGCCCTGCTGATGCGGGTGCCCTCCCGCTGGGTGACCTGGCCGGTCGGCGCGGTGACGGAGTTCGTCCGCAACACCCCGTTGCTGGTGCAGCTGTTCTTCCTGTTCTACGTGCTGCCCGAGTGGGGAGTGACCTTCTCGGCGCTGACCACGGGGGTCTTCGCCATCGGTCTGCACTACTCGACGTACACGATGCAGGTCTACCGCGCGGGCATCGAGGCCGTGCCGGTGGGCCAGTGGGAGGCGGCGACGGCACTGAACCTGCCGCTGCGCCGGACGTGGACCGCGGTGATCCTGCCGCAGGCCGTGCGCAGGGTGGTGCCCGCGCTCGGCAACTACGTCATCTCGATGCTGAAGGACACGCCCCTGCTGATGGCGATCACCGTGCTGGAGATGCTCGGTGAGGCCCGCCTGTTCTCCCAGCAGCACTTCCAGTTCACCGAGCCCCTGACGGTGATCGGTCTCGCCTTCATCGTCATCTCCTACCTGGCCTCCCTTGCCCTCCGAGCCCTGGAGCGACGCCTTGTCCACTGACAGCACCCGGCCCAGCACCCAGCCCAGCCCCAAGACCGCCCCCGACACCGCCCGCGCCGCCGGCAGCGAGCTGATCCGGCTGGAGAGCGTCACCAAGCGGTTCGGGGACCACACGGTCCTCGACAACCTGGACTTCTCCGTGGACGCCGGCAAGCACGTCACCCTGATCGGTCCCTCCGGATCGGGCAAGACGACGATCCTGCGGCTGCTGATGACGCTGCTGAAGCCCGACGAGGGCACGGTCACCGTCGACGGGGACCAGCTGTTCCCCGCGCCGGAGAAGCAGGTCCGCGAGATCCGCAAGAAGATCGGGATGGTCTTCCAGCACTTCAACCTGTTCCCGAACATGACCGTGCTGCGGAACATCACCGAAGCTCCGGTCACCGTGCTCGGCCTGTCCAAGGACGAGGCCGAGGAGCGGGCGCGGGAGCTGCTCGAGATGGTCGGGCTGACCGAGCACATCGACAAGCACCCCGCGCAGCTGTCCGGCGGTCAGCAGCAGCGGGTGGCGATCGCGCGGGCACTGGCGATGCGGCCGCAGGTCCTGCTCCTCGACGAGGTGACCTCGGCGCTCGACCCGGAACTCGTCGCGGGCGTCCTGGACGTGCTGCGGGACATCGCCCGCTCCACCGACATCACCATGCTCTGCGTCACCCATGAGATGGGCTTCGCCCGGGACATCTCCGACCGCGTCCTGATGTTCGACTCGGGCCGGATCATCGAGTCGGCCCCGCCGGAGAAACTCTTCAGCGAGCCCGAGCACGACCGGACCCGGGAGTTCCTCAGCGCGGTCCTGTGACGGCGGGGCGATGTCCGAGGGCGGGCGGTGTCGGGGGCAACGCCCGAGGTCCACGCGCCGGGACATCCCTTTGGCATACGCCCCTGGACCGGCGCCGCAGTGGGGAGGGCCGCCATTCGGGCCGGCGCGCGGTCGGAAGCACCCCTCGGGAGCGGGTAGTATTTTCCGCGTCGCCGACCGCGAGAGCGGACGGCGGGAGTCATGCGCCGCTAGCTCAGTTGGTTAGAGCAGCTGACTCTTAATCAGCGGGTCCGGGGTTCGAGTCCCTGGCGGCGCACAGTGAAGGGCCTCTCGTGGAAGCGAGAGGCCCTTCGGCGTGCCCGGCGCAGGTGCGGGTCACACCCGGCCGGGGTGCGGCGCCGGACGGATGACGTCGGAAAGCGGCGTCAGAAGGTGACGTCCGAGCAGGCGTAGAACGCGTTGGTCGTGTCGGCGACCGACCACACCGCGAGGATGACGTGGTGCCCGCTCAGCCCGGACGGGAGCGTGCCGCTGTGCGAGAGCGTCTGCGGCGGGCGCTGCCCGTTGTAGGGCACCTTCAGGAACGGAGTGAGGTTGAGGTCCGACCGGGCGAGGTTGTGGTTCTGGTTCCAGCCCGGCTTGGTGATGTAGTACGAGAAGTCGCTGGTGGCGTGCATGGCCGTGAACTGCCACCGGAAGGTGTAGTTCTGGCCGCCCGACACCCTGGTGGTCGGCCAGGCCCCGCCCGAGGGCGTCTTCGGGCTGTCGAGCTGGGCGAACCGCGTGTTGTTGGCCGAACAGAGCCGGCCGTCGGCGGCGCCGGAGCCGGGGAAGCCCTTCGGCCCCTCGACGCTCTGCGGCTCCCACTGGATGTCGCCGCAGTTGGTCACGCCGCCGTTCTGGCAGAGCTTCTGCCTGCTGATGGGCAGATCGGTGTAGCCGTGGCCGCTGGCACCGCCGGAGGAGAGCACGAGCGCTCCGGTCGTGGCCAGCCCCACCGCGGCTGCGTACAGCTTGGTCTGTGTGCGCATGCTGCCGCTCCTGGGGAACGTGGGGGGGTCAGTGAGCTGATACAGGTAGGTCTAGACCAAGCTTCAGATTAGAGCCGCCGATTGAGCATGTCCATACCAATAACACAACCCGTTCGACGCTTTTCCGCACCCGGCTCGCCCCGGCCACGGCAGGCCCCAGGGTCTGTCCGACAGGCCCTACGCCCCCGTCTCCCCCCGCCCCGCGCAGAACGCCACCGTCAGGTCCTTCACCAGCACCTTGCGCTCGTAGTCGTCCAGGTCCACCAGGCCTCGCAGGGTCAGCCGGGTCACCGTGTCCTCCACCGAGTCCACGACCGAGGTGAGCGCGCTCGCCCGGTGCCGGGCGTCCAGCGCGGCGATCCGGCGCCGGTGTATGGCGGCGGCCACCTCGGGGGCGTACTCCACCCGGACCGGCCGCACCGCGAACACCTCGATCCCCACCGGGCCGGCGTCCGCCGCGACCAGCCGGGTCAGCGCGGCCTGCGCCGTGCCCGCCGCACCGCCCGGCTCGCCCGGCGCCTCCACCGAGACCCGGAGCAGCGCCGCCTCGACGCACTCGCGCACATACCTTTCGTGGTCCTCGACGCCCAGCGTGGCCCGCGCGGTGTCCCGCACCCGCCACACGACCAGGACGACCACCCGCAGCGCCACCCCGCCGCGGTCGGCCGCCTGCATCGGCTCACTGCGCCAGTGGCGCAGCCGTACGTCGACCCGGCGGCGCAGCAGCAGCGGATTCACCCACAGCAGGCCGGTACGCCGGGCGGTCCCGCGGTAGCGGCCGAACAGACCGAGCACCCAGGCCCGCCCGGTCCGGCCGCGCGCCAGTCCGCCGAACCCGAACAGGCCGAGAGCCCCGGCGGCCGCGTACGCCGCCCCCTGCGCGGGCCCGAGTCCGGCGGCTCCCGCGGCCCCCGCGTGCGCCGGAAGCCCGAACCCGACGGTCACCGCCGACGGCAGAACGCCCGCCCACCACGACGTGGCCACGCACCCGGCCGCCCCGCACATCCCGGCGAGCACCCCCGCGCCCCCGGGCAGCACCCGGGCGGGCCGCTCCACCAGTCCGGGGTCGACCTGCGACACGGGCGGCCGGGACGGTTCGGCGGCCGGGCGGCGGAGCCGCGGCTGCTCCCCCGTGCCCTGCCTGCGCCCGACGACCGTGGGACGCAGCCGCACGGGCACCGGGTCGGGGCCGTCGCGGAACAGCAGATGGACGGGGATCTCGGTGGTGGCCTCGTTGCGGATCACCCGCCCGGACCGCCCGGCCGCCGAGCGCACGATCTCGGCCGGACGCCCGGCTTCGAGGGGGCGGGAATCAAGGGTGGGAGGGTCAGGGGTGGGAAGGTCAGGGGTGTGAGGGGTGTCAGGAGTGGTCAGGGCCATGCATGCCTCCGCGCCGGGCTTCACTTCCGCGCCCGCTTCCGTGTCTGCTTCCGGGTTTGCTTCCGGGTCTGTCTCGGTGCCTGTTCCGGTGCTGCTTCCGGTGCTGCTTCCGTAGGAGCCTCCGCGTCTACGGGAAGAGCCGCCGCCAGGCCTCCGGCCCCGGGTGGCCGTCCGCCGCGCCGCCGGCCGTCAGCAGCTCCCAGGTCAGCGCTCCCGGCAGCCCGTCCACGGCGGTCCCCCCGCCTCTGGCGGAACCGGTCACGCCCAGGTACCGGTACGGGACATAGCTCGCGGAGTTGTTCCAGTAGGCGTACGGGGTGGACCGCCGGAGCGCGTTCGGGCGGACCTGCTCGTAGGCGACGTAGGTGGTGCGTGTGCTGTCCGTCCAGCCGCCGAAGAGGACGACGTGGGAGCCGTTCTGCGGGTCGGCCGCGTTGTGGAACAGCAGCATGTCCCCCGGCTGGAGTTCCGCCTTCGTGATCTTCTGCGCGTACTGTCCGAGGCTTCCGGTCCATTCGTTCGCGGGCAGGTTCCATGCCATCGAGACGAAGCCCGAGCAGTCCTGCCGGTAACCGTCGGACCAGTACGCGGACACGCTGTACGGGACCTTCGCGGCGACCCATCTCTCGGCCCGTTCGACGATGTCCGCGCGAGTGATCACGCGGACCGTCGACGGGGGCGAGGGGTCCGCGGGATCCGCGGGATCGGTCGTCCGGCCGTCGGGGCCGTACAGCGGCCCCCTCGGCCCCTGCGGGGTGGCGGGCTCCTCGTCCGCGGGGGCGCCCAGGACTCCGGGGAGGCCGGACCGGCCGACGGTGTGCGGGGCGGCCGTGGCGGGGACCGCGTACGCGCCGATCACCGTCGATGCCGCGGCGGCGGCCACGATGAGGGGACGGAACACAGCCGGCCGGCCGGCTGTACGGACGGCCGGCGAGCGGGGAAGGGCGCGCGCACATCGCCCTTGAACACAGCCGGGGCAGTCGCAGTCGCTCGCGGGATCGAATTCCTCGAACACCGGAGACTCCATGCGATCCCCGCACATCCCGCCATCCGAGCGGTCCGAGCCATCCGAGCGGTCCATGCGGTCCATGCGACTCTCCTCACAGTTCCGGCCACATGTCCGATCACACGCCCGGCGAAATACGTCACGTCTGTGCACAAACATCAGCTTCTCAACTGTCCACGGAGCACGCACTTTGACGGTCCGAATGATGTAAGCGCGCCGGCGCGGGCACCGCCGGCGGGGCGGAATCCGGGAGCCCTCCCCCACGGGTGGTCGGGAGTACCCCGCGGGGTCCGGTACAGTTGCGGGGTCAGCGAGCGCCGCTAGCTCAGTTGGTTAGAGCAGCTGACTCTTAATCAGCGGGTCCGGGGTTCGAGTCCCTGGCGGCGCACCGACAGTGACGGGCTCCTCGCGATCGAGGGGCCCGTCGCTTTTTGGCCGGAAATCCTCTCGCACCCGTTGAACTTCTCCCCTTCACCGCACGTATGGAACACGAGTCCCACGTGACCCCCTCAACAGTCACAATGGGACCATATGACCGGTGAACACCGAATTTCACACCTTGCGATCATGATGAAACCCGTCCAACCTGGTTCCTTCACGATGCTGCGGGTTCGCGGCTGTTGGGGGGCGGAAGACCGATTGCGGACGGTGCGGGGCAAGGAGTCCCGCCCTCCGGGTGATGCCGCGGGGGACGCGTCATGCAACCGTACGGAGCGCTGTGCCGTGTCTATATGGTGTGGGTGACGTGGTGACAGCGGTCCACCATTGACACGCCCGGGAAGGTCGAGGGGGACCGGCCACGGGCGGAAAGAAGCGACGAAACACGCGGCGAGGCCGCGTGTGGGGGGATGACACTCATGACGTCGACGCCGTCGGGCGCCCAGAGGGACGACGACCCGTCCCAGACCACCCAGCTCAGGGTGCCTGCGCACCGCACCGGAAACACGGGCGCTTTCCGCCGGATCAAGAAGACGCTGCCGAGATACGACTACGAGCATTACAGCCGGCTCGCGGGTCCCCTCACCCAGCCCGATCCGAACAAGCCGTACACGGTGCAGTACCGCTCGCTGATCTCGCAGGAGCCGCACCGCATCCGCATCGCGCTGATGCTGGCCGCGGCCCCGCTGCTGTCGGTGGTGCTGCTGGTGTGGCTGCTCCAGCCCGCGCACTGGACGGACCGCGACTACCCGGCGTTCGACTGGCTGCCCGCACTCGACGTCGTGATGCTCGTCTCGATCGGTCTGATCGAGCTCTTCCGCTGCCTGAACGTGCTGTCCAACGCGCACGCCACGCTGGTCGCCCGCGACCCGGTCCCGGTGGTGCCCGAGACCGGCACCCGGGTCGCCTTCCTCACCTCCTTCGTGCCCGGCAAGGAGCCGTTGGAGATGGTGACGAAAACCCTGGAGGCGGCGGTCAAGATCCGCCACCGGGGCACCATGCACGTCTGGCTGCTCGACGAGGGTGACGACCCCGAGGTGAAGGAAGTCTGCGCGCGCCTCGGTGTGCACCACTTCTCCCGCAAGGGCGTCGCGAAGTGGAACCAGGCCAAGGGCCCGCACCGCGCCAAGACCAAGCACGGCAACTACAACGCCTGGCTCGACGCGCACGGCGACGACTACGAGTTCTTCGCCTCGGTGGACACCGACCACATTCCGATGGCGAACTACCTGGAGCGGATGCTCGGCTTCTTCCGCGACCCGAACGTCGGCTTCGTCATCGGCCCGCAGGTCTACGGGAACTACGACAACTTCGTCACCAAGGCCGCCGAGTCGCAGCAGTTCCTCTTCCACGCGCTCATCCAGCGGGCCGGCAACCGCTACGGCTCCCCCATGTTCGTCGGCACGTCCAACGCCGTGCGCATCAAGGCGCTCCAGCAGATCGGCGGTCTGTACGACTCGATCACCGAGGACATGGCGACCGGCTTCGAGATGCACCGCGCCAAGAACCCGGCGACGGGCAAGAAGTGGCGCTCGGTCTACACCCCGGACGTGCTCGCGGTCGGCGAGGGCCCCAACGCCTGGACGGACTTCTTCACCCAGCAGATGCGCTGGTCCCGGGGGACGTACGAGACGATCCTCAAGCAGTACTGGAAGGGCTGGTACTCGCTGCCGCCGAGCAAGCTCTTCAACTACACCATGATGATCATCTTCTACCCGATGTCGGCCCTCAACTGGATCCTGGCCGCACTGAGCTGTGCGCTGTTCCTGGGCCTGGGCGCCTCGGGTGTGAACATCGACCCCGCGGTCTGGCTGATGCTCTACGGCAACGCCTCCGCGCTCCAGATCGGCCTCTACATCTGGAACCGCCGCCACAACGTCTCCCCGCACGAGCCGGAGGGCTCCGGCGGTGTGGCCGGTATGGTCATGTCCGCGCTGTCGGCGCCGCTCTACGCGAAGGCGCTGATCGACTCCGTCCTGCGCCGCAAGAGCAAGTTCGTGGTCACGCCGAAGGGCGACTCGGCCAGTCCGGACACCTGGTTCGGCACCTTCCGGTACCACTGGTACTTCATCCTGATCTTCGGTGGTTCTCTCACCGCCGGCTTCGTCTACGGACACGCGCACCCGGCGATGATCATCTGGGCGATGTTCGCCCTGCTGATCACGGCCGCACCCATGTTCGCCTGGCGGCACGGTATGCGCCAGGACAGGAAGAAGCCGCCCGGCGCCCATGCGTCGGGCCGGCTCCCGGCCGACCGGCCGGCGGCGGATCCACCGAAGGACTTCGCCCACGAGCCCGCGACCCAGCAGCTGCAGACGCTCCCGCGGGTGCGGCAGCAGGCACAGACCCCTGATCAGTATCAGGGGCAGCAGTACCCGGCTCAGGCTCAGCAGTACGGGCAGCAGTACGCCCAGCAGCCGCACGCCGCGCACGGCCGACAGGACCGGCCCAGCTGGGCCGCCTCCCACGGCGGACCGGCGGGGCAGGAAGAGCCGGAAGGCCCGGCGGGACCGGGTGGAGCGACAGGTGCCGGGAACAGCTCCGGCAATGACCAGACGATGCAGATCGCCCTGGGTGGACTTGGGGGACGTAAGGAATGAACGACCGTGCAGGCCGCCGTCGCGCCCGTCGGATCGCGATAGGCACCGCGGTGGTACTCGCGCTGGCCGGCATGAATGGGCCGTGGCTGTACCGCTTCGGGTCCGAAAAATACCACCAGTACAAGATCAACAAGCCGGAGTACAAGGCGGAGAACGGCCGCTGGGAGATCGTCGAGTTCCCGGAGGAGTACCGCCAGAACACCATTCACGCGGCGCTGCTGCACACCGGCAAGGTGCTGCTCGTCGCGGGTTCCGGCAACAACAAGGACAACTTCGACGCCAAGCAGTACGACACCCGTATCTGGGACCCGGTCAAGAAGACCATCAAGAAGGTGCCGACGCCGACCGACCTGTTCTGCACCGGCCACACCCAGCTCGCCAACGGCAATCTCCTGATCGCCGGCGGCACCAAGCGGTACGAGAAGCTCAAGGGTGACGTGACGAAGGCGGGCGGCCTGATGGTCGTCCACAACGAGAACCCGGACAAGCCGATCACCCTGCCGGCGGGCACCAGGTTCGCCGGCAAGGAGAACGGCAAGACCTTCGTCTCGAAGGATCCGGTGCTCGTCCCGCGCGCCACGAAGAACTTCGACAAGGAGACCGGCGCGTTCCTGGGCAACACCCCGGGCTACGGCCGTACCTACGTCGAGGCGCAGAAGGAAGGCGCCAAGTACCAGACCGGCACGCAGGACAACTACACCGTGCAGGGTCTCAGCGGCGAGGACGCGCAGAACACGTACGGCATCGCCGAGAAGCTCGCCCTGGACAAGAAGGACTTCCAGGGCATCGACGACGCCTTCGAGTTCGACCCGGTGGCGGAGAAGTACATCAAGGTCGACCCGATGAAGGAGGCCCGCTGGTATCCGACGCTCACCACCCTGAGCGACGGCAAGATCCTCAGCGTCTCCGGCCTCGACGACATCGGCCAGCTCGTCCCGGGCAAGAACGAGGTCTACGACCCCGAGACCAAGAAGTGGACCTACACGGACAAGGTCCGTCAGTTCCCGACCTACCCGGCGCTGTTCCTCATGGAGAACAGCAAGGTCTTCTACTCGGGCGCGAACGCCGGCTACGGCCCCGCCGACGTGGGCCGCGACCCGGGCATCTGGGACGTGGAGACCAACAAGTTCACCAAGATCCCCGGCATGAGCGACGCCAACATGCTGGAGACGGCCAACACCGTGCTGCTGCCCCCGGCGCAGGACGAGAAGTACATGGTGATCGGCGGCGGTGGGGTCGGCGAGTCCCCGCTGGCCAGTGAGAAGACCCGGATCGTCGACCTCAAGGCCGACAGCCCGCGCTTCGAGGACGGCCCCTCGACGGACAAGGGCACCCGCTATCCGCAGGCCTCGGTCCTGCCCGACGACAGCGTGCTGATCTCGGGCGGCTCGGAGGACTACCGGGGGCGCGGCGACTCCAACATCCTCGAGGCGCGGATGTACGACACGGCGAAGAACGAACTCAAGCGCGTCGCCGATCCGCTGGTGGGCCGCAACTACCACTCCGGCTCGATCCTGCTGCCCGACGGCCGCGTGATGTTCTTCGGCTCGGACTCCCTCTACGGCGACAAGGCCAACACCAAACCGGGCACGTTCGAGCAGCGCATCGAGATCTACACGCCGCCGTATCTCTACGGCGAGAACGAGCAGCCCGACCTGGCGGGCGGCCCGCAGACCATCGAGCGCGGCGAGTCCGGCACCTTCACCTCGAAGGACGCCGCGTCGATCAAGAAGGTCCGGCTGATCCGGCCGAGTGCCTCGACCCACGTCACCGACGTGGACCAGCGCTCCGTCGCCCTCGACTTCGAGGCCGACGGCGACAAGCTGACGGTGACCGTGCCGGAGAGCCGGAACCTGGTCCATGCGGGCTGGTACATGATGTTCGCCACCACCGCGGACGGGACACCGAGCAAGGCGCAGTGGGTGCAGGTGCCGTAACCGGCAGCCCGCGCCCGGCACGTACGGGCACGCGCGTAGGGGGCGTCCTCCGCCATGGAGGGCGCCCCCTACGCGCGTATGCGGTGTGCGGTGTGGGTTATGCGGTGTGTGGCGTGTGGTGTGTGAGGTCAGTCGCTGGCCTTGGCGAGCTTCACCGCGTAGTCCTCCCACCACTGGCCGGCCTTCGGGCCGCCCTTGCACTCGCCGTCCGACTCGCCGGGCCGCTTCACCCACAGATACGCGTCCACCAGCGGGTCCGCGGTCTTGATCGTCGGCGTCTCGCCGAGGGCACGGCCGGGCGGGTTGCACCAGCGCTCGGCCGCGTCGCCCCCGGTGTACGGGCCGTTGCCGTTGCGGCTGGTGTCCACGACGAAGGGCTTGTCGCCGACCTTGGCGGAGAGCTTCTTGCCGTAGGCGATGGACTCTTCGGTGGAGTAGAAGTTGGAGACGTTCACCGAGAAGCCGTCGGCCCGGTCGATGCCCGCCCACGTGAGCGGCTCGAAGATCTGGTCGGGGTCGCCCCAGCCCGCGTTGCCCGCGTCCAGGTACACCGTGGTGTTCTTCAGGCTCTTGAGCTTGGCGACGGCACCGCTGAGGACGTCGTAGCGCTCCTCGTGGAACTTCTCCGGCGTGCAGCCGTCGACCAGGTGGAGCACCGCGTCGGGCTCCAGGATCACGGTCGCCGCCCGGTCCCCGATGCCCTTGGCCACACTGTCGATGAAGGCGCGGTAGGCGTTGCCGTCGGCGGCACCGCCCTGCGAGTACTGGCCGCAGTCGCGGTGCGGGATGTTGTAGAGGACGAGCAGCGCGGTGCGGCCCGCCTTGTCGGCCGCCTCGGTGAAACCGCGGGTCTGCTCCTCCGGGTTCTCCGGGCTGATCCACTCGGCGGCGGGCTGCTCCGCTATCTTGCGGATCTGCCCGGCCTCCGCCTTCTTCCCGTCCGCCCCCAGATCGGCCATCTGCTGCGCGGCCGTGCCCTCCGGGTTGACCCAGAAGGGGTTGGCGTCCTTGGGCTGCTGCGTGATCTCCGCGCCGGCCGCCTTGTCCGGGCCGTCCCCCTCGTCGCCACCACCGGAGGAACACGCTGTCATCAGCAGCGCCGCCCCCAGAATCGCTGCCGACGTCCGCCTCCCGACGAACGCCCCGACCCCCCTGCTGCCGTACATCCAACCCCCCTTGGGTGCACGTGTTCCGTGCATGCGTGCCGAGCCCCAATCCTGACATACGACCCGTGACAGCCACGAGGTCGGTCCATTCTTGTCCGCGAGCTGTTACAGCCGTCGTACGGTGGTGGGTCACCTGGGGCGATCACGGAACGCGACCGGAAACGGACGAGGCGTCGACCGGCCCGGAGCCACGTCCGGGCCGGGTGAACGGGGTGCTCGGGGCGGGGGCACGGTGGCCGCTCAGGCGGTGGTGCCGGTCAGGTACGCGGAGACGACCACGTTCGCCGTGTAGCGGTTGCGTGCCGCGTCGAAGGTGCCGCCGCAGGTGACGATGCGCAGTTCGGCCCGGCCCGAGCGGCGGGGCCCGTAGGCCTGCTGGGCGTCGAACCCGTCGCGGGCCAGGACCTGGATGTCCTCGATCGTGAACTCGGCGACCTTGTCGTCCTCGCGGACCACCCGGATCTTCTGGCCGGGCTTCAGCGTGCTCACCTTGTAGAACACGGCGGGCCGGGTCTCGGTGTCGACGTGCCCCACCACCAGCGCGGTGCCGGACGCTCCGGGCGCCACCCCGCCCGCATACCAGCCGACCACGTCCGGCTGGTCGAACGGCGGCGGATCGAGGGCGCCCCGTTCGTCCAGGCCGCGGGAGACCACCGGGGCCCGGACGCCCAGGCCGGGTATGTCGAGGCGCCGCGGCAGCGCCTCGCCCAGCGGGCGGTGGGCGGGCGGAAGTTCCCCCTGGGCCGGCCGGCCGGCGGCCGCCATGTCACCGGTGGAGGGCCCCGTTCCGCCGGGCCGCAGGTCGGTCGCCTCCCGGCCCCACAGCCAGAGCACGAGCAGCAGCGCCACCCAGGCCATGCCGGTGAGCAGCCACCCCGGGCATACCGGCTGCCCCGGCTGTCCCGGTCGCATCTCGCCGTGATCGGACACCGTCGGCCGCCTCAGCCGGTCGTTCCGCGGCTCCGCCGGACGCGGCTGCGTACGACGGCTCCCGCCGCTGCTGCCACGAGGAACAGTCCGGTCACCGCCTGTACGGCGCCCGGCCCGCCTTCGTCGGCGCCGGAGTCGGCGCCCGTGCCGGTGCCTGCTGCGGCCAGCGGGGCGCTGCCGCCACCGCCCGCGTCGACGGGGGCGACGGGCGAGGCGAATGCGGCGGGTGCGGCCGGCTCGGCGGCCTTCGGCTTCGACGGTTCGTCCGTCACGGCGGGCCGGTTGCGGGCGGGGGCGACTTTGATCGTGCCCTGGCGGGCCCGCTCGCCGCAGTCGACCAGCACGGGGTACGTGCCCGCGGTGAGCGTGGAACGGACCCGGCTCTCGCCGACGAGTACGCCGTCGGCGACGGTGAGCCGGACCTCGGAGACGAACGCCGAGGACACGGCGATCGCCGTCCGCTCGGCACACTCCTCCACCCTGAGGGTGACGTCGGTGCCGGGGGCGGGGGTCGCCGGTGTCACCGAGACGCCCGTGTCGTCCACCGCGTACGCCGGCGGGGTGAGCGCGGCGACGGCCAGGATTCCGGTACAGAGAGCGAGTCGCAATGAACCCATCGTGAACCTCCAGACACCGGGAGCGTGCCCCGTCGGGCGGGGTACCGCATCCTCAGGGTGCGGTGGTTGCTCCGTACGGGTGACAAGGGATGGCAGCCGGCCTCACCGCAGCGCCAACGCGAACCGGCACCGCAGCGGCCCGCAGCGTCCGGGAAGGGGAGACGCACACCGTGAAGATGAAGCGGCGGGAGCTGACACGGATCATCGAGGCCATGGTGATCAGGCCTGCAGGCAAGGGTGGAGCTCAACGCGGCGCCTTCCGGGCCGACTTGCTCGGGACCATCTGGAAGTGACGGTACGCATCTTCCGTCGGGGCAGTCCCGGCGCGGAAGTGTCTGCATAGCATGAGGTCGTCCCCTGGCCCCCGTACGGTAGGAGTCCACCCCCCATGACAGAGCGCAAGCCCATCGAATCGTGGCTCACCGACATGGACGGGGTCCTGATGCACGAAGGGGTGCCGGTCCCCGGTGCGGATGCCTTCATCAAGAAGCTGCGCGACCTGGGGCGGCCGTTCCTCGTCCTCACCAACAACTCGATCTACACGGCCCGAGACCTGCACGCACGCCTGAACCGGATCGGGCTCGATGTGCCGGTCGAGAACATCTGGACCTCCGCCCTGGCCACAGCGACGTTCCTGGACACTCAGCACCCCGGAGGTACGGCCTACGTCATCGGCGAGGCCGGCCTGACGACGGCCCTGCACGACGCGGGCTACGTCATGACCGATGCCGACCCCGATTTCGTGATCCTGGGTGAGACTCGTACGTACTCGTTCGAGGCTCTGACGAAGGCCATCCGTCTGATCGACAACGGAGCCCGGTTCATCGCCACCAACCCGGACAACACCGGACCGTCTCCCCAGGGCGCGCTGCCCGCGACGGGTTCCGTGGCCGCGCTGATCACCAAGGCCACCGGGAAGGAGCCGTACTTCGTCGGTAAGCCGAATCCTCTGATGATGCGAACCGGCCTCAACGTCATCGGAGCGCACTCCGAGACCAGCGCCATGATCGGTGACCGGATGGACACGGATGTGCTGGCCGGGCTCGAAGCCGGAATGGAGACCTTCCTCGTCCTCACGGGCCTGACGACGAAGGACGACATCAGCCAGTACCCGTACCGGCCGACCAGGATCGTGGAGTCGATCGCGGATTTGGTGGACCTCGTCTGAGACGGCGTCAGCGGCGCCGCCGTCCCCGCAGTACGACCACGCTCCCGGCAGCCAACAGCAGCGCGGTTGCCGCCAGGGCCGCGCCCAACCCTCCGAGCCCGGTGCCGGGGAGTTCGTGGGCAAAGGGGAGGCGGCTGTCACCGGGGGCGGAAGAGGTGGGGCCGGTGCCGTCGGGGTCGGCTTCGTGGGCTTCCGGTTCGGGTTCTGTTTCGGCGCGTGTTTCGATGCGGAACCGGTACTCGTCCGACTGGCCGACCCAGTCCCCGTCGTCCTCGTACCGCTGGACGACCGCCGCCGTGGCGACGACCTCGCCCGCCACGGCGTCGGACGTGAGGGCGAGCCGTACCTTCACGGTGAGGGTCCGGCCGGCCTCGACGGTGAACCCCTCGAAGCCCGCGTCGTCGTCGGCGAGGGCTCCGACGAGTTCGTCCTCGTCGGTGGTCTCGAAGTGGACGGCGTGCGGCAGTTCCCGGTCCGCCGTGTAGAACTCCAGCACCGACTGCGAGGCCCGCAGCGCCCGCTTGTCGTCGTAGAGCACGACGACCGGGTGGATGCCGCCGCAGGAACGGTCGGTGGTGTTGGTGAGTTCGAGGTACCAGGTGCCGAAGCCGCCCCCGGCCCGGTAGGTCTCGGGGCCGTCGTGGATACGGGTGGTCAGCGGGAAGTCGGGCTCGTCCGCTGTGGCGCAGGCAGGCGGCGGCGCTTCCGCTCGGGCCGGGGCCGCGGTGGGAAGAATCGCGGCCACCGCCGCCATGAACAGGGACGCGGGCGTGCAGAGTCGCATGCCATATGGCCTTGCCTTCCGGCGGGCCGACACCACGGGGGCACCCCGATCACCCCCCGCACGGCGGTACGATTTCCCCCGCTCGGCGGAACCCGCCGCCCCACCCCTCCCGGCCGCGCCCTCGGTCTCCGTGCCTCGCCGTCGCCACTATCCGTCCCCCCGTCCGAACACCGGGGCCAGTACCGACTGGGCCGCCCCCTCGGCGACCCGCTGCCCACTCCCCCGGCGTCCCCCCTGCCCGGCGCCCGAGGCGATCCGTACCGGGACGGGGGTGTCCCCGGTGCGTCGGGCGCGGGCCTCCAGGACCTCGCGCACACCTCGTACGAACGTCTCCGGGGCCGCCTCGACGATCCGGCCGCCGAGCAGGACGCGGTCGATGTCCAGCAGCCCGACCAGGTTCGCCGCGCCGGTGCCCAGCACCCGTGCCGCCTCGTCCGTGTCGCCCCTGGCCACCGCGCCCAGGCACAGGGCCTCGACGCAGCCCCGGTCACCGCAGCCGCAGCGCGGCCCGTCCAGTTGGAGAACCTGGTGGCCGAACTCCCCCGCCCCGGTCCGTGGCCCCCGGTGCACGCTGCCGCCGATCACCAGCCCCGCCCCGAGCCCCGTACCGAGATGCAGATAGGCGAAGGAACCGCCCTCACCGCCCACGGCCAGGCCCAGCGCCGCCGCGTTGGTGTCCTTGTCGACGACGACCGGCACCCCCAGCCGCCGCGACAGCGCGTCCCGCAGCGGGAACCCGTCCCACTCGGGGAACCCGGTCACCCGGTGCAGCACGCCCCGGGCATGGTCCAGCGGTCCGGGCAGCGCGATGCCGGCGCCGAGCAGGGAGAGGCGATGGCGGCGTCCGCGTACGGCTGCCCCGCCCCCCGGCTCCCCCGGCTCCCCCGGTGTCGCCGGTGCCTCTCGTGGTTCCTCGTCCCGCTCGCCCCACAGCTCCTCGACGACTCCTGCCACCCGGGTCAGTACCGCCTCCGCGCCCGCGCCCAGGTCCAGGGGGGTGTTCCGCTCCCCCACGACCGTCCCGTCGAGGTCGACCAGGACGGCCCGTAGTTCGTCCCGGTCCAGGTGCACGCCCACCGCGTGCCCGGCCTCCGGCACCAGGCGCAGTACCGTCCGGGGCTTGCCTCCGGTGGACGCCCGGCGTCCCGCGTCCGCCGCGAGGCCGTCCGCCCGCAGCCGGGCCGTGATCTTGCTGACCGCCTGCGGGGTGAGCCCGGTCCGCTCGGCGAGTTCGAGCCTGCTGATGCCCTCCGCTCCCGCGGTCCGCAGCAGGTCGAGCACGAGGGCGGTGTTGTGGCTGCGCAGGCTGAACAGGTTGACCCCGCCTGTCGCACCCGTCCTGCCTGTCGCACCCGTCCCGCCTGTCCCGACCGTCGTGCCCCTGCCATCCGGTCCGCCGTTCGTCCTGTTCACCCGCCCATTCTCTCCCGTGCTTGCACTTTGGCAACAGCGTTGCGAAAGTAGGGGCATGACTGGTACTCCTCTTCGCGTCGGCCTCATCGGCTACGGCCTCGCGGGCTCCGTGTTCCACGCTCCGCTGATCGCCGCGACCGAGGGCCTCGCCCTCGACACGGTGGTCACCTCGAACCCCGAGCGGCAGCAGCAGGCCCGCGCCGAGTTCCCGGACGTCCGCGTCGCGGCCACTCCGGACGAGCTCTTCGAGCGCGCCGGCGAGCTGGACCTGATCGTGATCGCGTCGCCGAACAGGACGCACGTCCCGCTCGCCACCGCAGCCCTGAAGGCCGGCCTGCCGGTCGTCGTCGACAAGCCCCTCGCCGGTACGGCGGCCGAGGCCCGCGAGCTGGCGGCGCTCGCCGAGGAGCGCGGCCTGCTCCTCTCCGTCTTCCAGAACCGCCGCTGGGACAACGACTTCCTCACCCTGCGCAAGCTGGTGTCCGAGGGCACACTCGGTGACGTGTACCGGTTCGAGTCCCGCTTCGAGCGCTGGCGGCCGGAGCTCAAGGGCGGCTGGCGGGAGTCCGGCGACCCCGCGGAGATCGGCGGTCTGCTCTACGACCTCGGCAGCCATGTCGTCGACCAGGCGCTCGTCCTCTTCGGCCCGGTGACCTCCGTGTACGCCGAGGCGGTCGTCCGCCGCGAGGGTGCGCGGACGGACGACGACACCTTCATCGCGCTCACGCACGCGAACGGCGTCCGCTCCCACCTCCACGTCTCCGCGACCACGGCCCAGCTCGGCCCGCGCTTCCGCGTCCTGGGCTCCGAGGCGGGGTACGTCAAGCACGGCCTCGACCCCCAGGAGGCCGCCCTGCGCGACGGCCTGCGCCCCGGTACCGGAGCAGGCGCCGACTGGGGCACCGAGCCCGAGGAGCTGTGGGGCCGCGTCGGTTCCGGGGAGTCCCCGCTGACCGACGGCGGACGCCCCGAGCCGACCCTGCCCGGCGACTACCCCGCGTACTACACGGCCGTGGCGAAGGCACTCCTGGAGGGGGGCCCCAACCCGGTGACCGCACAGGAGGCCGCCGCCGCCCTGGACGTGCTGGAGGCGGCCCGCCGTTCCGCCGACGAGAAGGTGACGGTGACGCTGTGACACAGCCCGCATCCATCCCCACCGTCGAGGAGCTGGAGGCGCAGGAACGCCGTCTGGTGTTCCGCCGGTTCACCCACGAGGACGCCTGGGCGCTGGGTTCCCTGCTGGTGGAGATGGCCCGGGAGCGGCAGGCCCCCGTCGCCGTCGACATCCACCGCGCCGGCCAGCAGCTCTTCCACGCGGCGCTGCCCGGCTCGGCCCCCGACAACGACGCCTGGATCGCCCGCAAGCGCCGGGTCGTCGAGCGGTACGGTTCCGCGTCGTACCTGGTGGGTGCCCGGCACCGGGCCAAGGGCACGACGTTCGAGGAGTCCTCCCGCCTCGCCCCCGACACCTATGCGGCCCACGGTGGTTCGTTCCCGATCACCGTCGAGGGCGCGGGCGTGATCGGCGCGGTGACGGTCTCCGGCCTTCCCCAGCTCGAGGACCACCGGATGGTGGTGGAGGCCCTGACCCGCTTCCTGGACGCCGGCACCGTCTGACCCGTCCCCACGGGAACGCGGGGTGCGTGCGGTGAGGTCACCGCACGCACCCCGGGTTCATGTATCGGACCCGTCGGAGCAGTCCCGGGGCGTCACCGGTGGAGCACCGCCCGTTCCACCACGCCCCACGCCATGCTGGTGACCACGTACAGCGCGGCGGCGAGCGGGACCACGGCCACGGTGACGAGCGTGAAGAACGACAGGAACGGCATCACCTTGGCCACGGCCCCCATCCCGGGCACCGCGACGGGTTCCGCGGCACCCCTGCCACCGCCACTGCCACCACGGCTACCGGCGCCGGCACCCGAACCCGCACTGGTCAATGCCGCGTTCGCCGCCATCAACTGCTTGGTCAGCCGGTAACTGAAGGCGGCGACCGCCACGACGACCGCGAACAGCCCGACATACACGAGCCCCGCCCCGCCGAGCGGCCCCCCGTCTCCCAGCGCGTCGGCCCAACGGCCGCCCAGCGGAGCGGTGAACAGCTCATGGCCGAGCAGCTCGTTGGGCCGCCCGCCGATCGTGGTGTTCGAGAACAGGTAGAACAGCAGGAAGAAGGCGGGCAGCTGGAAGAGGCTGGGCAGGATTCCGGCCAGCGGCGACACCTTCTCCCGGGTGTGCAGGTCGAGGAGGGCCCGCTGAAGCTTCTCGGGGTTGCGGCCGTACCGGCGCCGCAACTCGGAGATCCTCGGCTGGAGTCGGGCCCTCGCCTTCTGCCCGCGCGCTGCGGCCCGGGACAGGGGGTGGACGAGGAGGCGTACGAGCGCGGTGAACAGGACGATCGCGGCGGCGGCCGCGGAGAGGCCGAACAACGGCTGCAGCAGGTCGGCCAGTTGCTCGACCAGGCTGGCGAAGACGGACATGGGTGAGCCCTCCGGGGGTCTCGTCGTGCCGAACGGATGAACGGAATGACGGCATGACGACCCGTGCGCGGGCAGGCGTGTGGGGGGACGTGCTGAAAGCGCTGAAGGACGGGAGGAAACGAGCAGGACGAGAAGTGTCCTACTGCCCTACGGACGGAAGCCGAGCCCTACAGCTGACCTGTGTGACGCATGTGCCCTACGCGACGGTCGCCGGAAGGGCCTGTCCGGGAGCTCTGGGCCGGGTGCGGCCCCTGGCGTCGGGGTCGCGCTGCGGCAGGAAGGCGGTACGCCGGTCACGGTCGCGAAGGGCCGTACGCACCCGGGTGGGCGGCACGACGGGCGCGCAGCGCGCGAGGACGACGGCGCACACGGTGAGCGTGGCGGCGGCCGCGGTGGTCGCGGCGAGCGCGACGGTGCCGGAGAGCCCGGAGAGGCCGCCGGTGACCGGCAGCAGGAGCAGGACGACCTGAAGCAGCGGGAGCAGCACGGCGACCGCGGCGAAGGCGGCGCGCACGTCGCTCCGGCTGCGGATCACACCACGGATCGCGGTACCGATCACTGACGCCTCCTCCCCTTCGCTTCGCGCCCGGCCAAGTCCGGCCCGCCCTTTCCTGCCCTGTCCACCGTCTCAACGCGCAGGACCCGCACAACAGTTCCGCAGGCGTGACATTTGCCTCGGCCGTGCGTGGGTGACGTAGTCCCATCCCCCTCGTACCGCCATATCCGCCCCGGCATGACCATCCTCGACACGGGGTGAGCTACGCGGTGGCCGCCCTGGACCGCTCGGCCCGCCGCCTGGTGATCGTCGCGGCGAACACGTCCACGTCCGCCCTCGCGGTCCCGCCGACCCTCGCGGTCCGCCCCCGGCCCCCACGATCGGGACCGGAAGGGCGGGCCGCGCCGCTGTCACACGGTGAACCGGTGGTTTCCCGATCCCACCTTGAAGACGGCGAAGCCGTTCTCCGCACGCACGAAGGTTCCGTGGGTGTGCGTGACGCGCTTGGGGTGGTCCGTCGGGATCCACACCTCGGCGGTGGTGTTCGCCGGCACGCCGCACGACAGCCGGAATCGGCCGGACCGTTGCTCCCAGGCGGTGGACACCGGGCCGTAGAGGGAGGTGAAGGTGGCCCGGGCGGAGGTGACCTCGCCGCCCGGACGCGGGCGGATGACGATCTGCCGGTAGCCCGCCCGGCCCGGGGCGATGCCGGCGATGTTGGCGTACATCCACTCCCCCACGGAGCCGTAGGCGTAGTGGTTGAAGGAGTTCATGCCCGGGGACTGGAACTCGCCGTCCGGCTGGAGGGAGTCCCAGCGCTCCCACATGGTGGTCGCGCCCTTGTCCATCTGGAAACCCCAGCTCGGGAAGGTGCGCTGGTGCAGCAGCCGGTAGGCGACCTCGGTGTGGCCGGTGTCGGTGAGGACGGGCAGCAGGCGCGGGGTGCCGAGGAATCCGGTCGACAGGTGCCAGTCCCGCGCCTCGATCAGGGCGACGAGGCGGTCGGCCGCGGCCTTGCGCAGGGCGTCCGGGACCAGGTTCATGGACAGGGCCAGGACGTAGGCGGTCTGGGTGTCTCCCTTCACCCTGCCGTCGGCCGTCACGTACGCCTTCTCGAACGCGGTGCGTACGCGTGCGTGGAGGTCGGCGTAGGGTGCGGGGTCCTTCCCCAGTTCCTTCGCGATCCGTACCGCGAGGTCGGCGCTGTGCGCGAAGTAGGCGGTGGCGATGACGTCCTTGGGTGTCTCGTCGGACACGTTCAGCCAGTCGCCGTATCCCGCGGCCGGGCGCAGCAGGCCGGTGCTGTTCTTCTCCAGGTGACGCAGCCAGGCCTGGACGGACGGCCAGGCGTCTTCGAGGACCTGTCGGTCGCCGTATGTCCCGTACAGGGCCCACGGGACCGTGACCCCCGCGTCTCCCCAGCCCGCGACGCCCTTGCCGATGTCGCCGACCTGCGGGGCCACGTCCGTGAACGCGCCGTCGGACGCCTGTGCGTCGCGGAGGTCGACGAGCCACTTGGTGAGGAAGCGGGCGGACTCCATCGTGTAGGTGGCCGTGGGTGCGAAGACGTTGATGTCGCCGGTCCATCCCAGCCGTTCGTCACGGGCCGGCGTGTCCGTCGGGATGGAGAGGAAGTTGCCGCGCTGCCCCCAGGTGATGTTGCTGTGCAGCTGGTTGAGCATCGGCACGTCGGTCTCGAAGGTGAGCGTGAAGGGTGCGGAGGTGTGCATGACCCGCCCGGTCACGGCCGACGCCGGCGGCGTGCCGGGGAATCCGGTCACCTCGACGTAGCGGAAGCCGTGGAAGGTGAAGCGCGGTTCGTAGACCTCCTTGCCGGTCCCCTTCAGGATGTAGGTGTCCGTCGCGGCGGCCGACCGCAGGTTGGCGGTGTAGAGGGTGCCGTCGGGGTTGAGGACCTCGCCGTGCCGCAGCCGTACCGCGGTGCCCACCTTGCCCGACACGCGCAGCCGCACCGAGCCGACCATGTTCTGGCCGAGGTCGAAGATGAAGACGCCGGGCTTGGGTTCGGTGACCTTCTGGGTGCGGAGTTCCTTCTCGATGCGTACGGGGCCGTCCACCTGCGCGACGATCCGCGGTGGGGCGGCGGCGTCGGCGTTTCGTACCGGACGCCAGGCTCCGTCGTCGAATCCGGGCGAGGTCCACCCGGCCGTCTCCTTGCGGGCGTCGTAGGTCTCGCCCGCCAGCAGGTCGGCGGAGACGATCGGTCCCGGGGCGGCACGCCAGTCGGGCCCGGTGACGATGCGCTCGCTCGTCCCGTCGGCGTACTCGACCTCCAACTGCGCCAGCAGCCCCGGGTGTTCCCCGTACTGGTGCGGTCCGAACCAGCAGAGGTTGCCCGCGTACCAGCCATGGGCCAGGTGGGCGCCGAGGGCGTTGGCTCCCGGGCGGAGCGCGTCGGTGACGTCGTAGGTCTGGTACTGCACCCGCTTGTTGTAGTCGGTCCAGCCGGGGGCCAGTTGGTCGCGCCCCACGCGCTTGCCGTTGAGGTGGGGCTCGTACACGCCGAGGGCCGTGGCGTACAGACGGGCGCGTCGGACCTTCTTGCGCGGCAGTCTGAACTCGTGGCGGAGCTGGTGGGCGGCGAACAGCACCGGCACGACCTTGCCCCACGGCCCGGCGCCCCAGGGTGCGGCCACCCTGGCGGCCCGCCACCCGGTGTCGTCGAAGTCCTGCTCGCGCCAGTCGCCGGCCGGCTCGCGGTCGGTGGACTTCCACGCGCCGTCGGTGACGATCCTGCGCTCGCCGGAGGCCGTGGTCAGGGCGAGCACGCCGACGAGGCCGGCGGGGCCGACCGTGCGGTTGGTCGCGGAGACGGCCAGGATGTTCGCGCCGGAGCGTACGTGAGCGAGTACGTCGATGACGTCCGGGTGGCGCCATCTCTCGCCGTCCTGGTCCATGGCGGTGCTCGCCACTTCGGTGCCGTTGACTGAGGCGACGTAGGCGTCGTCCGCGCTGAGCACCAGCGTGGCCGCGGTGATGGCGTCCGGGAGGTCGACGGAGAGACGGAACCACCGGGTGTCCGCCGGAACGCTCTGCGTCGGTTCGCCCTCGGGGAACCAGATCCACGAACTGCCGTCCAGGGAGGGAGGCTCCGTGAGGGAGGCGGGAGCGGATATCCACCGCGCGGACCACTCGGCCTCGTCCATCAGGCCGGTCTCCCACCAGGACGGTGCGCTCCACGGCGAGACGGCTCCGCCGGCGTCCCAGACGCGCACCGACCAGTGGTAGCGCGTACGCGGCTCGAGCCGAGGTCCGTCGTAGGAGACGAGAACGGACTCGGCCGAGGCGACCTTGCCGCTGTCCCACACGTCCGGGCGGGACAGGCGGGCATCGCTCGACGCGATGCGCACCTGGTAGGCGCTCTGCCGTTGTCCGGGTGCGGTCGCGGTCAACGGCCAGCTCAGACGCGGTCGGGCCACGTCCAGACCCAGAGGCTCGCGCACGTACTCGACCGTCGGAGAGGTCACCCGTAAGGCGCTCCCTCCCTTGCGCGCGGCGGAGGGCGCGGCGGAGGGCGCGGCCACCGCCGGCGCCGCTCCTGCGGCCACGGCGCCCACCGTGGCCGCGGCGCCCGCGAGGATGTTCCTTCTACTGATCACAGCGGCTCCATCAGAGAGGGGGTGAGTCGTAGAGGGTGGCAATCGAAGATGAATCGATTCAGGCGAACGTAAATGGAACGCGAGACACCGTCAATAAGCGTGCGCAGACTTTCGTAAGACCCGCCGGGTAAACGATGGAAGCGATGAGGACGACCCAATTCAGCCAAGTCCAGGAAATTGAACCCTTTCAAAATGATCAAGAATGGCGGTACCGGCGGCGAAAACGGGGGCCCGCATGTCCCCTCCCCACCGACCTCCTCGACGGGTACGGGCACCGGCTCCAGCACATCGGCACTGTCTCTTCTCTGTCACCGGTCGGCAGTACGGTGTCCCCCATGCGCCCCGACACGCCCGCCGAAAACGTCGACCACACCGCCGAAGCGGCACGCCTGGAGCGGACCGCCGGTCTCTATCCCGAGGACGCCGAAGCCCTGCTGCTCCGGGCCGCCGCCCACCTCGAACTCTCCGGCGACCGCCCCGCCGCGGCCGCCCTCTACGACCGCCTGCTGGCCTCCGAAGCGGGGCTGGAGAACCCGTACCTGGTCCGCGCCCTGAAGGCCTCGAACCTCTGGGAGTACGACCACGAGGCGGAGGCCCGCGCCATCATCGACGGCATCCGCACCGCGGCCCCGCGCGACCCGGCCCCCTGGGTGGTCGTCGCGGAGTCCCTGGAGGCCCACGACGAGCTGGAGCAGGCGCACGAGACGCTCACGGAGGCGGTACGCCTGCTGCTCACCGACGTACCGGAGCCCCCGGCCACCACCCACCCGCTCCTCTTCGGCCGCCACCGCGTACGCAGGATGCTGGGCGCGGCGCACGACGAGTGGGACGCCCTGGCGGACTCCGTCCACGCCCTGCCGATCACCCTGGACGAACTCCACGACCCGAAGCGCGTCTGGTCGCTGGGCTCGGAGAACCCGGCGGAGCTGGAGGCGGAGATCACCCGTCTCCGCGCGGAACTGGGCGCGTACCGCATGGCCCTGTCCCGCCCCTTCCCGGTGGCGGTCCTCCACTGGCCGGCGGACGAACTGACCGAGCTCCTGGAGGCGTACCCCTCCCTCGCCACCGAGTACCCGTCGCACGAGGAGCACCTGGCCACGATGGAGACGGCCCTGCGTGAACTGGCCTCCTCGGGCACCCTCAACCTGGGCATCGTCACCGGCACCGTCCCCTCCTACGAGGCTTTCGCCGCCTCCGAGGGCACCACCCCCGACGACGCCGCCCTCCTCCCCCAGTACGCCACCACCCTGGCGGCCCGGGGCCGGGCCATCCCCTGGCCCCCGCAGCGCTCGGCCCCCTGCTGGTGCGGCTCGGGCCGCCCGTACGGGGAGTGCCACGGGGCGTGAGCGGCGGGGCAGCCAAGGCGGCAGCCCCGCCTCGACCGGCAAAGAACCCGACGACCGTCGTGAGGGATCGGGCCCGGGGCTGCCCCGTCAGTCTCGGTGGACTCAGCCACGGTGGACCGGCGCGCGGCGTCGGATGCGGTGGTTCATCGCAAGGCGCAGGAGCGTCCGCGTACCGGATGTACGCGGACGCTCCGACCGCGCTCCGACCGCGCTCCGACCGCGCGGCGAGGTGCCGTGGCCGGCGTCGCGCGCCCGCCGGGGGTGGGGAGCTGTTGGGTGACGGGGCAGCCCTCAGTGCTGAAGCTTTGAGGTGAGTTTCGCCTGCATCTTCTGTGTCGCCAGGCGCAGGGCTTGGGTGAGTGCCGTCTCGGACGGGGTGCCGGGGTCGTCGCGTGTGAAGCACAGACGTGCTTGCGGTCCTGAGATGGTGATGGCGATGGGTGGGTACCCCTGCGGGGTGGGGAGAGTCTGCGCGAGTGCCGCGATGCCGGGTTGGGTCTCCTCGATGTTGCGCGCGTAGCCGCGCTGCCGGACGTTCTCCAGCTCCGTTTCGAGGGCCGTGCGGGTCGGGGTGACGGTGTTCGCCCCGTGCGGGAGGGATTCGTTCGGGTAGATCCGGCGGAGCTGGTCGGTCGTGAGAGTGGCGAGGAGCGCTCGTCCGCAGGCCGCGATGTGCGCGGGAAGGACCGTTCCCGCTCTGGCCTCGATGCGCATGTGGTGCTGTGAGGCGATGCCGTAGATGTAGCGCACCGCCTGCCCTTCGAGGACCGCGAACTCCACGGTCTCGCCGGTTGCCGCCTGCAGCTCGAGCAGGTCGTCCTGGACGAGGTGGGTGAAGTCCGTGTCGGCGTGGGCGGGGCGGGCGCTGGTCATGGCCGGGCCGAGGCGGTAGCCGGGGCCGTCGAGCGAGCGGCGCACGAAGCCGTGGGCCTCGAGGGTGGCCAGGAGCCGATGGGCGACGGAGGTACCCACGCCCAGTTCGTCGGCGGCACGGGCGAGGGTGACGACCGGCTCCCGCTGGGCCAGTACGAGCAGACGAAGTGCCCTGTCCACGGTCTGGAGAGTATTCACGAGCGAATGTTCCCACATACAGGGAATGATTGACTAGTCAATCCCTCATAGTGAATGCTCACGTCGTTCGCAGATGAACGCACACCGAACGGGTGCCGTGCATGGTGCGGACTACCGGGCGCGAGAACACCCCTCTGTGCGCCCGTGGCGTAAGTGGCCGTAGAGGCGTGAACCGCCCGTGAGTTCGAGTGACGTGCCGCGCAATGAGGACACCAAGGAGGGTGAAGCGATGAGAGCCAGTGAACTCGACGAGCAGGCCGAAACAGGCCAGCCGGTTGCGGCATCGGGTGGTGCGGAGGCCGGGAGCGGGACACCCGCCGCCCGGCGGGCGGTCGTCAGCGGCGCGCTGGGTTCCGCGCTGGAGTGGTTCGACTTCTCCGTGTACGGCGCGTTGTCGGCCACGGTGTTCCCGCAGCTGTTCTTCCCCGACCTTGCGCCGGGTACCGCGCTGCTGGCCTCGTTCGCGACCTTCGGCGTCGGCCTGGTGGCACGGCCCCTGGGCGGCCTCCTGTTCGGCATGCTGGGCGACAGACTCGGTCGCCGGAACGTCCTCATGGCCACGCTGCTGCTCATGGGCGCGGCGTCGGTGCTGATCGGCCTGCTTCCGACCTACGCCAGTGTGGGCATCCTGGCTCCGGCCGCGCTGGTGGCTCTGCGTTTCCTGCAGGGCTTCGCCCTGGGGGGCGAACTGACCGGGTCGCAGCTCATGGTGATGGAGCACTCGCCGGACCGGCGTCGCGGTATCGCGGGTGCCCTGATGTCGGTGGGATCACCGATCAGTCAGGTGCTCGCCACCCTCTCGCTGACCGGACTCGCCGCGTGGCTCACCGAGGATCAGTTCACCAGCTGGGGCTGGCGGATTCCCTTCCTGATGAGTGTGGCGATCATCGCCGTCGGCTACTACATCCGGCACCGCGTCGAGGAGACCCCGACCTTCCTCGCCAGCGAGGGCAAGAGCGAGCAGCCGGCCCGCGGAATGCTGAAGCAGCACCGGAAGACGGTCACGCTGCTGGTGCTCGCCTGGGCCGCGCCGGGGGCGCTCTACTACATCATGGTCACCTTCGCCACCAGCTACCTCACGGGCGAGCTCGGATTCGACAAGAGCTCCACGTTCGGGCTGATGGTCGTCGCGAACTCGATCTCCATCGGGGCGAGCCTGCTCGGCGGCTGGACCAGCGACCGGATCGGCCGCAAGCGCGTCCTGTTCACCGGCCTCGCCATCCTGCTGGCCTTCCTCATCCCCTTCTTCCTGATCCTGAACACGGGCAACTGGTGGATGGCCGCGCTCGCCATCACGGGCGCCCTGTGCGGTGTGCAGTTCATGACGGGCTGCCAGGGAGCCTTCTACGCCGAGGCACTGCCGACCCCGATCCGGTACACCGGCTCGGCCCTCGGCCTCACCTGCGGAAACATGATCTTCGCCGCGCCGGCCCCGTTCCTCGCGACCTGGCTGATGCAGATCTCGGACAGCGGAACGGCACTGGTCACCGGCTACGGGCTCCTCACGATCCTGGTGTCCGCCGTCGCCATCCGCCTGCTCCCGGACCGTACCGGCCGCCGGCTCGAGGCGTGACGGGGTCCGCACCCCGCCGCCGTACCCGCTCCTCCGTTCCCCCCGTTCCCCTACGTGCCCGAATCCCCCACCCGAGAGAGAGAAGCAATGACTGACGATGCGGCTCGCGCCGACAGCGTGGTGACCGAGGAGGACCTTCGCTTCCTCCGGGAACTGAAGGTCAAGGACCGGCTGCACGACCTCGAGGTCGCCTACTGCCGCGGGATCGACCGGCGTGACCCCGAGCTGCTGAAATCGATCTACTTCGAGGACGCCTTCGTCCGCCTGGGCAACATGAAGGAAGGCGGGGTGGACGAATGGGTGAACTGGATCATCGATGAGTTCAAGCCCCGGTTCGAGAACACCACCCACTACTTGCTGAACGAGTGGTACAAGGTGGACGGAAAGTACGCCGAGGGGGAGACGCACCGCCTCTCGTACCACCGGTTCGGGGATCCGACACGCGAACTGATCGCCGCCAGCCGCACCTTCAACCGGTACGAGGAGCGGGACGGCGTCTGGAAGATCACCTTCCGCGAGGTGATCCGGGACTGGATCCATGAACGCCCCGTGGACCGGGAGCTGTTCACCGGCGGGTTCGCGATGGAGATGAGCGAGCCCGGCCCCGCGGACAAGAGCTACGAGGTGCTCTCGATGTTCGGCCGCGGTCCGTTGCGGTCCGAGTGACTCCCTGTTCCGTACCCGGCCACGGACCCGCGGCCGGGTACGGACCCGCCGCCGGCCGCGGGACGAACCCCGCGCCCGCGGAGCGACCCGCAACGCCATGAGCACCGATGACCTCGCCCTTTTCCCCCGGGGGCGGGGTCATCGGCTTTCCGGCCGCCGGAGCAGGGGGCGCGGTGCTGGTGCGGTTCGGGCCCCGTACGGGGAGTGCCCGGAACCGACGCGTGACGGCTTTCGTCTCCATGACAGCCGGCGTCGGCTCCGGGGGAGGCCTCAGTGGTCCGTCAGCCGATGGCCGCGCTGTACATACGGCCCATCCGGCGGATCTCCTCCAGCGGGTACGGGGTCTCCCTGCTCTCGCGCTCGAACGTGCGAAAAAAGTCCGCCATCACTGCGGTGAGCGGCGCGTGTCGGGCGAGGATCGCCGCGGCCTCCGCTGGAATTTCCGTGGGACGTTCGCCTTGCGCATACGCGCGCACCTGCGCCTCACGGTCGTCTCTCCGGTATCCGTACAGGGCGGTGACCAGCCAGTTCACCAGGTAGCTGACCGAGTAGCAGCGGTCGTAGGTCCGATGCCGGTCGAAGAAGCCGGCCTCCTGCGGCGACAGTTCGAATCGGGAGGAGACCGCAAGCCCGTAGTCCGCGAAGAACAGGCGTCGGCCGTCGGTCAGGATGTTCTCGAAGTGGACGTCGAAGTGCAGGAGGCCGCGGCTGTTCATGAACGAGGTTCCAGCTTCGAGCTCCCTCTCCACCATGGCGCAGGCCCGGTCGGCGGCCTCCCCGCCGGCGTCCATCCGCTCGCCCAGCCACTGGTGCAGGTTCTGTGGGATGTACTCCAGGAACAGCGCGACGCTCGCCGATGACTGCTGGAGCGCCTCGATCCGACGGCGCACCTGCGATCCACCGCCCCAGTAGGCAACAGCCCGTTCGACGTCGGCCAGTTCCTCGTGCAGGGGCGTGGAATCCGGCAGCACCCGCCAGTGGTACATCAGAGGGAAGCCCTCGTATTCCCCCGCGAGCACCCAGTTCGTCGTCATGGTGTGCACGGCGAGCTCCCTCCAGACCCCGAAGCCCGGCGCGCCGATGGTGCCGATGCCGTACTGGCAGAAAGCCGGCAGCTCGAACAGGTTCGCCGTGGACCGGACGCTGTCCGGTTGCCTCTCCAGGTCGGTGAGGGGCACCCGCTTCACGAAGACCGGTGTTCCGGCGACCTCCAGCAGGGCCGACTTGCCGCCGATGCCGGAACCGATCGGCGTGGCGACGTCCACGAGCTCGCGCAGGGCGCGATCACTGCACAGGGCCAGGGTGGTGGAGACGGCACCATGGACGGTGCGACGCGCATCAGGCGACATGTCAGGGCACTTCAGGGCTGCCTCCCCTGGTCGCCGGCCTCGACCCTTCACTGGCTACGCGCTCCTGCCGTGCGCGACCGCAGCTCTGTGGTGTGGCCTCCGGAGCGGGTGAAGGGCGTCCAGGGTCCGTGTGTGATGACAGACCTGAACACCCACCCTCTTGCCGGCACTGTACGGGAAGAGCGACGCCACGATCAGGGGAACGCGATGCCCTTGCAGGCCGCCTCCGCTCAGCGACTCCGAGCTCGTCTGCCTGGCCGTCGTGGCCCAGGCACTTCTCGGCCACCACACGGAGTCCCGCCGGCTGCGTGACGCGAACAAGCAGCTGTGCGGCACGCTCCCGTACCCGCCTCGGCGCGCGCCTCTGAAGCCCCTGTTCGGCATGGACGAGGTCGGGCGTTCGTTCTCCCGTGGCCGGTGGCAGCAGTGGCCTCCCCACATGCGCGCGACGGTGTGGGAGTTCCTGCGTGCCTGGTGGGCCCACACCCTCACCGACCCGGATCCCGCCGTCCCCGCACACGACGTCCTCGCGCTGTGCGCCGAGGCGTCCGCCACACTCAGCCCGTGGCTCGACACCTGGGAGACACTCGATCACCGCGTTGCCGACCGGCACCCGGCCGAGGCCGCCGCCCACTGGAAGTACGACCTGCTGGGAGACCGACTTCCATGGGAGGCACGGGACACCGCGGACACCCTGCGCACCGAACTCGCGACGTGGCTGGTCCGTCACGCCCCGCACGGCTGCGGGCCCAGGACGTCCCCGAGGAACTCCTGGACCGGATAAGAGGTCGCGCAGATAGGGCGGCGTTGAGGGCGTGTACTCCAGTTAGGCTCAGAAGATCACTGTTTGCAGACCGCTACGAGGGAACCATGGCCGTCACATACTTGATGCTCGCGCGGCTACCTGAAGGGGGCTTGGGCGCCTTCGACGCTTACGAAAGCGCTGTCCTGCCGCTCCTTGCCGAGCATGGAGGGCGTCTTGAGCGCCGACTGCGCACTCTGGACGACCATGTCGAGGTCCACCTCATAACCTTTCCCAACAGCGAGGATCTCGCTGCCTACCGGGCGGATCCCCGGCGTTCTGCCGCTGCACCACTGCTGGAGTCGTCTGGGGCAGCGGTCGAACTGCTCGCGGTGCGCGACGTTTAGAAGTGGCGCGGCGGTCATGGTCGGCGGTTCGGGCGTTTGTCCCAGCGGTGAGTCGTCCACGCCCGCCGGATCAGACTGCGCACGGTGATGATCGTGTCGGCGAGGTCGAAGAATGCGTCGATGACGGTGGCGCGCCGCTCGTAGCAGCGGGCGAGCCGACAGAAGGCGTTCTGCCAGGCGTGGGTGCGTTCGACGTGCCAACGCCGACTGGCCTGGATCGGAGCCTTCTCGCCTTTGTGCGCGATGCGGCCGTGCAGGCCGCGTTCGCTGAGCAGAGCTCGGGTCTTGTCCGAGTCGTAGTCGGCGTCCAGGTGCACCATGATGTCGTCGGGCAGCGGCCCCAGGTCGTCCAGACGGTCCGGGGTCGGGGCGAGCAGCGGGGGAGTCGTGGCGGTTGGCTCCGGCCAGGACACGACCGAGTGGAATGCCGTATCCGTCGGTCGTACCCGAGCGTTTCAGACCCTGCTTGCCGCGGTCGACCGGGGAACGCCCGGCCACCTCGCCGCCTCCGGGAGCCTTGGTGATGGAGCCGTCCACAGCGATCTGGTCGAGGACGAGGCCGACGATCCGGTCGTAGGAGTCCAGCGCGATCTGCTTGAGCTGGGCGAAGACGCCGAGTCGTATCCACTCGTCGCGACGGCTGCGGATCGTGGTGGCCGAGCGGATCGTGTCGGCGATCGCCTCGTAAGAACAGCCGAAGCGCAGCAGTTGCAGGAGCTTGTCGAAGATGATCCGGTCGCTGATGCGTCGGCGGTGGCAGCCGAGTGGATGGTCCGGGTGGAACTCGGGACGCTCGGAAAGCAGTGCCACGAATTGGTTCCAGAGCGGTTCGGTGAGCCATGATGGCAGCGCGGGCACAGGTCTCCCTCGTGATCACAGAGCGTCGCAACTCCATGATCACCGGGACCTGTGCCTGTTCTATTGCCGGGCTCCCAACCACACCTATCCGCGCGACCTCTAAGACTGATAGGGCTCACTGGCCCCGCCCGCCGGGAGGACCCGCACTGGCCCCACCGCAGCTACTGAGCCGACTTCACCACGCCGCCCGCCCGAAGCGCTGATTGCGAGCACGAGAGCTGCTGTTAACGTCCGGCCACGTGAATGACGGCGTGTACGTGGGCAACGCGGGCAAGGATGCGGCACTGGACCGGGGATGGCTCCTGGGCCACTTCAAGGACGTCGGCGATCCGCGCCACAGCGAGACTGTGGAGATCAAGTGGGGTGTCCACCCCCGTGGGAACGAGCGATCTCAGTGGGTGGAGGGGGAGGAACGCACAGCTCTCCTGGTACTCATCAGTGGTCGCTTCCGCGTTGAACTCCCCGGCCGCAGCATTCTCCTGGAACAGCAGGGTGATTACGTCGTGTGGGGGCGCGGAGTCGACCACTCGTGGTTCGCGGAGGAAGAGTCGGTGGTGCTGACCGTTCGGTGGCCGTCCATGCCCGGATATGCAGTGACGGAGAAGAGCCAGGCATGACGGCAAACCTGACCACGAAGGGGTGAGGGGACAGACCCAAGGGACATAAGCCCCTTGATGCATGCAGACCACCCAATCTTTCGGACGGCCCCCGCAAGGGCACCCGGCCTGGCCACCGGCGCTTCACCGTCGGTGGACGGGCGGGGTATTGGTGTAGGTGTGTCCTGTGGGCGCGGTCCAGGTAGTGACCCCGGAGTGCGGATCTCGCGTGACCCTCCACCCGGGATGATGGGTCTTCAGCCGATGATGCCGACGGCACAACGGCTGAAGGTTCTCCGGCACCGTCTGTCCGCCCCGCTCCGGATGCCGGTGGTCGAACGGTCTGACGTGGTCGAGGTCGCACCGATGAGCGGGCATCCGACAGCTGGGGAAGGCGCAGTGCTGATCCCGGGCGATCACGTGCCGCTCGGTCTCGGCCGTCGGCCGATAGGCCGTCGGGTCGGTCTTGACGAGCAGCCCGGTCTTCGGGTGCGTCAGCAGCCGCCGCCAGACGGTGCCCGGCGCGAAGGCGATCTCGCGGGCCTGGCCGGCCGTGATCGGCCCATGGCCCTTCAGCTCCGCCGGACCGTCCTCCGCGCCGAGCAGGATGTCGAACGGCACGGTCACCTGCACCACGGCCGCCGCCCGCCCGACGCCACCACCCTCGACCCCGGGCTGGTTGACGACGAGGTCGAACAGGGCATCCGCCCGCTTCTGGTCGAGCGTCCGCCCGTCGTCCCCGTAGCCGGCCGCACGCACGTCGACCGCCTGCTCCATGAGCGCGGCCTGCTGCGCGGGTACCACGGCACCGAACAGCGCCATGCCGTCATCCTGCGCATACCGCACGATGTGCCGTGCCTTCACCCGCTCCTGGTGGCGATGCTCCGCGCCCTCCGGATCGGCGCGAAGGATCTCCCTGCGCAGGGCGGCCCTGGTCCGCCCGATCGCCTGCTCCGGCATCTTCGCCGCCAGAGCCAGCTCGACCCGGCGAGCCACGTCGTCGTCGAGGCAGTCCAGTTGCTCGGCGACGGCCTGCGCCTGCAGGTAGGAAATCCGCCCGTCGGCCAGCAGCCCTGTGGTCACCTCGTGCCGGGCCGCCAGCAGCGTGGCCGCCCTCAGACGCTGGCCGGCCGTGAGATGGGACAGCCGCAAAGCACACGCCACCTCCTCCACGGCCCCGTCCCAGGTGGCGACAAAGACGTCATCGAGCTTTCCACCCGCCTCGATGACGACAGCCTCGGGAACATCGGTGTGCTCGGCGATCGCCGCCAGCACCTCGACCTGCTTGGCCTGCAACCACGACAGATGCTGCTCCAGCACCACGAGCGCATCGATCCGCCCACGCGCCGACAGCCGGGCGACCTCGAGCCCACCGAGCCGCCCCGCGTCCTCGGCCGTGGGCCCCCGCTCCCGCAGCTCGGCCACCCAGGCGTCCAGCGGGCCGTGGAGCATCACCGCTCCCGAAGGAGCCCCGGCCTCTCCCGCCGGATCATTCATAGGCACACCACTCACCCCCACCGCTGCATGAAGCGAGACAGACCACACGAACAAAAGGACCGGACGTCCGCCTTTCCCGGACGGGCCCACCCACTCAATTTTTACTCACCCAGAGTGATGCCGCCAGGTCAAAGGCCATGCTCGAAAGAGTGAATCTTCGCTGCGACAGCTGCGAGGCCGCACCCACCGGGCCCTCCTCGCCGCCTTACCGGGTGCTCCAGCCAGACAGAAATCCCACCCCGCCTCCAAGAAAGGGAACACGCCGGCAAAATACTCATGTGGCACAAGCACCCCCCTCCTCTCCCGCCGTATCCGCCCGCATGAGCCGCCAGGGCTCCCGCGACACGGCACCGGAGGTGGCGGTCCGAAAACTGCTGCACGCCGAGGGCCTGCGCTACCGCGTGAACGCTCCAGTGTTTGGAATGCCCCGCCGCACCATCGACATCGTCTTCCCCAAGGCCAAGATCGCGATCTTCCTCGACGGCTGCTTCTGGCACGGATGCCCCCAACACGCGACCCAGCCGAAGTCGAACGCCGAATGGTGGCGGGCAAAGCTCGACAGGAACATGGCGCGGGATCAGGAGACATCCGAGCACCTACGGGCGGCCGGGTGGACCGTGCTGAGGTTCTGGGAGCACATACCGGCGGAAGAGATCGCGGCGACGGTACGTGCGGCGGTGGACCGGGAGAAGCAGGATCGCGGCCGGCTGAAGCGGGGGGCGCGAGAGCAGGGCCGTCGGATGGGCCGAGGGGGAACGGATGGCTGATCAATTGAGTTTCGTGGACGTCTGTTCCGGTGCGGGCGGGTTGGCGTCGGGGCTGGAGAGTGCGGGTTTCTCGCCGATGCTCCTGCTCGACAACAAGTACCAGGCGTGCGAGACGCTCCTGGCCAACCGGCCGCACTGGAACGTGGTCTGCGAGGACCTGGTCGAATTCCTTCCGGACGAGCATCCGGAGAGCTTCGACGTCGATCTCCTGTCGGCCGGCCTGCCGCGAGTGAAGTCCTCGGCTGCGGTGGGGCGCTCGGACAGCGACCAGGAGCTGCGACTTCTCACCGCCACGATCTATCTGATCCACTCGGTCCAACCGCGGGCCCTGTTGTTGGAGAACCTGCCCGCTCTCGCCGAGTCACCGACGTATGCCGGCATCCGCGACTTCATCCAGGCCGAACTGGCTCATCTCGGTTACCGGTTCCGTTGGTTCGTGCTGAACGCGGCGGACTTCGGTGTGCCGCAGGAACGCCGGCAGGGCATTCTCGTGGCTCTCAAGGAGCCGTGGTTCCACGCATTCGCCCCACCCGCGCCGACGGTGGACGAACATGTCCCGGTCGGTCGGGCCTTGCGCCGTTCGATGCGCGCCCGGGGCTGGCACGACGCCGACGTCTGGGCGGCGCAGGCTCTGGCTGTGGCACCCACACTGGTCGGGGGCTCGGACAATCGCGGCGGCGCGGATCTCGGCCCGTCCGGAACGAAACGGGCCTGGGCACGGATGGGGGTGAACGCGGGCGCGCTGGCCGACGAGGTTCCAGGTGCGGACTACGCATGGCCACGCTCGGACGACCCGGCGCAGATGCTGAAGATCACTGTGGAGCAGGCGGCCCTCCTGCAGTCGTTCCCACCGGAGTGGCACATCACGGGACGGAAGACGGCTCGGTACCGACAGATCGGTCACGCCACTCCCCCGCCGGTGGCCAGGGAGCTCGGTGCCGCCATCGCGACCGCTCTGCGTTCCTCACCTCACGCATAGGGGAGACGCGCCATTAGCACCTCGCAGCGCCGGCTACACTTCACGCCCATGAGCCACATCGACATGGAAGACTCCCCACCTGCGGGTTTCCGCATCCTGGACCTGTTTGCGGGTCCGGGTGGGTTGGATGTGGCAGCTGATGTTCTGGGGCACCAAGTCACCGGTATCGAATGGGACACAGGAGCGTGCGCCACCCGCCGGAAGGCAGGGATGAGCACCTTCCAAGGCGATGTCCGACGGTATCGCGCCGCTTTCTTCCCTTATGCCCAGGTATTGACCGGTGGTCCTCCGTGCCAGACATTCACCGTCGCCGGGCACGGGGCGGGCCGCAGGTCGCTGGACCTGGTGGTGGGGTACATCAGGCGCCTGCACAAGGCCGTGCGCGCCGGGGACCAGGAGTGGAAGGAAATCTTCCGTACCTGGCGCGGCATCTCCGAGGAACTTCGCCGGAAAGAGCTCAAGGCCCAGGACGTCAAGGCCCGCAAGCGCAAGGTCGAGGAGCTCAGGGCTCTGAAGCGCAAAGCGGTGAAGCTCAGGCTGGAACGACTGGGGAACTCCGCCGACGAGGTCAAACGCCTCATGAAGAGCTTCGAGGACGTTCCGCGGAATCTCGACTTCCCGGACGACGAGCTCGATGGTCTGCTCAAGGAGTTCAGCGATCTGAACAACGAGCATGCCGTGTTGAAGAGCCGGCTCGAGGAACTGGGCGACGAACGGACGGGCTTGGTCCTGCAGCCCTTGTGGTGGGTGATCGAGCGGAGCAGGCGCCCCGGCTCGGAGCCCTACGAGGCCGTCGTCCTCGAACAGGTTCCCGCCGTGCTCCCGGTGTGGGAGGAGTACGCGAAGGTACTTGCCTCGCTCGGCTACCGGACGGGGACGCAACTGATGCACACCGAAGCCTTCGGCGTACCGCAGACGCGCCGGCGTGCGGTGCTGATGGCCCGACTCGATCGGGCCGCACTCATCGACGACGTCCGGCTCCGCCCCGGCGACCTCCCGATCGTCTCCGAGACGCACGAGCGCTACCAACCGAAGGGGCGTCCTGCCTCCCGGTCGAAGGCACCTTTTACGGAACCTCTCCCCATGGAGCCGCCGAAGGCATCCTTGGAGAGCCCGAAGGCTCCATGGGTCCCCATGGAGACGGCCCTCAGGAGGGCGCGGGAGATCAAGCCGGAGCTGCCCGAACGTCCTGCTTTCACCGTCATCTCGAACTACGGAACCGGCGGCGTCTCCGAGGCACGCGGCCGACGCGATCACGACGTCCCCTCCGCCACGATCACCGGGAAGGTGTCACGGAACCGCGTGGTCCTGAAGGGCACCGACGAGGACCTCGAACGCTTCTCCCCTGCCGAGGCCGGGGTGCTGCAGACGTTCCCCGTCGCCTACCCCTGGGACGGCAACGACGTCTCACAGCAGATCGGCAACGCCGTACCGCCCCGGCTTGCCCTGCACGTACTACGGCACGTGCTCGAGCCCGAGTTGAGCGGCGAGGAGGCCAGGACCAGGCTGAAGCAGGCCACCGCGGACCTGGAGGCCTGGGAGCCCGGCAAGCCGGTGGACGGCCGCAAACACGGCGATTGGAAGGGCCACCCGCTCACGGGCAGGTGACCCTTCCCGCTCAGTCCTGAGGTTTCCGGCCCCTGACCGGGGCCGTCTCGAAGAGATCGGCGAAGTAGTCGGTGAGTGCGACCACCGACTTCTCCGGAACGGGCTCCTCGTCGGGCCCGTCCGGCAGGGAGTGCCGGGGCACCGGGGGTGCAGACCCGGCCTCGGCGACCCACTGGCGCAGCACCTCGGGATCACGCGGCTCGTCGGGGGCGAGCGCGTCGTAGACCAAGGTCGCGCCGGCGGCATTTATCGCCGTCATGAGTCCCTCGACGTCACGACCGGTGGTGGCGATACCTCGTCCCAGCACGGCTACCAGGGCCTGGGCTGTGGGACGGTGGTCGATCAGATCCCGTCGCAGCGCGGAGTGGATCAGGTCCTGGTTGGCGCAGGCCGCCACAACCGGAGAGTAGTCCTTGCCGTTGCGGAACATCTCGGCCGCCCACCACAGGCGCGAGAAGCACTGCCGATCGAGCGCGCCCTTGAAACGCGCCGGGTTGATGCGCGACTCGCTCCGACCCGACGCAGGCGTCGAGCGATGCCGCCACGCCACGTAGTCCGGAGTGACGGCCAGCGCGAAATGGGTCCAGAGCCTACGGTCCGCCGCCTCCCGTCGGGTGATGCGGAGCGCTGCGTGCAGTCGGGGCGCCAGCCAGCCGTCCGCACGAGTCCGGCTCTCCCGGAACTCGTGCATCGCGTCCTCCACCAGTTCCCTGAGCGGTTCGACCTCCCACCGGGGGTCCTCGTCCGGCAATGGTTCGACGACCTTGGCGAGATCGACGCCTCCATGGCCCTGGATCCCTTTGAGAAGGTCCTCGGTGAGGAAAGGGTCGGCCGCAGCCGCCGAGAGCAGGCCGAGCCGCTGGGGAAGGTGGTGCGGCTTCTCGATCATGCTTTGTCCCCTCGGTTGTTCTGCTGCATTCCACGCAGGGCGTTGGCGAGTGCCTTGCTCGCCCCGGCGCGACGCACGGCCGCGTAGTGGATGCGGGTCTGGAGCTCCACCCACCCCGCCTCGCCGGTGCGTCGTCGGTGGACCCGACGGAGCGCCTCCTCCACATGGACGCCCGGGAGCACGTCGGGGAGCATCTCCCGCAGCACTTCGCCCTGCCAGTCGGTGGGGAAGATCGGAGAGCCGTCGGGCTCGACCTCCAGGTCGCCCACAGAACTGTGGAACACCGCGGTCCACACATCGGTGGCCATCTGGGAGACGAGCAGCTCGTGGATCTTGCTCTCGAGGCCTCCGCTCTCTCCGCCGAGAAGGTCGGAGAACAATTCGATGTCGGTGTTGACCTGCACCGTGGGCAGGCGGCCCGAGGCGTCCACGATCCAGGGCGCGTCGGAGTAGGCGCGCAACCACTCCCGTGCGCTCTTGGAGAAGCTCGTCTGCTTCACGTCGAGGCGCAGACCTCCGAGCGGCTCCTCCGCCGTCACGTCGACGGTCCAGTCGTCGTCGGTCTCGGCGATCGCACGGCCGGGCACGTCGCCGACCGTAGCGACGGCGTAGGCGGTGAGAGCGGCACGGCCCACGTGGTCGTCGCGGGACACCTCTATGTGGCCGGACCACTCTTTGCTTCCCTCGGCGTCCTGTCGAAGGTCGATGGTGGTGCGCACATTGGTCTCACCGTCGGTGAGCACCGCAAGGACACGCAGGTCGCTCCACGGGGCATCGGGTGCTGTCGCGCCGGGGGGCAGAGTGGCGGAAAGGCCGATCCTCGCCGACACCCAGTCCTCGTGCTGTGCCACTCCCAGAGCCACGGTCCGTTGCTGGATGGAGTAGGCCGAGGTGTCGAGCTGGTCCCGGGAGCCGTCGGGCAGCTTGAGGGAGGCAGAGGTCACCCGAAGCGCGATCGGGCGGTTGAGCCGCTTGTACGGGTAGAACTTCATGCCTCATTCCCCCTTGCCGGCGCGGAGTTCGAGAACGAGCCGCGTGAGCGCGGTCCGAACCGGATGGCCGGTGACATCGGTGGCGCCCTGGAAGGTGGCTCGCCGGGCGCGGGGTGTGAAGCGCAGGACGCCGTCCTCGACCTCGCAGCCGTCCACGGCGACGAGCTCCGCCCAGTCGAGCCTGGGGCGGCTGCCCGACCGTACATCGAGCAGGACCACCGGTGTCATGGTGGGCAGTTCGTCGGCACGGGGCAGCTTCACCTCGGCGGTGATCCGCCACTCCCCGGCCTCGCCGATCTCCGCGTCGAGCCCGTCCAGCTCCGGGAGGGCCGTCCCACCGCCACGCCTGGGCGCGGCGGCGGTCTTGCGCGGCACGGTGAGCGCCTTCCGCAGCTTCGCGCCTCCCTGGCCGGCGGAACGCTTCGGGCGAACGACCAGTTCCTTCACTGCGGTGTTGACCTCGGTGGTCAAGCGGGAGATGCGATGGTGCGCGGTGTGCGACCAGCGGAGCGTCAACTCCTCGGTCTGGCCCCAGCGGTCGTGCTCGGGGGGCTCGGCGGCACGAAGGAACTCCTCGGCCTCCTCGGCGAAGGGGACCGACTCCCCGGCCGCGTGTCCCGCCAGGAGTACGGCCTGGAAGGCGTTGACGCCCAGCGGCAACGCGGCGACACCGGACTTCTTGATGGTCATCCGGTTGCCGCGCAGTGAGTGAACCTGGTTCGAGACGCCGTCCGCGTCCTCGGCTTCCGTGACCAGGAGCACCGCCGGATGCGTGCCGAGCGTGCCCCTCCGCCCACCGGAGAGAGGCAAGCGGAGAGGAACCGTGCGAAGAGCGACCTGTCCGGCCTCGGTGAGCCGGTCCACGGTGGTCCCGTCGTAGAAGGCGCGCAACGCCCGGGTTCGAGAGGGTTGGGCAACGGTGGGGTCGACCTTCTCCTCCTCCACGACGACCTCGCCGTTGCGCAGGGTACGGACCGAGGTCTCCAGGAGAGGGAGTCGGCTTCCGCCACCGGTCATCGCCGCCCAGAAGTTCCGCCCGAGCGCGTCGACCAGCCGTCGGTGCATGGCTCGGATATCGCGGGTCCCGTCCTCGTCGCTGCCGTTCTCGTCGTCGACATCGTGGTCGGGCGTGCTCTGGTCGAGGCTTGCCACGTCATGGGCACCGACGATGAGGAAGGAGGTTCCCGGCTCATCGCTGTCGCGGGTGAGGTGAAGACTCTCGACCGTCTCCTCGTCGGCCCACCAGGAACGAACCACCTCCGCGCGCGGGGTGTCCGGGTCCGGCCGCCCCAGCCAGGCGGGACCCGCGTACGGGTTGCCGTCGACGGAACGCCACGGCAGCTCCAGTCGTCCGATGACCCGGCGTTCGGTTCGACCCTCGTGAGGGACGGAGAGCGTGGAGTTGATCAGAACCATGCCGAGCGCACTGGTCGCCCACAGCGTCGCCTTGCCCAGACCGTAGGAACCGCCTGCTCCTCGACCCGACTTGAGGCTCTCCAGTTGACGTCGGACGACGGCGGCGAACTTGCCGTCGTCGTAGTCGTCGCCGGTGAGACCGGAGGCGTTGTAGTCGTCGATCCGCAGGAGAACCAGACGCCCCTTCTCGAACATGTCGCGGACGCCGGCATCCACGACCCGTCCGACCTTTTGGTGGGAGGCGGCCTGCGAAACCGCCGCATAGTGGGGATGGAGCTCGTCCCAGAGAATGGCCTTGCGAAAGGCGTCCAGCGCCTCGCCGGTGAGCTCGTGGAGGGTGTAACGCACGCGGACCGGGCGTCCGTTCTCCGCGAGCCGCTCGTCGAGACTGTTCTGGCAGGTCTCCCGAGCGAGTACCTGGACGTCCGCGTCAAAGGCGAAGGCCGCGGCGTTGCCGCCGTCACGTCCGCCGTCGGAGTAGCCGGGCCGGTGATACCAAGTGAGGGGCAGGCCGACCTGAGTGTCGGTGGTGCGCGTGTGCACCGTACCGACGTCCGTGCCGAGCGCCTCGGCGATCTCCCCCATGACGGTGGGGCGAGGCACCGAGCGCCCGGTGATCCACGCGGAGACCGCGGCCCGGGTCAGATTCAGCTCCTCGGCGAGCTCCGCCTGTGTCTTCCCCGTGAGCTTGAGCTGGCGGGCCAGCCAGGGCCCGAAATCCTCGCCTGTCTCCACGCGATCACCCATTCCTCCACTGCACCTACGGACACAGGCAGGCTAATTTGACATGCGAGAGTACGTCAACTTTCACTTGACGAAACCCCACCCCAACCACCTCAGCCTCACCTTGACCGATACATCCAATATGTCGATCTGGACAACTCTTGTCCGCATTCGCTTCCCTTTCGGGCACACCTGAGTCGACTCCCGGAATTCAAGATTCCGGTTGTGGAGATTCGCGAAGGCAGTGGTGCGACCGAAGAAGCTTCCCCTACAGTCATATTGTCGGAACAGCCGTCCCGCCTGGAACACCCACACCACGGGCTACCAACGCGGCCGGGGAGAAGCCATACCCTTTTCCATTTCCCTCGACGGGAACTTACAAGGTTTCGCGAATTGGGTGGTGCGACCGAGGGACACCCCTCTACAGTCGTTCTTGAAACAGCCGTCCCGCCTGGAACACCCGTACCACGGGCTACCCACACGGGGCTTGAGGGAACCTTTAATCTTTTTCCCTTCGCCGAGACAATCCGGCGTTGGACCGATAAAGAACGGCGGACTCAGCACTCATGGAAGAGACTTCGGGGGATGACGTGGAGTCATGCCACTACACCCATTACTCAACGCCTTCTTCACAGCGGGAGCTGATCTCCCTTCACCTGGAATGTTCATTAGCGCGCACCGGCGCCGAAAAGAAGGACATCCTTAACGGGGCCGGGATGACGCCCGAAGAGCTCGGCGAGCACTTCGGCATGGGCAGTTCCGGAATTTCCGACCACGACAGCTGACGCTTAGCAGCCTCGAGCTGCCGAATCAGTAAAAATCCCACAGGCCCGAATTCTCGTTGCTGCGCTGCCGGCTCGCCACACCCTCTTCGCCTCGCCATCGACTTCAGGAGTCTCAGGAAAAGTGTCGCCATCCACCACCTTTCCCGTCATTCGTACCGTTCTCGAACAGTCCGCTCGCGTATTGCAGACTTACGAGGTCGACCCCGGCCTCATTCCTGAGCACGCCAATAGTGAACGACGGATCACCCAGGGCGGATACGGCGACCGCCAACTCTTCGAGCTCGTACAGAACGCCGCCGACGAAATCGCCGGAGAGCCCGGGGGAACCGTCCACGTCGTCCTCACCGAGACGCACCTCTACTGCGCCAACGAGGGTGCCCCGGTGACTCCGGAAGGCGCGGAAACAATTCTCCGAATGAGTATGTCACGCAAACGCGGCGGTCAGATTGGGCGCTTCGGCGTGGGCGTGAAATCGGTTCTTGTCGTCACCAACGCTCCACAGTTCTTCAGCCGCACCGGCTCCTTCGGCTTCGATCGCGACTGGGCGCACGAAAGGATCCGGTCGGTGCCCGGCGTGGAGGAGCGCCTGGGAACCAGGTTCGAGGCACCGGTATTGCGTATGGCGCGCCCTCTCGACATGGCCGTGGAACGGGCTCAGGATCCCGTTCTCAACGAGTTGCTCGGTTGGGCCACCACCGTCGTCCGGCTGCCGCTGCTCGACGGCGCCGCCGACAGGCTGGCCCAGGACATGCACGGCGGGCGGGCAAGCGCCAGCTCCCCCCGCGAGGAGTTTCCGCTCGGCTTCCAACTCCTCTCCCCCCACGTGGCCAAGGTCGTCCTCGAGGACCGACAGCATCGGCCGATCGCCCGCCGAGTGTTGACCACCGAGCGGACGAGCGACCTGCACACCATGATCGAGGAGCGGACGGGCAGGCCCACCGCGACCAGCCGATGGCGCGTCTTCTCCGTGACCCACGAACCTGGGCCGACGGCACGGGCCGATGCCGGTGAACTGCACGACCGTCTCACCCTCGACCTCGCCTGGGCCGTCCCCGCGCTGGAGAAGGACACGGAGAACGGACTGTACGTGAGCCCGAGGTCCCGTGGCCGGGGGCGCTTCTGGTCCTTCTTCCCAACCAAGTACGAAATGTCACTGAGCGGGATCCTCAACGGTGCCTGGAAGACCAACGAGGACCGGCAGAACCTGCTCGACTCCTCGCCCTTCAACGAAGAGATGATCAAGGTGTCGGCCGCGCTGGTGATCAACTCTCTTCCCGGACTGGCCCCCGCCGCCGATCCCGCCGCCTACCTTCCCCTGCTCCCTGGCCGCGTGAAGGAAGCCATCAGTTGGGCGGACGAGTTCCTGACCCGGGAGATCTGGACACAGGCCGCGGTCCGTCCGTCACTGCCCGACCAGGAGGGGGTGCTGCGCGTGCCGACCGAGCTCCGTGTCCACCCTCGTCTCGACAAGGAGCAGAAGCGCCTCACTGGTTGGCTGCGGATGTGGCACGAGTGCCCCGGCCGCCCCGCGAACTGGCTGCACCCCAGCGTCGAGGCCGACTCCCTGCGCTCCGGCAAGGTCGAGCACATCCTGGGCGCGGCCGGACACGGGCGGACCGATGTCCGCGAGTGGTTGGAGGCACTCGTCGAGTGCGGCACCGCCGAGGCGTCGGCAGCCTCGATCCGCATTCTCGCGGACATGGTCGAGACGCGCTCCCCGCACGCCGAGGAGGCCCGCAGGGCTCGGATCGTACTCACGGAGGAGCATGGCTTCGTCGCCCCTGTGCACGGCAGGGTGTTCCGTCGCGCCGACGAGGGTGGGCTGCGCGAGTCCCTGGTGTATGTGGTCGGCGAGATCGCACAGGACCCGTCCCTTGCCCACGCGTTGAACGTCCTCGGAATCCGGGAGGCGGATGTCGAGGGTCGGTTCGTCAGCGTTCTCGATCAAGGCTTCGAGGGTTACCGGGCCGCCGAGTGGGAGCGGTTCTGGGAACTGTTCCGTCAGGCCGGCGGGCGTCGACTGTCGCACAAGGTGCTGGAGCGGGTGCCTGCTCCGCGCGAGACACTGCACGTCAGGACCGCCGACGGGAGGTTCCGGCCGGTACGTGACTGCATGCTGCCGGGCATGGTGGTCGACGAGCGGCGTGACCCGAGCATCGCCGTCGACAAGCGATTCCACTCCGACGACCTATCCTTCTTCCCCGAGATCGGTCTGCGGGAGCGGCCCTCGGCGGCTACACAGCCGAAGGACGAGGCCTGGTTCGAGGAGTACCGCGAAGCGGTCCACTCCGCATATTTGCGGAGTCTGGACGAGCGTGCCCCCCGCCCGTCCCTCGCCCGGATGAGGGTGGAGGGCTCCGCGATCGGTGGCCCGCTGCACCTCTTCCGGGCGCTGTCGAAGGAGTCCCGCACGGCCTTCCTGAAGGCACTGCCGGACGACGCGGTGGTGGACAACTGGACGCGTCAGATCGGTGCGCAGGCGAGCACCCGGCAGGCCGTGATCTCGCCGATCCGGTGGATGCTCAGGAAGTACGGAAGTGTCGCGACCTCCCAGGGAATCAAGCCTCTGATGGATGCCGTCGGACCACAGCTGTCCGCTTACCGTGACGTGTTGCCGGTTGCCGACATCTCCCCGGAGAAGGCCCGCAAGCTGCGTCTGCCGACCACCATCGACGAGGTCCCGTCGGACCGTTGGGACACCCTTCTCGCCGAGGTGTCCCGGAGTGAGGACGACACCTTCGTCGGCGCCACCTACGTGATGCTGACCCGGTTCGGTGCGGACTTCCCCGAGGACTCGCTGACCCGTTGCCGGATCGGTGACACCTGGGGGACCCGTCCCGACGGCGAGATCACCGTCGCGGTCGGTGCCGCCGAGTACCGGGTCCTGCGTGCCGAACAGCTTCCCACGCTGCTCGTGGCGACTCCGCAGGACGCCGAGTTGATGGCCGACAAGTGGGGCATGCTCCGCTACTCGGACGTGATCAGCCTGGAGACCCGCGAGGTCCCCGACGGCGACCCTGTGCCCCTGGTGGAGTTGTACCCCGCGCTGCGCCAGCGGCTGACCAGCACCGATCGGAACAGCATGGTGCAGCGGTGCACCGAGCTCGACGAGGTGACCCGCACCCCGTCCGGCGCTCGGTCCACCCCTCTGGACGCCGTGCGTCAGGGCAGCACGATCAAGGTCCGTGTCCCTCTCGGTGCCGAGTCGATGCTGCGTCTGATCGACCGTGAACTGGAACTCGGGCTAGGAGCGGCCGGCTGCCGGGCTGTGCTGGAACACCAGGAGCGCATGGCACGGGACAGCGCGACGAAGGCCGCCCTGAAGGCCGTGCGCAACGCCGAGGACGTGGTCTCCAAGATCGAGCTGCTGATCGGTGCGGAGGCACTTCGGGCCGGACTGCCCGATGGACTCATGGACGCCGAGCTGCAGGAGACCGACGGCGCCGAGCCGTCCGGGCACCGGATCGCGCAGATGGCGTTCAACGCGCACGGGGACGGAGTCCTCCAGCAGCATGTCCGTGACATCCAGGCCCGGTTCCCCAACGCACCTGTCGGTTACCGCGGTTCGTCCAACGCGGTCGCCTTTGTGAGCGAGCTTCGACTCCCGATGAGCTTCGCCGGAGCCAGCACACCGGCCCCGCCCGCGTTCGAGACCGTCGACGGCCCTCGGGACTTCCCTCGTCTCCACGACTACCAGGAGGAGTTGGTCCGCAACATTTCCGCCCTGCTCGACCGACTGGCCCCGCAGCGCGGCATGTTGTCACTCCCGACCGGCGCGGGCAAGACCCGGGTCGCCTCCGAGGCCGTCATCCGCTGGGTCAAGCGGGTCGGTGACCTGAAGGGGCCGATCCTGTGGATCGCGCAGACCGAGGAGTTGTGCGAGCAGGCGGTGCAGAGCTGGAAGTTCGTCTGGAACAAGGTCGGCGCCGAACGCCCGCTCACCATCAGTCGGTTGTGGAGCACCAACGAGGTGGGGGAAGTTGTCGGTCAACCGCACCTGGTGGTGGCGACCGACGCCAAGCTGGAACGGTGCCTCGACACCGAGCAGTACGCCTGGCTGCGTCAGGCCGCGCTGGTGATCGTGGACGAGGCACACTTCGCCGTCCCCAAGCGATACACCTGGATTCTGGAGCAGTTGGGGCTGACCCAGTACCGGACGGAGCGTCATCTGATCGGCCTCACCGCCACTCCGTACCGCAACAGCAATGAGGAGGAGACGCGACGTCTGGCCAACCGTTTCGGGAACCGCCGACTCGACGAGGGAGTCTTTCCGTCCGGTGAGCCGTATCGGGATCTTCAGACGTGGGGCATGCTCGCGCAGGTCGAGCACCGCCAGCTGGAAGGTGGTCGCATCGAGCTGACCCGGGACGAGAAGGCGCATGCCGACCGCATGGCGACGCTCTCCCGCTCGGCCGAGCAACGACTCGCCGACGACCACGCGCGCAGCCGGCGCATCGTCGACGAGATCACCTCGCTCCCCGAGAACTGGCCGACCCTGGTCTTCGCCACATCCGTGGACCACGCCAAGTACCTGGCGGCCCTGCTCAACGACCGCGGTGTCCGAGCCGCCGCCGTGGACGCGACGACCAGCGCGACGGACCGGCGCCGACGGATCGAAGAATTCCGTACGGGACGGCTCCGCGTCCTCACCAACTACGGCGTCCTCACCCAGGGGTTCGACGCCCCCGCCACCCGCGCCGTGGTCGTGGCGCGGCCCGTGTACAGCACCAACGTCTACCAGCAGATGATCGGTCGTGGTCTGCGTGGTCCGCGCAACGGTGGCAAGGACACCTGCCTGATCCTCAACGTCAGCGACAACATCGCGAACTTCGACACCCGGCTGGCCTTCACCCAGTTCGAGCACCTCTGGAGCCGTAAGTGACCGACGCCTACCTCGACAGCCCTCCGCTCACCGACGAGCAGCGGGCCGTGGTCGAGCAGCCCTGGGACGCCCGTGTCCTGGTCACCGCCGGAGCGGGAGCGGGCAAGACGCACACCCTGGTGCGTCGGCTCGACGCGCTGTGCGGGCACGAGAACCCCGAGGAGGCACTGGAGGCCGCTGAGATCCTGGTACTGACCTATTCACGGGCCGCCGCCCGCGAGTTGCGCGAGCGGATCTCCCGGCACGGGGAGCGGGCCCGCAGGGTCCGGGCACAGACCTTCGACGCGTGGGCCTACAGCGTGCTGGTCCAGGCGTATCCGGACCACGACTGGGCGGCGACCGGCTTCGACGATCGGATCCGGGCCGCCGAGGACGCGGTCGCCAAGGGTGCCCTGGAGTCCGGCGACGCAGTTCCTCCCGCCCATGTGGTGATCGACGAGGTGCAGGACCTGGTGGGCGACCGCCGTCGCCTGGTGGAAACGCTGCTCGACCGCTACCAGGAGAGCTGCGGCTTCACCGTGGTCGGCGACGCCGCGCAGTTCGTCTACGGCTTCCAGATCGAGGATCCGGCCGAGCGTGCCCACGAGACGAACCAGTTCTTCGACTGGCTCCGTGTCTCGTTCTCCGACGACCTGGTGGAGCTTCACCTCACGGAGAACTTCCGCGCCACCACCCCGGAGGCCTCGGTCGCGCTCCCCCACGGTCCGCTTCTCCAGCAGGTCACCGACGCCGACGAGGCGTCGACGCTCTACGACGAGTTGCGCGATCTGCTTCTCGAACCGGTCAACGGCATGGGCGCCCTGGACGAGCCGTTCGTCCTGGACGGACTGCGCACGTCACTCGACACATGCGCGATCCTCACCCGTGACAACCGGCAGGCCCTGGTCGTCTCCCGGCTCCTGCACGAGCATGGGGTCGACCACCACCTGCGCCGACCACTGGAGGAGCGTCCGGTTCCGTACTGGGTGGCCGAGGTGCTGCGCCGGACCGAGGCCACCACTCTCACCGAGGAACGCTTCCGGTCCCTCCTCGCCTCCGTCCCGCTGCCGTACGAAGCGGACCCCGGAGTCCTGTGGCCCGTGCTGCGCCGGGCCGCACGCGGCCCGGGTCGTACCGTCGTCGATCTGGACAGGCTCCGGCGCCTGGTCGCCGACGGCCGTTTCCCGGACGAGCTGGCCGATCCGGAGACGGCCCGCGTCGTGGTGTCCACCGTGCATCGGGCGAAGGGCCTCGAGTTCGACCGGGTGATCGTCCTGACCCCGCCCACCGTGGGCGAACTACGCAAGCAGTACAAGGACGATCTGGACCTGCCGGCAGAGGCCCGTGCCCTGTACGTGGCGATGACCCGCGCCCGACAGGACCTGTACCACGCGCCGAGTCCGGATCTGCCGATCCTCAAGCGGGCGGTCGGCCGGAAGAACGGTCGCCGGTACGTCGGCGGGTGGAGGTCGTACGACAGGTACGGAATCGTGGCCGAGGTGGGCGACGTCTGCCGGAACGATCCACCCGGCCACGGCACCGACGCCGTGGCGACCCAGGCGTACCTCCTGGAGCAGGTAGGGCCCGGGCAGGAGGTGGTGCTGCGCAGGCGCCACGACCTGCCGATGGGCGATTACCAGAGCCCACCGTACGCATTGGTGCACAACGGTCGGGAGATCGGCGAGGCGTCGGAGCGGTTCCGCGAGGGACTGTTCCAGGTGCAGAAGGTGAACCGGACCTGGGTTCCCTGGTGGCCCGACGAAATCCACGAGCTGCGGGTCGACACCCTGGAGACCGTGACGGGAAGCGTCGCCGCCGGCTCCAACGCCGGGCTGGGTGACCGGGGCATGTGGATCGCGCCGCGCATCACCGGCATCGGGAAGTACCGCAGGGCCGACAAGAGCGCCGACAAGGACGAGGAGCAGCGCGCATGACGCACGTGGCAGGCCGGCACGCCGAGCACTATCGGGTCCGGGACGAGGAGCTTCTCGTGGGGCTACGCCGTGAACTCTTCGGCCCCGCCGAGGACGCCGTGCCGGACGACCGGAACGAGGTCCTTGCTCAGGATGCGCCGATCGACCGCTATCTGGCCGGCGTGCTGTACCCGCGTGCCTCGAAGGAGCGGAAGGAGGAGACCGTGGCCGAACAGAACGGCCTGGACGTCGCACCCCTGCTTCCCAAAGAAGACTCCGAGGAGTCCGGCATCGCGCAGGAGGTCGGCGCCTCCGGGGACAGGCGTCCCTCGTCCATGGGACTGACCTTCGCGGTCGACCCGGCCATAAACGACACGATCGTGGTCTCGGCCAGTGCGGCGCTCTACGAGCCCACCGACGCCGAGGGCAACCTCGTCCCGGCCCGCCGTGCCGAGGCCCGCACCACCGCAGAACAGCGGGAACAGTGGCGGCGCAGGGAACTGCGGCTCCCGGACCAGCCCATCGACGTAACCGCACCTGCCCCGGCCGAGCCGATCGAACTCGTCCCCGGCAAGGTCGCGTTGCACGTCATCGTCCGACGCCCCGACCGGACCACCGGCACGGTCACGATCACCGTCACGCTGATCAACACCCAGAAGGTCGGCGAACGGGACCTCCAGGACGCCTTCTCCCTGTTCCAGTGCGGCCTGACGGTCCGGTCCGCCGACGGATCCACCACGTTCGTCGAGCGGCCCGCCCCGGCCGCCGCCCACGACCCGGAGATCACCACGAGTCGGCTGCTGCACCGTCACGCCCCGACCTTCGCCATCGGGCACGGCTGTGCCGCCTCGTGGGACTGGGCTCCGCCGCCGATCGGCATGACCGACACTGTCCGAGCCGCCGTCGCTGAGGTGCGCAGCGAGTTCGTGCCCAGCGTGGAAGTACTGCTCACCGACTCCAACCCGGAGATCGACAGTTCGACGCTGTCCATGCTGGGGCTGGCCGAAAAGCCCGACGCCGAGGTCCTGGCCGCCCTGGAAGGACTCGCCACCGGTTACGAACGCTGGATCGATCGAAAATCGGCAGAGGCGAACGCCCTGACGGGCGGCACTCACGAGAACCCCGCGCGGGATCAGGTGAAGGCCTGTCGCGAGGCACTCGACCGGATCCGCGAAGGCATCGGGTTGCTGCGGACCAAGCCTGATCTGATGAAGGCGTTTCGGTTGGCCAACCGCGCCATGGCGGACCAGCGAGCCCGCAGCGTCTGGGTGAAGAGCGGACGCGTCGGAGCCCCTGAGCCGGCCTCCGGCCACTGGCGTCCCTTCCAGATCGCGTTCGTGCTGCTGTGTCTGGCGGGCATCGACGACCGCAAGCACCCCGACCGGCAGGTGTCCGACCTTCTGTGGTTCCCCACCGGTGGTGGCAAGACGGAGGCCTACCTCGGGCTGATCGCCCTCACGTCCTTCCTGCGCCGCATCCGCAAGGGCACGGACGGCGGCGGTGTCACCGTCCTCATGCGCTACACGCTGCGGCTGCTCACCCTTCAGCAGTTCGAGCGTGCGGCGATCCTGCTCTGTGCCATGGAGCATATGCGGCGCCACACTCCCGAGCTGGGCCATGAGGCGTTCTCGGTCGGCATGTGGGTGGGGCGCTCCGCCACCCCCAACACGCTGGCCAAGGCCGGCGACAAGCTCGAGGAACTGCGCGCGAACCTCGACAAGCGGCTCGCCACCGAGAACCCCGTCCAGTTGCACGCCTGCCCCTGGTGCGGGACCCGTCTCGACGCCCGGAACTACGAGGTCGACGAGGACGCCAAACGGATGCACGTTCGCTGCCCGGGCTCGGACTGCGACTTCGCCAACGGTCTCCCCGTCCACCTGATCGACGAGGCGGTGTACGACGCGCGACCGACGCTGGTGATCGCCACCGTCGACAAGTTCGCCTCCATGCCATGGCGTCCGGCGACCTCGGCACTCTTCAATCTCGACGACCCGGACGACGGCACCCCTCCCCCGGAACTGATCGTCCAGGACGAGCTCCATCTGATCTCGGGTCCGTTGGGAACCCTCACCGGCCTCTACGAGACCGCCGTGGACGCGCTGGCCGACCGTCCCAAAGTGATCGCCTCCACGGCGACCATCCGTCGTGCCACCGATCAGGGCCGCCACCTCTTCGCCCGCGAAGTACGGCAGTTCCCACCCGCCGGTCTGGACTCCCGCGACTCGTGGTTCGCCGTGGAGACACCCCGCGAGGAGAAGGCGAGCCGCCGCTACGTCGGTCTGCTGGCCCCCGGCACCAGCCAGTCCACCCTGCTCATCCGCACGTACGCCACGTTGCTGCACCGGGCCAAGCAGGCGAAGACCAAGGACGAGGTACGTGACGCGTACTGGAGTCTCGTCGGCTATTTCAACAGTCTGCGCCTCCTCTCCGCGGCCGAACTCCAGGTGCACGACGACGTGGTGGCCTACCTGGAACTGCTCGCCGAGCGTGAGGGCGTGGCAGTGCGCTCGGTCGCCAACTACTCGGAACTGACGAGCCGGATCGACGCCAGTGAGATCCCCACTCGTCTGAAGGGCATTGAGAAGAGACTCCCCGACGAGGACACCGTGGACGTCCTGCTCGCCACCAACATGATCGCCGTGGGCGTGGACGTGGACCGGCTCGGGCTGATGGCCGTGATGGGCCAGCCCCAGACGACCGCCGAGTACATCCAGGCGACGAGCCGGGTCGGCCGCGCGCACCCTGGCCTGGTCGCGGTCATGCTCAACTCGTCGCGTGCCCGGGATCGATCCCATTACGAGAGCTTCCAGCACTTCCACTCAGCTCTCTACCGTGAGGTCGAATCCACCTCCGTGACACCATTCTCGGCCCGCGCCCGCGAACGTGGTCTGCACGCGGTGATCGTCGCCCTCGCCCGCATCATGATCCCGGCCGCGCGACCCAACGAGGCTGCCGGCAGGGTCGAGTCCTACGAGGACATCCTCCGGGACCACATCAAGCCCTTGCTGCTGGCTCGCGTCCGCGCAGTCGCCCCCGAGGAGACCGACGCCGTGTCCCACGGCTTCGATGGGTTCGTCGAGTGGTGGTGCAAGGAGGCCAGCAACCACAGTGGCCTGCTCTTCGAGCCGAAACGGGGCAATCGCGCCCCTTCGCTCCTGAAGGCGTACGACGACGAATCCGAGGCCGAGGCGTGGTCCACGCTGTGGAGCCTGCGCGACGTCGACGCCGAGTCCGCCCTGTTCATGGAGGGAACCCGATGACCCCGCCCCCTGCCCGCCGCCGTCGGACCGGAGCGAAAGGCACCACGCCCGCCCACAACCTTCCACGACGCGGTGCGGTCCGCCGTGCCCAGGCGATCACCACGTACGGCGTCGGGTCGCTCATCGCCGTCGACCACGAGTCCTTCATCGTCTCGGGTCTCGACGAGGCCGACCAGAGCTGGAACGCCGACGAGTCCCCGCGGATCTACGAACGGCGTCTGGCCCGACTGCTCGATGTCGACTACTTCCGGCTGCCGCCGGCATCCGACGACACCAGCAAGGACGGCCTCCGGGTCCGCCGCTTCCCCCTGATGCACTCGTGTCCCGAGTGCACCGAACTGCAGCACCATCGCCACTTCAACCCGCCCGCCGGTCGAAGTGTCTGCGGCACGTGCGAGGTGGACCTCGTCCCCTCCCGTTTCGTTGTCGCGTGCGAGGCCGGACACCTCGGCGAGTTCCCCTACTGGCAGTGGGTGCATCGCTCTCCCGACCGCGGTGCCACGACGGCTGGACGGTGCGGGGGGAAGCTCACACTGCGCTCGTCCGGTCGTACGTCCTCGCTCCGTTCGATTCTCGTCTCCTGTACCTGTGGGCAGGCGCCCGAGGTCTCCATGGAAGGTTCTTTCCGCAGGAACGCGCTCAAGGATCTGGGCCTCAAGTGCCGAGGCCCTCGTCCGTGGCTGGGCACGTCCGCTCCCACCCAGGAGTGCGGAATCCCCCTGCGCACGCTCCAGCGCGGTTCTTCGTCGGTGTGGCAGCCGGTGCTGAAATCGGCGCTCTCCATCCCACCCTGGAGTAACGGCCGCGCGGATCCTCTCGCGGGCCACTGGGAGAAACTCAGGAAGTACGACGACCGCGCGGCCGTCGCTGTCTACCTCGATGCCATTTTCGACGAGGCGTGGCCCATCTCCCTGGATGAGGTGATGACGCTCCTCGACGCGGAACGCGAGGAAGACCCCGATGGCGGGGCAACCCCCACTTTCGACCACCGCTACCGCGCCCTGCGCAACAAGGAGTACGAACGCCTCCGCTCCGGCAACGACGAGAGCGAGCACTCCCGCGACGAGCAGTTCGTCTGTGAGACCCCGCTGGGCGACCAAAGCGTGCTCGGACCGCTCGGTGTCACCGGCCCGATGCTGGTCAAGAAACTCCGCGAGGTGCGCGCCCTGAAGGCGTTCACCCGACTCGTCGACGCAGAATCCACAACCGATACGAAGGAGATGCCGCTCTCCAACAGCCCTCTGCGCTGGCTTCCTGCCATGGAAGTCCGTGGAGAGGGAGTCTTCCTCCGCCTGGACGAGGACCGGCTGGGCGCATGGGAGAAGGCAACGGCGGTGGCAGCCCGTGTCGAGCGGATACGCATCGCTCACCAGCGAGTTCTGGAGGAACGGGCCGACGACCCGAGCCAGGCCGTACCCTCCCCTGCCACCCCTCGCATGGTGCTGCTGCACACCCTGGCCCACGTCCTCATCAACGAGTGGAGCCTGGAGGCCGGCTACCCCGCCGCTTCCCTTCGCGAGCGCCTGTACGCCGCCGACGACATGGCGGGGGTGCTCGTCTACACGGCGACGAGCGACTCGGCGGGCAGCCTCGGCGGTCTCGTCGCACAGGGCGAACCGGAGCACCTCGACCGCACGGTGCGTTCGGCCGTCCGCCGCGCAGAGTGGTGCTCCTCCGACCCACTCTGCGTGGAGACCGAGGCCTCGGGCACCGGCGGGACGAACCTCGCCGCCTGCCATGCCTGCGTGATGCTCCCCGAGACGAGCTGCGAGCACAACAACATCCTGCTCGACCGTGCACTGCTCGTCGGTACCCCGGACGATCCTCGGCTGGGCTTCTTCGCGGACGTACTGGCCGACTGAGGTCTGGGGACGGGCGGCAGCCCTGCGCGGCCCCGTGGAGTGGTGGTCGGCACGGAGCTGCTTGTTTCCGTGTCGACCGGCTCCACTGCGGGACTCTGCTGCACAATTCGCCGGCCCCGCGGGAACAGCCGCTCGGAGCGCCGGGCATGGCCGCGTCGCCGCAGGTCGCGGAGTGCGGTCCTGCGGTCCTGCGGTCCTGCGGTCCTGCGGTCCCGAGGAATTGTGCAGCAGAGTCCTGCGGAGGTCCAAAGCACTCCTCCTCGATCACAACATCGCGTCGCGTCGATGCGGTGGTGCGAGCAGTGGCTTGTCGCCCTGATGCATGACCGCCCCTCCCAGGGCAGGGGTACCGGGTGGCCGTGCACGATGCACTTCTGCTCGCCGCACTCGCCAGCGCGGACGCGGACAGGGATGTCTCAGAGTTCCCGCATCAGGCGCTCGACGCCCGGGACCAGCCGCCGCCGACACCGTCCGGTTCGGCGTCGTAACGGGTCTGGGCCCGGTCCAAGGCCTCCTCCACGTCGCAACCGTGCGCACGAAACCACCGAAGGAAGTCCGTGATGGCGTCGATCGCGGACTCCTCCGCCACCATCCGGCCCACTCTCCCGGGCCCGGATTCGTAGGAGCACTTCGGAGGCCGCAAGGTCGCGTACAGGTCCAACAGCGCCTCGGCGCGGGTCACCGACGGATGACCCGTGGAGTCGCCGGGTGGCGCAGCCCCCGTGGCCAACTCGCACCACGTCACCTTGTGGTGCTCGTGGAGCTGAACGCCCCAGCGGTCCGCGAGGGCATCGACCAGCGTCATGCCGCGGCCGCCTTCGGCATCGGCGTCCGCGAGGACTACGGCGGGCAGGGCTCGTGTGTCCGGGTCGTGGACCTCGATGCGCAGATCCGCACCGTTCACGGAGACCACGAGCAAGCCGGGGGTACCGATGCCGACGTGCGTGAGGACATTGGACACGAGTTCGCTGACACAGAGTCGGGCCGTGTCGACGAGCTCGGGCAGGCCCCAGGCCGCCAGGCGGAGTGCCACGACGCGGCGCAGCATGGCCACCTCCTCGGGGTGGGAGGTGAACTCCACGTCCCACTGTTTTCGCGTCGCACGGGTTTCCTGGATCACGAGGCTCTCTCCCATCGGAGTTCTTCCTGCTCGTCGCGATGTGCCGTCGGAGCGTCACGACCACTCACTCTTCGTGTCGCTTCGTTGCCCAGAATGACGCCGGCACATCCCTTTATGCAATGTGCACAGTGGGATTCCCACTTCCGAGTGATTGGCAAGCAGCCCTCTTGGCACGAGACTGAACACTCGTTACGCACCACGTGGTTGAGGAGAACGGGATGGCCGGTTCACCGACGGCACGCCGTCGGCGTCTGTCGATCGAGCTGAAGAAGCTCCGGGAGAAGAGCACGCTGACCTGTGCCCAGGTCGGGCAGGCGCTCGACTGGAGCGGCTCCAAGGTCAACCGTATGGAGACGGGCAGCGGCAGGGTCCAGCCCTCGGACATCGACGCGCTGTGCCGGTTCTACGACACGAGCGAAGAGCTGCGCGAGTTCCTCAAGTCGCTGGCGCGTGAGGCGAAGACGCGCGGTTGGTGGCAGGTGCACGGTGCCGGTGTGCCCGAGTGGTTCAACATCTACATCGGCCTGGAGCAGGACGCCTCCGCACTTCGCCAGTACCAGTGCGAGTTGCTCCCCGGCCTGACGCAGACCGCCGCGTATGCCCGTGAGTTGCACGCCACGGGCGCGCACCTCTCGCCGGAGGACATCGATCGGGCCGTTCGAGTACGGCTGGAGCGCCAGGAGATGCTGACCCGCCCCGACGCTCCCGACGCCTGGTTCGTCGTGAACGAGGGCGCGGTGCGCAACGTCATCGGCGACCGCGCCTTGATGCGGGAGCAGCTCGAACGAGTCCTTGATTCAGCCGCGTTGCCGAACGTTACCCTGCAGGTGCTTCCCTTCGACGCGGGCACGTACCCGGCCACCGGTTCCTTCACCATGCTCGGCTTCCCCGCTCCGGAGGACCCGGACCTGGTATACCGAGACGGCATCACGGACGCTGTCTATCTGGAGGGCGAGCATCACGTCCGCGAGTACACCAAGGCTTTCGACGGCCTGCGCGCCGCGGCCCTGAGCCCTCAGCGCTCCGCCCAGCTCATCAAGTCGGTCGTGAAGGAGTACTCGAAGTGAGCAGCGCAGATCCGACAGGTCCCGCTTCGGCATGGTTCAGATCGTCGTACAGCAACGGCGCCGGCGGGGAGTGCGTGGAGTGCGCGCGGGTCGAGGACGGCATGCTGGTGCGTGACTCGAAGTGCCGGGGCGGGGAGGTGCTGGCCATCACGAGCAGTGCTTGGCAGGTGTGGGTCGACTCGTGGGAAAGTCGTGCACCCGGGCAGCGGTCGAGGAACTGACTGGCTGCGGACCGGCCTTCCCCGGGCATTGCGTGGGCCCTGAGTGGACGAGTCTCTATGGAAGTTCGTGCAAGTCACCGGTTGACTGTGCGTGGGTGTCACCGGACCGGCTCCTCCTCTCCAACGGCCTGAGCAGGTGTTTTTCAACTCTGGCCGTGAGGTGCGCGCGGTTGGACGATCTGGGTTGTGAGGGCTGACGGAACGGCCCGGCGGTACTGCCGGGAGTGCGGTGATCCGCTGCCGCCGACGATGGCGGCGGAGGCTGTGTTCTGCTCCGGGACTCGTTTGGGCAAGCGCGATGCCCCGGTCAACTGTGCTGCATCCAGATGTTGGGCTCCCGATACACGCCCTCATCGGCAGATCGGTCGATCCTCAGCAGGCTCAGTCCCCCCGGAATTACATAGTCACCCGACTCGGGGAAGGCCATGCCGGTCCAGCGCTCCCACTCGGCAACCGTGCCGGTCATCGTCTGCGAAGCGGGGGCTGCTGACAGAACCTTGGCACCAAGGCGCTGATGGGTCCGGATCCAAGGGTCAAGCGCCATCCCGTCCTCCCGGCGCCACCTCATGAACTTCTCGATCGGTGTCAACGGGTATTGGGCCTTCGTCGTCGGACGGACCGGCGCAATGACCTGCGACCAGCCGACGTCCCTCGCGGTCTGACGTAGGGCTTTGAGGGTTTCCCCCGCAAGCCCGTGTCCCTTGAGCGCCGGGGTGACAATCGCTCCGCAGATCACCAAGGTGTTGGGCTCTACCCCCTGTTCGCGACCCTCGACGGCTCGAACAAGGGCCTGCGTATACCCGGTGGGGAGTGTCTCGGGCAGACCGTCCCAGTGGATCGGCACACCCCAACCTGATGCGACCGGCACGTCGTGCTCATTGATCAGCATGAGATTCAGATCGGCGAACCACTCGCCGACCCTGCCTATGTAGTCCTTCACCAGCCGGTCAGCCGTGATGAACTCTGGAAAGCCCTCACTGAAGAGTTCCTTCAGATGTTCATCCCGCCATGTTCGTGCGTCGGTCCGCTCGATCTTCAATGCCATGCCTGTTCATAGCACACAAGCCAAGCGTGGCCAGCAATGCAGCCGACCTGGTCGCCGTCCGCCTGCTCCAACCGACTCCAGGCTTCAAAAACACCTACTGAGCAGGCACAGGCACAGCTGCAACCACCGTCCGGAAGCGGAGGGCCATCAGGACCGCCACCAGGACCAGGAGGGCGCTGGTCCACAGGGGACCCTGGGGGCCCGCCGGGGTCGTGAAGGTGGTGGCGGCCAGGAGGGGGCCGGTGGTGGCGCCGGTGTTGAGGGCGGATGTGGCGTACAAGCCGGCCATGGTGGGGGCGTCGGCGGCCTCGTAGAGGACCCGGGTGATCAGGGTGCTGCCCAGCGCGAACGACAGGGCGCCCTGGAGGAACACGAGGGCGAGCAGCGCGGCCGGTTCGTGGGCCAGCAGGGCCAGGGCCGGCCAGCCGGTGAGCAGCAGCGGGCCGCCGGCCGCGACGACCAGGCCGGGGCGCCGGTCGGACAGGCGTCCGGCGACCGTCACCCCGACGAAGGAGCCGGCGCCGAAGAGCGCCAGGGCGACGGAGATCCACAGTGTGTCCAGTCCGGCCGTGTCCGTCACGACCGGGGCGAGGAAGGTGAAGGCGCCGAAGGTGGCGGCGTTCACCAGGGCGCCGAGCAGCATGATGAGGAGCAGGCGGGGGCTCTTGAGCTGTGCCAGCTCGGAGCGGAGGTGCGGGCGGGGTCCCGGGGCGTCTGCCGTATGCCTCTCCACCGCCTGCGCGGGGACCCCCTCGAGGATGCCGAGCGCCGCGGGGAGGCACAGAGCGGCGACGGCCCAGAAGGTGGCGCGCCAGTCGAGGAGTGTGCCGAGGACCACTCCTGCCGGGACACCCGCGATCGTGGCGAGCGTCGTGCCCGACAGCAGGACCGTCAGCGCGCGGCCCTTGCGGTCGGGGGCGACGAGCGTGGCGGCCGTCGTCAGGGCGACGGCGAGGAATCCGGCGTTCGCGAGCGCTGCGACGAGCCGGGTCGTGAACAGGACCGGGAAGCTGGTGGTGGTCGCCCCGACGGCGTGGGCCGCGGCGAAGACGAGGACGGAAGCCGAGGAGGGATGTGCGCCTCGGCCAGGTGCGGGCCAGTCCGGCCATGAGCGGGGCGCCGACGACCATGCCGACCGCGAAGGCCGAGGTCAGAGTGGATGCCGCCCCGATGGTCACGCCGAGGTCGGCGGCGATGTCCGGGAGCAGGCCGGCGAGCATGAATTCGGAGGTGCCCATGGCGAAGACCGCCACGGAGAGCAGGTACAGCGGGACGGGCAGGGGGACTTGCGTCGGGGCAGTCATCGGGGCAGGCATCGAGTGGCTCCGGGGTGAGGAGAGGCAGGAGAGAACGGCTCATCTCGTCACCGCGGTCAGCGCCCACGGGCACACCGGCACTCGTCCGGCCGCGGGAGGCGGCGGGAGGCGGCGGGACGGCAGGAAAGCCGGGTCAGGGGTGCAGGGGGCTGACGGCGTGACCGAAAGCCCCCACCTCGTCCGACTCGGGGCTCGACATGGCCCGCACGCTACCTGACGGACGTGCCTTCGGTCCGGTGGGTTTCGGGTGCTGAGCAACAGAACAGCCTATGGCCCCAGTTGGCCGGGGGTATGTCGCTTTCCGTGGGCTCTGGTCCACATCGTGCGGAGCGGTTGCTCTCCGTCGCAGTGTTGCCTCGGACAGGCGCTCAGTCGGTGGCCTCACCGGTTTCGCGCCGTGGTCGACGAGGCGCAGGAGCAATGGGCCTGGCATGTCAGAAGCGGCCAGTAGCCTCGGGCGCCATGGGAATTCAGATCAATGTAGTGGCGGCTTACCCGATCAACGATGAGATGGAGAGGGTGCTCGGGCTGGCCGAGGCGGTCGGCGAGCCCGTCACTGTCACGTTCATGTGGGAGGGGCGTGAAGAGGCGGAGCGCGCCGTGCTGGTGCCCGCGGCCACGCTGGCGCTCTGGGAGCATTGGGCCCCCACCGCCTACCCGACGCGCGATGCCGGGGACGAGAACCGGGCTGAAACGGAAAAGCCGGAACTGGCCCACCCGGCGGAATTCGGCGCGTTCACGCTCTTTCGTCGTCGTGTGGGAGGGCGCACGGCGGTCGCTCGCGGAGGCGTGGTGGTCGCCGAGCTCCTGGGTCCCGACGAGGCGCACTGGCTCCAAGAGCAGGCTCGCGATGTCCGCCAAGGCTTCATGGATCCGAAGCAGAAGGCGGCGTTCGAGGAGTTTCTCGCCCGACAGCCATCCCTCGGTGAGCAGTGACGCGCCGACTCGTGCCTCGACCGCGGCTTCTGACAGTGGATCACCAGGAGTCATCCGGCTGCGCGGGCCTCCTCGTAGCGGCGCAGCGGCGCAGCGGCCCCATGGCACCGGCCGCGATGATCTGGGCGTGCTCCCAGCGCTGGGGCGGGGTGTCGCGTACGGCCGGGCGCTCGGCGACACCCGAGGCCTGCTGCGGCCTCGGGTATGACCTCGCCGTCGGCGATCGCATACAGGTGCTCGACGCGGGCCTTCTTGGCGGCGTAGTCGGGGTCGCGGGAGGTCTTCCAGGTCTTTATGCGTTGAAAGGACACGCCCTCCTCGCGGAGCAGGAGGCGCAGGCCCTCCTGGCTGATGTCGTCGACCACCCCCTCGGCGACCAGGAAGTCGGCCGGCTTGGCCAGGCTCCAGGTCGAGAACGGCAGGCCGTGCTCGGCCGGCCTGGACTTGGCGATCTTCTTGATCTCGCGCCGCTCGGGCAGCGTGAAGGTCCTCGGGCGTCCGCCCTTGCACTTCGGGTAGAGCGCCGCGAAGCCATCGACGTTGAAGTCGTGGATCACATCGCGGACCCGGTCGTCGCTGGTGAACGTCACCTCGGCGATCTTCGCCACGGGCATGCCCCGCGCGGACAGCAGCACCATCTGCGCCCGCCGCCAGGTCACCACCGAGCCGGTGCCCCTGCGGATGATCCGCAGCAGCCGCTGCCCCTCATGGCTGTCGATCTCGCGTACCCGTACTGGCTCTGCCACCGGCCCGGTCTCTCGGGAAGAGGAGGCGTCCGGGTTCGGAACGGGCGAGGTGCCTGCCGGCGGGTGTCAGGCCAACACCTCCCGGAGCCAGGACCTTTCGGCGCGGCTGGTGGCTCGGGCGATGGTGAGCATGCCGCGCCGGTAGGGGTCGTCGGTGTCTTCGGCGCCCAATAGGCGGTCACCGTCGTGGAAGAAGCTCGCGGGCTGTTCCAGGAATTCCAGCCGCCGGCGCAGTACCGCGTGCTGATCAGCGGTGTCGGGCAGGTGGGAGAGGAAGGCCAGGATCGTGAAATACCGGGTGCTGTCGCTGATGTCCAGGCCGTTGGCCTCCCGCAGTCGGCGCAGCAGCTCGCAGTGGCCGGCGTCGGTCAGGCTCAGGGTGTGCCGCTGAGCGGCCGAGGCGCCCGGTTCGGTCCGCCGGTCGAGCAGCCCGGCGCTGACCAGCCGGTTGATCGCCGGGTAGAGGCTGCCGTCGCTGACCGGCCGGGCATGGCCGGACAAGTGCGCTATCCGATGCCGCAGTTGATAGCCGTGCAGCGGCCCGTCGGCCAGGAATCCCAGGATCGCGAGTTCGAGCATGCTGCTACTCTCGCACATCGAATCGAGGTACCTCGAACCGATGCAGGAGGCGAGAGATGACATACACCGAGGAATGGGTCACCGAGCGGGCACGCAGCGCCTACGAGCGCGGCCGGGCATCGTTCGACGTACGGCCCGAACGAGCGGCGCTGCTGGTCATCGACATGCAAGACGAATTTGTCCGGCCCTGCTGGAGTCCCTACTGGGTGCCCGCGGCCACCCGGATGGCGCCTCGGCTGCACCAACTGGTCGAAGAATGCCGGTTCGCCTCCATCCCGGTGATCTGGACCATCTTCGACGACACCCATCTCGGACTGGACCGGCCGCACGCCTTACGGTTCCTCCCGCATGCCGACACCGACTGGCGCCGACCGGGCCCTGCCGAGGTGTGGGCCTCGATGGGCCGCCGCCCCGACGAAGCCGTGATCCGCAAGCCCTCCTACGGGGCGTTCTACGACACCCCGCTCGACACGATGCTGCGTAACCTCGGCCGCGACACGGTCATCGTCACGGGAACGCTCACCAACTACTGCTGTGGCACCACGGCCCGGCAGGCATACGAACGCGGCTACAAGGTTGTCTTCGGATCCGACGTCACGGCCACCGACGACGAGTCCCGGCAAGAGCCCGAACTCGCCGTCCTACGCAAGGGCTTTGCCCTCGTGCTGACCGCAGAAGAGATCACTGACCGACTGACCGCAGCCACCTCGGCGTCGGAGGACGAGGAGCGGGCGAACGTTGTCCGATGCGGCACTAGTACTCCAGCAGTACTTCGTGGCTTGACGTGGGGAAACGTCGAGCGGTGGGAGTGTAGC
>NZ_JBHSOA010000075.1:0-74428 GCF_042655885.1 Streptomyces chlorus
ATCGCGACAACGGGCGTGGTGGTTATGGCGATCACAACGACCACCGTGACAACGGGCGTGGTGGTTATGGCGATCACAACAACCACGACGACGAGTACTGATAACACACCGACGACAACGCGATGTGCGGCCCCCCCCCCGGGGGGGACCGCACATCGCGCCGCCCTGGCTTGAGTCAGCAGAGAAAGTCGTAACTCACAGGAGGGCTCCGTTCGGTTCGCTGTCTGAGAGTGCGGTAAGTGATGTTTCCTGCCGTTTCACACCGATGTGATGACATGCCATAACGGGGCGATTCCGGCGGTCGAATGATCAACATCGCCGCCCTGGCCGAGCGCACGGCTCCGGCTCCCCGGTTTGGCTCGACAGCCGAGGTCAGGGGCCTGCTACCCACTGGGACGAAGTGGTGCGAAATTAGCTAGACCATCACTTACCGCACTCTGAGACTGGTGTAGTCGCAATGGTCATGAGTTAGGCTGGCTCGGGTGTCAGCTGGTGGAGCACGATGGTGCGGGTGACGCGGCGGGTGCCGGGGTCGGTTGAGCTGCGGGTTTGGTAACTGAGGTGGGGGCGTTTCGTGGTGCGGGGCGCGGGGCGCGTGGGGCGGTCGCGGATCAGCATGTCGGGGAGGTCGGCTATGAGGAAGCGCAGGGCCTGAGCGAGGAGCTCAGGGGGAAAAAGCCGTCCGGACGGAGCTTTTGACGGCGTCCGGGACGGGCGGGAAGCTGATGCGGTCCGGTTCGACGCCCGCGATCACGGCGGTCTTCGTGATCAGCGTGCGCAGGGCCTGGTAGACGCAGAGCAGGGCCCACAACTCCTGGCGTACGCCCTCGGGTTTGCCTGAGCGCAGCACGCCGCCGCTGGTACGCAGGTCGACCTTGACCAGCTTGAACAGAACCTCCACCGACCAGCGCTCCGCGTAGTTGCGGGCCAGTTCCAGGGCAGGGGCCGCATCGGGGTCCAGTAACGTGGTGATCAGGCAGAACACCTCGCTGATCCCGTCGTCGTCGGCCACGCTGTACTCGATCACCCGCACCATCACCCGTTCCGCGCGCTTGTCGCCGCGCAGTTCGGACAGATACGTGCCATCGCTCAGGCGTTTTTTGACCGGCAGGGCGAAGGAGGCCGAGACGCGCCACAGCAACTCGGCTCCGGTCCTGGCGGCGGCCGCATACAGGTCGTACGAGGGGACGCCGCGGTCGGCCAGCAGCAGCATGCCGGGCCCCAGTCGGTCCAGCAGGCGCTCGCACAAGGCCCTCTCGCCGACCGCGATGGAGTCGAAGGCCGCCCCGGCCAGGGCGAGGGTGCCGCACTCGGCCAACACCACCAGGCGGGCCTGCGGACGGCTGCCGCCGGCCGGTACAGCGAAAGCGGTCTCGTTGGGCCGCCCGGAAGGCAGGTCGAAGACCGTGCCGTCCACCGCCATCAGCCGCAGCCCCCGCCAGAACGCATCCGGGCTCCGCTCATCGGCCACCGGGGCCGCGACCTCGTCGAACAGGTTGCGCAGCGGCGCCTCGCCCAGCCGGTAGCGGGCCAGGGAGATCGCCCCGTCACTGGGCGCCCGGTAGCCGTCCCAGCCACCCCGCGACCACCGCAGACCCTCCAACAAGCCCCGCAGCGTGCGCACATACCCCTTGCCCGGCTCCAGCCACAACGCCATCGCGAGGTACACCATCAGCTTCGACGGCAGCGAGCGCGTCCGCTCCTCACGTGCCCCGGCCTCATCCACCGCAGCCTGCACTGCTTCCTCCGGGAACACCGTCGCCAGCAGCCCGATCGACACGTCATCCGTCAACCGCCTCGCGGCCCCACCCTCAACTCGCTCCACCCGAAGATCATCACACACAGATCGTTAACTCATGATCATTGGGTCGCGATGCGAGTCGGCACCCTGCTGCTGTCCGTCACGCTTCGTATTCGTCCGGGTCGCCGGACGTGGGGCCATGGGTAGGCTCGGCCTATGGGCGCTACGTCCGTGATGCCGGCTTCGGCGATTGCGTTCCGAGAGGGTTATCGGGGTGCGTTACCTGGACCTCGCCACGTTTTCTTGTGCGTGCCGTTGGTCGCCGCCGTATTCCGCGCGGCCTGCCTGGACCTGTTCGGGTTCCTGGTGCTCGGCATCACCTCCGGCCTGAGCGGCAGCATGATCAGGGATGTGCTCCGCCGGGTACACCGGTCGCGCTGCCACTGTCGCCGGGGCGGTCGCCGGAGTCACGGGGGTCTGCTCGTACGTCGTGCCGGGGGCGGTGTCGGCCTGGGCATCGTTCCGGTGCCGGGTTTCCGGGCTTACCGCCGCGCACTACGGCTGGAATCCTCCCACGGCCCCACCGGCAGTCCCGGTCCAACGCGGCCTCGGCGGTGCGGCGCCGCACCGATCCCACGGTCCGAAACGGGGACGATGAGCAGCCCCGCCCACGCAAGGAGCCTCCATGACTGATCCTGCCCAAACCGTGCTGGCCGGTCTCGACGCCATCCGTTCCGACCTGGAGGACCTCTACCAGGATCTGCACCGGCATCCCGAACTCGGGCTGCGGGAACAGCGCACGGCGGGGAAGGGTGCCGAGGCCCTGCGCTCGTTCGGCTACGAGGTCACCGAAGGCATCGGCGGCACCGGCGTGATCGGGGTCCTGGCCAACGGGGACGGCCCGACCGTCATGGCCCGGGCGGACATGGACGCCCTGCCGGTACGCGAACGGACCGGCCTGCCCTACGCCTCCACCGCGACCGTGACCGGCCCGGACGGCACCGAGCAGCCTGTCATGCACGCCTGCGGACACGACGTGCACGTGACCTGCCTGATCGGCTGCGCGCGGCTGCTGGCCGGGAGCCGGGACGTCTGGCGGGGCACCTTTGTGGCGCTCCTCCAGCCCTCGGAGGAGAACGGGGAGGGCGCCGAGGCCATGATCGCCGACGGTCTCACCTCCACGTCGCCCCGGCCCGACGTGGTGCTCGCCCAGCACGTCCTGCCCTATCCGGCCGGCTACGTCGGTACCCGCACCGGGCCGTTCCTGTCGGCGGCGGACAGCCTGCGCATCACCGTCCACGGGCGCGGGGCGCACGGTGCCATGCCCCAGGCCGCGGTGGACCCCGTGGTGGCGGCCGCGATGATCGTCGTACGTCTGCAGACCATCGTCTCCCGGGAACTGGCCGCCACGACCCCCGCCGTCGTCACGGTCGGCAGCATCCACGCGGGTTCCGGCCCCAACGTCATCCCCGACAGCGCCGTCATCGAACTCAATGTGCGCACCTACGACGACGCCACCCGCACCCACGTCCTGGACGCGATCGGCCGGATCGTCCGTGCCGAGTGCGAGGCGTCCCGCTCGCCGAAGGAACCCACGATCGAGCGGATCGCGTCCTTCCCGCCCACCGTCAACGACGAGGGGCCGACCCGGCGCGTCGCGGATGCGTTCGCCGCGCACTTCGGCGACGACGCCCACACCGTCGAGCTCCAGACCGCCAGCGAGGACATGAGCGAGATTCCCCAGGCGTTCGGGGCGCCGTTCACGTACTGGGCGATCGGCGGCATCGATCCGGAGCGCTACGCCGAGGCCGCCAGGAACGGGACCGTCTCCCAGGACATCCCGGTCAACCACAGCGCCACATTCGCCCCTGCCATCCAGCCGACCCTGGACACCGGCGTCAGCGCCATGGCGGTGGCCGCCCTCGCCTGGCTCGGCAGCTGAGACAAGTCCGGCATCGCCTCGCCGGTTGCCTGGTCGTGGCCCATACAGCCAGGAACGTCAAGGCATCGGCGGTTGCGCGGGGTTTGGTAGCGTTCGGTGTACTCGGCTCGCTGCTCGGCGCCGCGGCGGACGATGCGGCGCAGGCAGCTTCGAGGAAGGCCAAACCAGTCATCGGTGCAGAGCCGGACGCGGCTTGTCGGCCATGGCGAACCCGCACCTGGTCAAGGGTTCTCTTCCGGGCGGGAGTGCGCGTGCGGGGCGGCGCACTTGGTCAAGGGGCAGGCACCGAGTGGGGCGGATCCTACGCAACCCACGCTCCTACGCTCCGGGCCGGTCCCGGCCCCGTCATGCTTCCGCCGAGATGACGGTAAGGACGATCAGGCTGATAAACGGGACGAGGACGTCGCGGGTCGACTCCCTCTCCAGGTACACCAGGGCGAGTCCCGTGAGGTTCGCCGCCACTCCGGTGGCGATCCGTCCCGCAGGGAGAGGACCGGCGCGGCCGCGAGCATGGGGAACACGTTGACGCTCCCCGGGATGGAGAGGTCGAGGACGAACGCGCCGACAACCACCGCGGCGGGCAGCCGGCGGAGCCACTGACTCGTCTGTGTATCTTCTCTGCGGCCGTTGGGGTCTGCACGAACTCCTGGGCATGCCGACCGACGACCCGGCCCTGAACGTCACCCGAAGCCGGCTCGGACGCCTCACCCGCCAAGGCTTCCTCACCCAACCCGGACGAGGCATCTACCAGAAACGGTCTTAACGACCTCTCGGTGCTGGCTGAGCCGCGGCCTCGGGCGCGAGAACGACCGAAAACATGAAGAATAAAAACTGACATATCTTCCGGCGCTGCTGTGACCGGAGGCCCCCGTGATCGCATCGTCCCGAACACGAACCCGGAGTGCCGTCCGTCTGCTCGCTTACGCCCTCGGCCTCGCCGCAGCGGCGGCCGCGCCGTGGACGGGAGCCGCAGGAACCGAGCACAGGGCCGGACATGGCCCCACGCCCGACCACGTGGTCGTCGTCGTCATGGAGAACCACGCGTACGACCAGATCATCGGCAGCCCCAACGCTCCATACATCAACTCATTGGGCAGCCGCGGCGCCGTCCTGACCAGCTCATACGCCATCGCCCACCCCAGCCAGCCCAACTACTTCGCACTCTTCTCCGGCGCGACGCAGGGCATCACTGACGACAGCTGTTACATCCCCGGCTTCAGCTCCGCCGCCAACCTCGCCTCCGAACTGACCGCCGTCGGAAAGACCTGGGCCAGCTACAGTGAGTCGCTGCCCAGCCAAGGTTCGACCACCTGCGACAGCGGACGCTACACGCGCACGCACAACCCGTGGTTCGGGTTCGGCAACGTACCCCGATCCAGCGCCAAGACGTTCGCGCAGTTCCCGACCGTCTACGCCAGGCTGCCCACGGTCTCCTTCGTCATTCCGAATCTGTGCAGTGACATGCATGACTGCCCGGTCTCCACCGGTGACACCTGGCTGGAGACGCACCTCGGCGCCTATGCGGCCTGGGCCAAGACCCACAACAGCCTCCTCGCCGTGACCTTCGACGAGGACGACAAGCACAGCAAGAACAAGATTGCCACGGTGCTGTACGGTCAGCCGGTGGCTGCAGGCAGCAGGTCAGCGACCAGGTACGACCATGACGACGTGCTGCGCACCATCGAGGACATGTACGGCACATCGCACGCCGGGCACGCCGCCACCGCGTCGGACATCACCGGCGTCTGGGCGAGCTGAGCGCGGGTACGTCTGCGGACCGCCGCAGCGCCGGCACCCCGCAGCATGCCCTCCGGGCTCGGGCCTGTGAGACACCTCCTGGGCGCGTTCAACCGGTGTCCGGTCACGCTATCGATCTACTTTGGCAGAGAGGGGTGCGCACGGGGGTCGTACCGAACTGGTCAGTGACGGCGCCCAGGCCGCCATCGCGGCACTCCACGCCGACGCGGCCACGGCCGGGGAGACCGACCGGGTGCAGATCGTCGAGTGGTACGACGAGCTCGCGCGCCTGACCGACAGCCCGGTCGTCCGGCTCAACCGCGCGGTGGCCGTCGGCGAGGCCGACGGACCGCGCGCCGGCCTGGCGGCGCTCGCGGTACTGGACGACTCACTGCTCCGCCACACCGCGGTGGCGGCGTACCTCCACGAACGCGACGGCGACCTGGCGACGGCGGCACGCCTGTACGCCGAGGCGGCCCGGAAGGCGCCCAACCTAGCCGAACGCGACCACCTGACACGCCAGGCCGCCCGGCTCGACGCCCGTCGGGGACACTGACGGGTCACGCTCGGACGAGGGGGGGACCGCACGCGGGGTTCTTCTCCCCCTCCCCATCGAATCGATAGATAGATCGAATCGATGTTACGGTCCTGGGTGGCCGCCTCACCGTCGAGGCCCGCGCCTCCTCAGCTCGTCCCCGCAGGTTCGCCCCGTCTCGGGCGGTCGCCGCACTCTCCGAGAGTCACGAACCATGGAACTCCGTACGTCCTCCGCCGCGTCCTTGTCAGCTTCGGCTGTCTCGCGCGACGAGACGGTGCCGGCACGGCGCGGCCCGGCCGGGAGACGCTGCGTCGGTCACCGGAACAGAACCCCGTAGCGGGGCTCGTACGGCCGTGTCCCTCACGCTTCCCACTCCGCGCGGTCACGCCGACCGTCCGCGAAGCCGGTCCAGCCGGCCGTCCAGAGACGCACGGCCGGCGCTCGACGCAACCGGCCCGCCGCTGTTCGGTCCACCGGGCCGGCGACACCACTCGTGGTCGGGCCCGACATCGTCCCCCCTCCCCGGCTCCCGGACCGTTGTCTTCGAAAGGTTTCTTGCACCATGCCGCTGGCTCTGCTGGCCCTGGCTGTCGTCGCGTTCGGCATCGGCACGACCGAGTTCGCCACGATGGGGCTGCTGCCCCAGATCGCCGACGGGGTCGGCGTGTCCGTGCCGCACGCCGGCCACCTCGTCTCCGCCTACGCGCTCGGTGTCGTCGTCGGTGCGCCCCTGCTGACGGGCATCGGCGCGCGCATACCCCACAAGCGGCTGCTCCTGCTCCTGTCGGGGCTGTTCGTGGTCGGCAACGCCGCGTCCGCGCTCGCGCCCGACTTCGGCCTGCTCTTCGCCGCGCGGTTCCTGGCGGGTCTGCCGCACGGGGCGCTGTTCGGCGTGGGCGCCGTCGTCGCCTCACGACTGGTCGCCCCGGGGCGCGCGGCACGTGCCGTTTCGAAGGTGTTCCTCGGCCTCACCGTCGCCAACATCGTCGGAGTCCCGGCCAGCACGGCCCTCGGGCAGCAGTTGGGCTGGCGGTCCGCCTACTGGGCGGTCACCGCCATCGGACTCGTCGCCCTCCTCATGCTGGCCTGCTTCGTCCCCCACCAGCCACGGGGCCGGCAGTCCGGCGTCCGGACCGAGCTGCGGGCCATGGGCAACAGGCAGGTCGCGATCGGCATGGCCGTCGCCGTGGTCGGGTTCGGCGGGTTCTTCGCCGTCTACAGCTACCTGGTGCCCATGCTGACGAATCTGACGGGCATATCCGACTCCTCGACCACTCTCGTCCTCGCGCTCTACGGCGTCGGCATGACGCTCGGCACGCTGATCGCCGGCCCGCTCACGGACCGTGCCCTGCGGCCGACGCTGTATGCGGGCCTGGCTGTGCTCGCCGCGGCACTGGTGACGTTCTACTTCACCGTCCACAGCATCGTGCCCGCCCTGGTGACGATCACCGTCATCGGTGCGATGGGCTCTCTCATCACCACGCCCGTCCAGATGCTGCTCATGGCCAAGGCCAAGAACGCTCCGACGATGGCGGCGGCCTCCAACCACTCCGCGTTCAACCTGGCCAACGCGGGCGGGGCCTGGATCGGCGGCCTGGTCATCTCGGCAGGCTGGGGCTGGGCCGCGCCCAGCCTGGCCGGTGCGGCTCTTGCTCTGGCCGGCCTCGGCCTGGCCTTCACGGGCGGCCTGATGGACCGGGGCGGCCGACACTCAGAGGTGATCATGGAAGGCTCGGCCGTGGCCGATCAGGAGACGCGTACGGTCACGTGACGACCGGCATCAGCCCTGAAGGATGAGTGCCTCACCGCCCGAGCGGCCCTCACCCTCGGCGACCGGGACAGCATGCGACGCGCCCACACCGCGCTCAATCCCGCAGCCGGCGAACTGGCTGGCGCGGGCAGCGGGCTCCTCACCCTCGGCCCGGTGTCGGAGCACCTGGCCGACCTCGCGGCCGCCCTCGGCCAGGCCTGACAGTTCTCCACCGGCGGGCAGACGGCCGAGCCGGTTCGGGAGCTTGCCCGCGGATGCCGGTGAGGGAGGCGAGGCGGTACTCACCCCATCGGCGTGGCCGTCGCGCCCGCCGCCGCCCGGCATCGGCACCGTCCACGACCTCAAGCGGCCCACTCCCTGGGCATCCGCTCCGTCGGGAAGTCGACGCTGCTGCGCCTGCTGGCCGGCGTCCTCGCCCCCTCCGCCGGCGTCGTCCTCGCCCCCTCCGTCGGCGTCGTCCGGCTCGACGGACGGCCCCTGCCCGAGGTCGGCCGCCGGGCCGTCGCGCGCCGCGTCGCCACCGTCGAACAGCACGCGCACACGCAGACCGACCTGACCGTCCGCGACGTCGTCGCTCTCGGCCGCATCCCGCACCGCCGCGCCTGGAGCCCGGCGTCCGTCGCCGACGAACGGGCCGTCACCGCCGCCCTGGAACGCACCGGCCTGACCGACCGGGCCACCCAGTCGTGGCACACCCTCTCCGGCGGCGAACGCCAACGGGCCCAGATCGCCCGCGCCCTCGCCCAGGAACCGCGCGAACTGCTGTTGGACGAGCCGACCAACCACCTCGACATCCAGCACCAGCTGGACCTGCTCGACCTGATCGCCGGCCTGCCGGTCACCACGGTGATCGCGCTGCACGACCTCAACCTCGCCGCGATGTACTGCGACCGGCCCCTCGTCCTGCGCGACGGCCGCGCCTTCGCCGAGGGCCATCCCGCCGACGTGCTCACCCCCGCCCTCATCAAGGAGGGCTACGGTGTCCGCGCCGAGGTGACGCGGCATCCCGGCCACCCGGTCATCCGCTTCCTGCGCGGGCCCGGAACCACGACGGCTGCCCGGCCCGGCCGGCCATCGGCTCAGGCCTGACCGAGCCCTGGCAACACCCTTCCTCTGCGGAACCGACACCGAGAGCGCCACCCTGTCTGTTCCTGATCGATTGAGCTCCATCGTCTTTCCGAAAAAGTGAATCATCGCTCGGGTGAGGCGAATTCAAGGAATGTGCGGAGATGATTCCTTGTGTCGCGCTACCGTTGGCGGCCGTCGCGGTGTTCATGGTCGCGGCATCGGGGCGGGGGGACATGTGCGAAGAAGTATGAAGACGGTTCTGTTCGTTCACGGAACGGGCGTTCGGTCGAAGCGTGAGCGGGAAGCGCTCGACAGAATCGGGGACGGTTTCCGGAAAGTACTGCCGGACACCATGGTGGAGACATGCTCCTGGGGCGACGTCCTCGGTGCGACTCCGGCGGACGAGACCGACGTTCCGGACGGCACGGGACCCACCTGGGCTCCCGACGGGCACGGAGTGGCCTGGTCGGATGCGGAGCGGGCGGTGTGGGCCCGGCTGTACGACGACCCGCTCTACGAGATCCGGACGGCGGTCCTGGCGGCACCCGGCGACGCGTCCGCCACCTCGCCGAGAGCGCTGAACCTGCTGAGGACGCGTATCGGTGCCATGCCGGACGATCCCGACGTCGGAGAATTGATTCCGGCAGGCGAACCCGACGAGCAATTCCGTTCAGCCGTCACGGAATTGCTGCGTGCCCAGGAATTCGTCGCGGCCCTTCCCTTTCTCGCCACAAGGGCGTCGCACGACCTGGTCGCACGGTCCGTCACCGCCACGTACATCAGGTTCCGGGAACGGGACGGAGGCCCCGTTCTCGTGTCCGCCGCGGAACGCGACACGCTGTGGCGTGTCATGGAGAAGCGTCTGGGCGGGGCCGCCCTCGGCGTGGGCGACAGGGCCCGGGCCGTCGCCTGGTCCACGGCGCAGCACATGGCCCGTCCGGTGGTCCGGCGGCACCGGGACGCCCTGCTGACCCGCGCCACACCGGCGCTCGGCGACATCCTGCTCTACCAGGCGAGGGGCAAGCCCCTGCGGACCTACCTGGCCGAGCGGGTGCGGGAGATCGACGGGCCCGTGGTCCTGCTCGGGCACAGCCTCGGCGGAATCGCCTGCTTCGAGAGCCTGGTCGCCCACGCACTGCCCAACGTACGGCTGCTGGTGACCGTGGGCAGCCAAGTTCCGTACCTGTACGGCCTGGACGCGCTGGCGACGCACCGTCTCGGCGCCCCCCTGCCGGATCATTTCCGGGCCCGCTGGGTGAACGTCGTCGACAAGGAGGACCTCCTGGCCTTCCCCGCGGACGACCACTTCGCCGGCCGCGTCACGGATGTCGAGGTCGACACCCGTGAGCCGTTCCCCCGGGCGCACGGCGCCTACTGGACCACACCGCGCGTCTACGACGCGGTCCGTACCGCCGTCGAGGAGTGCTGATCGATGGTCGTACGCGCTCTGGTGGTGTGCCCGGAGACGTACGAGGGCTCGTCGCTGCGGCCCATGCCCGGCTCCCTGGCCTCCGGCGTCCGCTTCGCGTCCTGGCTGGTGAACCACGTCGACGAGCCGTGCTCCCTCACCTTCCTGACCAACACCGACCACCTGTCCGGTCCGCCGTCCGAGCCCTCGTCCGATGCGCAGTCCGCCCCGCCGTCCGAGCCCCTGCCCGCCCCGCCGTCCGGCCAACTGCCCGCCGAACGGCTGACCGAGTTGTTGCCGGCGCGGCTGCGGGCGGCCTGGGCGGGCACCGGACGGACCGACGTGCGAACCGACCTGGCATCGGCCGACCTTCTTCCGATCGGCGAGTTCTTCGGCCCGGCCGACTCCAGCCCCGTCGGGGAACTCGGGGAGGACGACGCCTTTGTCCTCTACTGGATCGGGCACGGCGGGATCAACCGGGAGAACGGCAACCACCTGCTGTACCTTCCGCACAACGGGCGCATCGCACTCGAAGACCTGACGCGCGGGATGGCAGGTCCGCGCAGACCCGGGCGTCAGCTGTTCGTGATCGACGCCTGCCGGGAGGCGGACACCGCCCGGCCCGGCGACGGCGGTGGCGGCCGGACCCTGACCATCGCCACCGGCGCCGTCCCGCACCCGGACTGGCTGGGCCTGGTGCTCTACGGTGCCCGCCACGGCGAGCAGGCCCTCTTCGACGAGGGCCGGGGCGGAGTGTTCACCGACCGGCTCCTGGACGCGCTGGAGGCGCTGCCGTTTGCCGGCCGGCTGGATCTGGAACGGATCGAGCAGACCGCCGTCGCCCTCGAGGCCCGCTTCCGCGCGGCCTACGGACAAGGGGAACCCGAGTACGGCCAGATTCCCACCCACTACTGGCTCAGCCACCGGGGCGACCTGCTCGTGGACCGCGACTTCCTACCGGGCGTGGCGGTCACCGTCACCCAGGCCGAGACGCTGCGCCGGACAGTGAGCCGGGCCTGCCTGACTCCGGAGGAGGAGGGCGAGGTGTGGGAGTGGCTGCACCGCTACGGCCCGCGTCTCGCCGACGACGACCTGACCCTGCCGCAGACGGCCGTGCGGGTGACGGAACTGCCCCACCGCGCGGACGGTAGCCACTGCATCACCGACCTCTGTGTCGTCCTCGCCCGCATCGGGCGTCTGCGGGACGGCATCCACCGGTGGTACGCCTCCTGGGCCACGGACAAAGGCCTTCCGCCGCTGGCCGACGTGTCCGTCGCGCCCACGCCCGTGCGGCGGCGCGGGCACTTGGTCATAGATCTGGAACGGGAGGACGAGCTCGGCCACGGCGAGGCGTCCGCCGGGCGAGGCGCGCCGCAGAGCACCGCGGGACCGCGCTACCGCGCCAAGGCGTGGTTCTACACAGGACACAAGCACCAGCCGATCAGGCTGCCGAGGCAGAGTTGGCGCAAGGAGGAGTTCCCCGGCCTCGTCAAGCTGATCTACGGCAAGGCCCACACCAAGGTGCAGTCCGCGCTCGACGGAGCCTGGGTGGAGTTCATCGTCGACCGGGACCTGTTCGGTCACCGCTTCGACACACTGCCGAGGTTCTCGGTGCCCAGCGGGAAGGCACCGCTGCTGGGGGACGGCGGACCGGTGGTGCTGCGCGACGGCTGGCGCCACCACGGAGGCCCGCAGACGCTGAGCTGGCAGCGGGGGGCCTCCCTCCTGGACTCCGTCCCCGCGGCACGACTGCAGTGGACCGACTGTGCCTCTTCCTGCCGAACCGGGGAAGCCGAGTTCGAACGGCACGCCCGCACCGTGGAGACCGCCTTCACCCTGAACGCGGTCATCGGCACCAACGCGGGCACCACGGGCAAGGGGGCCGACGGCGCCAGGAGCAGGTCGGCTTCGGCGGGAGCCAACGGCGGCGCGAACGGTGCAGCGGACCCGTACGCCGGCATCGTGCTCTCCCGTTCCTTGGCCGACCAGGCGCACGCCGATCTCGTCGGCACGGCCCTCAACAACGGCGCCCTGCTGGCCATATGGCCGGCCCGGTCCCCGGCCGACGACTGCCGGCGCGGCGGTGACGACGGCGCGGTCTGCGACGGCGCGCTGGTACGGGAGAGCCTGCTGCGCAGACTCGACGGCCGTCCCCTGCACGACCTGCCCGAGATCGTCTTCGACCTGCGCAGAACGGGCGGCGCCGAGGCCGAAGTGTTCCGGGACATGGTCGTGCTCTTCGACGACCCGCGTCGTTCTCCTCTGGTCCGTGGGCCCCTGAACCTGCCCTGACCAAAGGAGCGGTCCCCACGGAAGGGGGACCGCAAGGACCGCGAGCACCACATGGACAGGCGTTCACAAGGACAGGACGTACGGAAGGGACGAGCAATGACGGAAGGGCCGGTCGCCGCCTCGGCGGTTCCCGACTGGTGGGTCTACCGCGGACACTGGGGCGAGCCCCGTACCCGGGAGAGCGCGCTCCCGGGCATTCCCGAGCCCCCGCCCTGGCGCTCCTTCGGGCTGCATGCGCTGGTGTCCCCCCAGGAGGAGGCCGCGCTGCGCGCGCGGGACCCCCTGCACAGCAGTCTCCCGGTGCCGCCGCCCGGGACCGGGGGAGCGGAGTCATGGGACGAGCAGGCGGCGGTCGCCTATCGCGGCGACCGGGACGCGCACGACCTCGTGAACGCCGCGATCCAGCTCCGCCGGCCCCTGCTGGTCACCGGCCCGCCCGGAACCGGAAAGACGACCCTGGCCGCCTCCATCGCCCGGGAGCTGGCCCTGGGCCCCGTCCTGCGGTGGGGCATCACCAGCAGGTCCACCCTGCGCGAAGGGCTCTACAACTACGACGTACTGGGCCGCCTGCACGACATGAACCTGCGCAAGGACGTGCCACCGGAGCAGCGGAGGCACCGGGCGGGGGAGGACCACCGGGACAGCGGACCCCACAAGGACGCCGGAACTCACCAGGAGGCCGGGCGGTACGAGGGCGTCGGCCGGCACGAGGACATCGGAAAGTACGTCAGGCTCGGCGCGCTGGGCGACGCGCTGCTGCCCAGGCGCAGGCCCCGCGTGCTGCTGATCGACGAGATCGACAAGAGCGACGTGGACCTGCCCAACGACCTGCTGCACGTCTTCGAGACCGGCGGCTACGAGATCCCCGAGCTGCGCCGGGTCGCCGAGTCACCGGTCCGTGTGCTCAGTTGGGACGGCAACGACCGGGTGCCCGTGCACGACGGCCGGGTCCGGTGCGCGCAATTCCCCCTCGTGATCCTCACCAGCAACGGCGACCGGGAGTTTCCGCCGGCCTTCCGCCGCCGGTGTCTCTTCCTGACCCTCAAACCCCCTGAGGGAGAGCGTCTCCACGACATCCTCCGCGCGCATGTCCCCGAGATGAAGGACCTCTCCCAGGTCGCGGACGTTCTGAAGGAGTACAAAGGGCTGACCGCCGAGGGCCGCCGGCTCTCACCGGACCAGCTGATCAACGCCGTACGCCTCAGGCTCACGGCCCAGTTGGGGCCGGACGACCTGGAGACGATCACGAACGCGGTGTTCCACTCGCTCTCCGGGGCGTGACGCGGTGCATCCGGAGGTCGCGCAGGCGCTGCTGAACTGCGACGGTGTCGGACTGAGCGAAGTGCTCGACACCGCCTGGCTGGCCGCACGCCTGCCCGTGGACGGTCAGGCGGCCGCGACGCGCCGTCCGGGGCCCGGCCCGCGATCCGTGGACCAGGCACCGGGCGATCCGGGCTCGCCGGCGGGCGGTCCGCCGTCGGCACCGGGCCGTACGTCCCCGGAGCCCGGTGGCCGGGCCGTAGACATGGCGCTGTGGCTGCCGGGCGCCGAACCCCTGCTCACCGGAGCGGGAGAGGTCACCGCCCTGGTCGACGCGCCCCTCCCACCGCGGATGCTGCCCGGCCGCCTGGAGTTGGGCAACGCCCTTCGGCCGCTGCGCCGTACCAGTCCCTCACCCGTACGGACCGCGGTGGACGAGGAGGCCACCGCCGAATGGGCGGCGGCCACCGGCATGGTCGTGCCGATGGTCGAGCCCGCCGAGGAGCCGCACTTCGACCTCGCCCTCGTGCGGGACACCGGCTCGTCGATGCGGCTGTGGACGCCGATGCTGCGCGAACTCGCCCGAGCCGTAGCCCAGTACGGCGTCTTCCGGTCGATCACCGTGAGCCGGCTGGACTCGCGGACCGCCCGCACCGTCCCGACAACCGCCGGCGGCGGGTCCAGCAGCCTGCGCACGCTGCTGGAGCCCGCTGGCAGACGTCTGATCGCCCTGGTCACCGACGGCGTCGGCCCCGGTTGGCACGACGGGCGGATGGCTGAGCAGGTCCACCTGCTGTCCCACTACGGACCCGTGGTGATCGTCCATCTGCTGCCCCGCTACCTGTGGGGGCGTACCGGGATCGACCCGCTGCCGGTGACCTTTCATCCGGAGACCCAGGGGGCCCGGTCCAGGAGGTTCACCGGCCTCGCCCGGCGGTTCACGCCGGCCGGCTGGTCCCCGGCGGACCTCTGGCCCGGGGGCCGCCCCCCGTCGGGTGGCCGTCCGCACGCGGTCCCCGTCGTGCCCCTCGCGCCCGGGCCCCTGAACCGCTGGGCCGCGCTGATCACCGGTGCGCACGACCGCAGCGTGTCCGCCTCGGCCTGGATCGTCACCGCCGGGCCGGGAGAGAAGCGGAACGATCCTTTCTCCGCCTCTGCCGCCGACCTCGCGCCCCACACCACGTCCACGTCCACGGCCGGCGCCGGCTCGGAGTACAGGTCCGACACCCTCCCGGAGCCCGCCTCCGACGACACCGCGCTCGCGGACCCGGCCGACGCCGGTGAACTGCTCGACGACTTCGACGCCGTCGCCGGCCGACGCGCGCGCAGGCTGCTGCGCAGCCTCGCCGTGGTGCCGCTGAGCCTGTCCACCATGTGGCTGACGCACATGGTCACCAGCAACTGGCGTCAGGAGCCCTACGACCCCGCCCCGCTGGCGGAGGTCTTCTTCAGCGGTCTGCTGCGCCCCCGCCCCGCGAGGGAGGGCTCCGGAGCGCCGGCGGACGACCCCGCCTACGAGTTCACCGGGAACACCCGGCAGATCCTGCTGGAGAGCATGGACCGGGTCGAGGCGGTACGGGTCTTCGAGACCGTGTCCGCGTACGTGGCGAGGATGCGGGGCCGCACCGCGCTCGCCTTCCCCGCGCTGCTGGCCTCGCCGCGCGACGGCCGGCTGATCGGCCAGATCGACCTGGAGACCCGTCCGTTCGCGGAGATCGCGGTCCGCATCCTGAAAGGGATGGGGCCGGCATACGGAGACGCGGTACGGCGTATCGAGACGGCCGTGGACGGGCTCGCCCACCCTGCGGACGAAACCGCTGCCACCCCGCCCCCGACGGTCCTGGGCGCCCCCGCCCGGCCGCCGCACGGGAGCGCGGTGGCCGAGCCGCAGGCGGCCGACTCCCCGGCCCCGCACGGTCGCCCGGCTTCTGTCCAGCCCTCGCCCTCGCCCTCGCCCTCGCCCTCGCCCTCGCCCTCGCCTCCGTCCCCAGTGCGGTTCCCGTTGCCCGCCCCCGGGCAACCTGCCCCGGAGCCCGCCCCCGACCCCGTGCCCGAAGCCGCCCCGGTCCCCGTCGCGCCCGACCGCATGCCCCTCCCCGCACCGGTGTCCGTCGGCCCCGAGCCGGCCGAGGAGCCCACGGCTCACAGCTCGGGAGGGGGCACCGCGCGGCAGACGAGACACACGATCGCGGTCCTCGGGGCCGAACACAGCGGCAAGACGACCTTCCTCGCGGCCGCGGGACTCGCCGCCTCGGGCGCGCCCCCGGATCTGGGCCGGTGGAACGTCATCGCCGAGAGCGAGCGGGCCGAACACTTCCTCGTGCAGCAGACCTACGCGCTGGCGGTGGCACGCCGGTTCCCCGAGGCGACGATTGCGCCGAGCTCGTTCTCGTACGTCTTCCGCGCCGAACTCACCAGCGGGCGGCGGCCGGAGCGGATCGACTTCGCACTGAACTTCTGCGATGCCGGCGGGCGCGAGTACTGGCGGGAGAACTACGGCCACCACCATGTCCTCGACGCGCACCTGGGCCGTGCCGGGCACCTGGTGATCCTGGTCGACCCCACCGGCCGCGGCCCCCGGGCCGAGTTCCTCGCCCCCCATCTGGAGCGGCTGCTGCAGGAGTTCCACGAACAGGACCGGCTGGTGCGGGGACGCCTGCCGCACCGCGTCGCCTTCTGCGTCACGAAGTTCGACGAGCCCTCGGTCTTCCAGAACGCCCGGCGCGGCAACTGGGTCGGTCAGAACGCGCAGGGCGATCCGTGCGTGCCCGCCGCCGACGCGGAGGACTACATCGACTGGCTGGCGGACGACTCCGGCTACGTGGCACGCGCACGGGCGCTGACGAAGACGTACTTCCTCCCGGACCGCGTCCTCTGGTACGCGGTGTCGGCGATCGGCTTCCACCGCCCTCCCGGCGGCGTCCTGAACCTGGACGACTGCTCGAACCGGACCCACGACGAACACGGCCTGCCCGTGCTGCGTGGTTCCGCCCGGCCGGTGAACGTGCTGGAACCGCTGATCGATCTGGGACGAGCGCCGGGAGGCACCTGAAATGACCCCCACTCTCAGCCTGCGCGCGCGCTGGGCAGTGCTGTCGAAACCCCCGGCGGACAGCAGTGACTACCGTGTCCTGCGGTGCAGTGACGGCCCCTCGGAGGCGGCCTGGTTCGAGCACGTGATCAGAGCCACGCTGTTCGGCACCCCGCCCCCCTGGTCCACCGCGGGACGTCCCGGCGAGGTCCTGCCCTGGATCTCCTTCGGCGTCTGCGGCGCCGGAGCGGAGGACACCGGCAGCAGGTGGATCACCGTCTCGGTGACCGACTGGAACAGCTTCGCGGAGGCCACCTGGGACTCCTCGGGACGGCGGTCCGCCACCACCCGCTGCTTCCTGGTGCCCTACGAGGAGCTGGCCCGGTACGGGCTGGGACTGGTCTCCCTATGGAACGCGGTGCGGCCGGTACCGCTGCCCGGTGAGGTTGAGGAGAGCGGGACACCGCAGCCCGTGCTGCTCACGGCGCAGGCCGACCCCGTCGAGCCGACCGCGCGGCGGGTGGAGGCGGCCGGCTTCGGCTGGGCGGCCGCCACCGCCGCCGTCGCGCTCGAGGCGCCACTCGCCCTGCGGGCACAGGGCGACCGGTTCGCCCTCGACCGGATCGGCGTCATCGACGCCGTCGTCTCCCTGCTGCCCTACGGCTACCGGGCCACGCTGACCGCGTCGACCTGGGCCCCGGACGCCACCACGGACGCCCCCTGGATCTGCTACACCAAGGCGTCCTCGCCACGGCGGCGCGTCGTGGACGAGGACACCCCGCCCGAACCCGTCTCCCCGCCGGCCCGCGCCCATCTGGCCCGGCTGCGGATGCTGCGGGAGGAACTGGGCACCGACGGCCTGCTGCGCGCGCTCGCCCGGCGCACCGCACCCGCCTCGTTCCCCGGCGACGACGGGTCGCGCCACCGGAGTGGCCGGCGGGCCGACACGCACGGGGAGGCCTGACCGGTGCCCTTGATGGAGACCCTGAGAAGCGAGGACCCCCGGCGGCTGGGGCGGTTCCGGCTGCTGTCCCGCATCGGCGCGGGCGGATTCGGCGAGGTGTTCCTCGGGCAGGAGGAGCCGGGCGGCCGGGAGCGGTTCGCCGCGGTCAAACTCATCCGTACCGATGTCGCCGAGTCCGAGCGGCTCAGGCCCCGGTTCCACAGCGAGATCGAGGCCGTCGACCGGGCCGGCGGCGAAGGCATCCCCGAACTCCTGGACGCCGACCCGGCCGCCCGCCGCCCCTGGCTGGCCACCCGGTACGTTCCGGGCCCCTCGCTGCAACGGCTGGTCGACGACGCCGGCCCGCTGCCGGAGCCCACAGTGCTCGCCCTCGGCCGCCGCCTGGCCGCCACGCTGGCCGCCCTGCACGGCTCCGGGCTCTATCACCGGGACCTGAAACCGAGCAATGTGCTCGTCACCTCGGCCCGCCCCTGGATCATCGACTTCAGCCTCGTACGCCTCGCCGCCAACCCCAGCCTGACCGTCACCGCGGACGCCATGGGCAGCTTCCAGTACGCCGCCCCCGAGCAGGCGAGCGGCCTCGGCCGCGCCCAGGGGCCCGCCGACGTCTTCGCCTTCGCCGCGACCCTGCTCTTCGCCGCGACGGGACATCCCCCCTACAGCGGGCGCAACCAGTTCGACATCCGGCTGCGCGCCCTGACGGAGCCACCGGACATCACCGGCCTGCGCGACGGCCCGCTGCGTGAACTCGTCACCGCGTGCCTCCGGTTCACCGACACCGAGCGCCCTTCGATGGACGACGTACGCGCCGGGCTGGCCCGCGCGACGGACACGGACCGCATCCCCTACCCGCCCGCGGCGCTCCATGTGTTCGGGCGCCATATGGACGCGCTGCGCGCCCTCATCGGGCCGCGCGCCGACCAACTGGCGCGGGAGGAGACGGAGGAGCGGGAGACCGGGTGGGCCCGAGGCCGGGAAGCGGGCCGGGAACAGTGGAGCCCCGGGAATCGGACGGACGACGGCCTCGCGCCGACCGTGCCCGCATTCGCGCCAACCCCCGTGCCAGTAACGGTGCCCGCACCCGCATCGGAGTCGGCGCCGGCATCCGCGCCGGAACACGCACCCGCACCGGCCACCGCCGAGCGTTGGGTCTGGTACTGCCACGACTGGTTGTGCGTACCCCCCTGGCTGATGGGGGACATGGTGCTGATCGTCACGGCGGGCGGAGTCCTGTACGGCGTCGAGTACCGGAGCGGGCGGCCTCTGTGGCGCCTGGACCTCGGCGCACCGGTGCGGGGCGGACTGGTCCCGGCGCGGGACGCGGTGGTCCTGGGAGCCGCCGACGGAGCGGTGCACCATGTCCGGCTGGCCGCGGCCGGTCCAGAGCACGCACGGCACCGGTTCTCCGCGGGAGTGCACGCGGTGGGCTGGTCCGGCGCCCCCGGCGACGATCCGGACCGGCTCTTCGTCGCCGAGGGAGGGAGCGTGCGCGTCCTCGACCTTCGTTCCGGGGACTGCGGCTGGGCCGTCGAGGACGCGGGAGTCGTGACGGGACGAGCGGTGGTCGCCGTCGGCACGGTGGTCTACCGCACCGATCGCGGCCAGGTGGTGTGCCGGCGGATGGACGACGGGAGCCTGCTGTGGGGCGTGCATCCGGGTGCCGCCGGTCCGGCGGGGGTGACGGCGCTGGAGGACGCCGTCGTCGCGCCGGGGGCGGACGGCACGGTGGCCGCCCTGTGCCGTGCCACGGGAGAGACGGTGTGGGTGGCGTCGGTCGGCGGCACCGTGCACCTCGCCGCCGTCGGCTGCGACGGGGCTGTCGTGGTCGCGACCACGGAGGGCTCGGTCACCGCGCTGGGCGCCGGCGACGGGCGCCCGCTGTGGACGGCGCCGGCGACCGGCGGGGCGGCGCCACGTGCCCTGGACGTCCTGGTGGACGGCTCCGCGGTGTGTGTCGCCGACCAGTACGGGATCCGGCTGCTCGCCGTCGATGACGGCCGCCTGCTGAGGCGCTGGGAACTGTCTTCCGCCTCGGGACTGCGTCCGGCCGAGGACGGGCTGATCGCGGTCGGACTCGACGGCGCGGTACGCCGGCTGGCCCTCGGAGGGGTACCCCGTCCGGTCACGGACTGAATCAAGCCATATCACTACATCACCTGATGTGACTGCATTTCAGGAAAGAGAATGAAAGATTCTGCCTTTTCCTCGGACAACAGGGCAAGTGCCCCGCTACGATCGCTGACGCGTTCTCAGTTCGCAGCCCATGACCGGGGGTTCCGCGATCCGGGGCGGCGGCGGGGACTGCGGTCCGAGGGGGGAACCGTGAACAGTGACAGGTGGCCGGACGCAGGGCCGGCACCCATGAACGACGGCCCTTCCACGACCCGTGGGCGCCGCCGGTGACGCGCGTCCGCCGCGACGGACCCGAGCACGGCCGGCCGCGGTCCACGGATGCCGGGTACACCGCCGCCGGGCCACCCGGACACTGCCCCGTCTGCTGGTCGGGCGGTGCCGGACGACGGTGCGGAGCCTGCGGCTGGGAACCGGAGGCGACGGCCGCCGGTCCGGCCGCACGGGACGCGGAGATCGCCGCCTGCTGGTCCTGGGACATGTCCGCGGCCGTCCTCGCGACCCGGTACCTGGCGGCCGGCAGCCGTTCCCGCGGAGTGACGCCGGGCGGCACCGTCGACCTCCGGCTGAGCTCTCTGATCCGCCGCGCCCCCGCGACGGCGGCCGTACACGGTCCACGCCCCTTCGGCCCCCTCGACCCGTTCGACCCGTTCGGCTTCCTCGACCCGCTCGGCGCGGGGGAGCGGAGGGACGCCGCCGCGGACAGCCCCGCCGGTGCGGTGTCCCTGCTCACCGCGCTCACGGCCGGCGAGTACGACGCCGTCTGTGTGCTCGGGATCTCCACCGCCGGACTGGCCCTGCGGGAGCTGGGCCGCTGTCCGCAGGGGACCGGATGGACGCACAACTCCCCGGGCGGCGACGTGCGGTGGCCTGATCTCGCGCCCTGGCTGCCCGCGTCGACGGCGGAACGCGCCTTCCTGCTGGCCGGCGGCATCGGTGTCACGCCCCCCTACGGAACGCAGGGGGCGCCCCGGGCCACCGACGAGGCGTGGGAGCCCGTGGTCCGCCGCGCCCTCGCCACCACGCTGGCCCCCCTCGACGCCGCACGCGCACAGGGCCGCGCGGTGCCGCTGGTCCTCGTCGGCCAGGCCCATGGATGGCGCTGGCCGGGCTACGCGGCGCAGGCCCTGACGACCAGGGCGCCGGCGGCGGCCCGGATGCTCCTTGACGCCTCCGACCCGCGCACCCTGGACGACATCGTTCGGAGTGTCTGCCGCCAGGTTCCGCTGCGGCACGGCTACGCCCTGCTCACCAGGCCCGCCCCGGGAGGCTCACCGGACCAGCGGGCGGACACCGGCGCCCGCATCCTCTTCCCGGGCGGTACGACGCTGCCCGAGGAAGGCGAACTGTTCGCCTCCGTCGAGCTGTTGGCGGAGGCGGACGCGGACGCGGGCGGAGGCGGAATCGGGGACGCGAGCACGTATGCGGATACGGATGCGCATCCCGGCGCCGATCCCCGTTCGTATCCCGACGCCGACGCCGACGCCGACGCCGACGCCGACGCCGACGCCGACGCCGACGCCGACGCCGACGCCGACGCCGACGCCGACGCCCGCACGCGGGACGGCGTGTTCGCCCTTCCGCTGGTGACGGCCAGGGGTGCCCGGACCGAGGACTGGCCGGTGCTGCACACGGGGCGTGCGCGGGTGCGGCCCGGACGCCGGACCATCGTCACCGTCGCCCTCGACAGCCACGGGCGACTCCGGTTCACAGAACCGGAGTTGTTCACCGAAAGCCGAAGCGGGCGGACGCTGCCGCACTCCACCGACGCGGACGCGGACGTGCCCCGCCCCCGAGCCACCGCCGCCGATGTGCTGCTCCTGCTCGAACTCGGCGGCGGCCGGGCCGAGTCCGAGCGCCGTGTCCACTTCCTGCGGTCGGTGCTCTGTCAACTCGGCGCCGTCGGCCCGCCGGACCCCGAGGCAGGCCGCCACGTCGGGGAGATCCCCAAGCCCCCGACGAGCCTGCGGATCGGACTCGTCGGGTACGAGGACCACAAGGTCCTGCCCGTGCGCGCCGGACCGGAAGGCGACTCCGTGCTGAGCGTCTGGGGCCCCGGCTCCGCCGAAGCCGCCGCCGAGGCCGTCCGCCGGTTTCCCGTACGGCCCGTACGGCACGACTACGGCGCGCCGCTGGAGGATGCCCTGCACGCGGCCGCCCACTGGGGCCACTGGCGCGACGGAGCCCGGCACCTGTTGCTCGTGCTGGCCAGCAGGCCGCCCCACCCGGCCCGCCAGCAGTCCGACCTCAGCCTGCCCTGCCCCGACCGGTACGACTACGAGGAAGCCCTGTGCCGGCTGCGTACGGTGGTCTGTCCCGATCTGACCGTCATCGGCGTACGCGACGCGGTGGCCGGGGACACCTCCGGACGCTGGCGTCCCCAGACCCGCGAGCGGCTCCGCCACATCTGGCGCGACCTCGGCCGCGACCACCTGTTCACGCTCGGTACACACACGCCCGAAGACGTCGCCTCGTGCGTCAACCGCGCCCTGGGACGCCCCGCCGAGGCCCCCGGGCTGCTGACCGACCCCGCCACCGCACCGGCGGCCCTCGGAACCGCCCGCCGCCACGGCGCGCGTATCGACTCGTCGGCGGTACCACCCAGTCAGAAGGACAGTGAGCACCATGATTGAGAACAAGCCGGACGAGCCCCGGTTCCCACCGCCGGAAATGATGAGCAAGACGTACGAGCGGAACGCGGCGGACGGGGAGGCCGAGTACGTCGGCAGCGAGCCGGTGTACGTCGCTCCGGTCGAGTTCACCCCAGGACAGCAGGTGGGGGAGGGGGAGACCCGGATCGGCGTCTGGGGTTCTCCGGCCTCCGGCAAGACCACGTTCCTGGGCGCCCTGCGCCTCGCCGCCCTCGACCCGTCCGGTCCCTTCGGCCGGTGGCAGGTGGTGCCGTCCGACGACGTGTCGGAGAGGTTCATGGTGGAGACGGCCCAGAAGCTGGCGATCGACAAGGTCTTTCCCCCGGCCACCCAGGCCGTGCGCCCGTACGCCTGGCGCTTTCGCGGGGACCTGAGCGGCACCGCCTTCGGCAGGCGCCGCCTGCTGCGCAAACGGCCGTCGAACCGGCTGGAGTTCGAGCTGAACGTGCTCGACGTGCCCGGCGGTGTCTACGAAGATCTCAGGAGCGACACCCTCGCCGTCCGGAGCGTCGATCACCTGGCCCGGGCCCAGGGACTCGTCTACCTCTTCGATCCGGTGCGCGAGGCGAGGGACAGCGACTCGTTCGCCTTCCTCAACGGCACCTTGACCCGGATCACCCGTCTCTCCATGCAGGAGAACCGGCTGGACGGCCCCTATCTCCCGCACCATCTCGCCGTCTGCCTCACCAAGTTCGACGACCCGGAGATCTTCCACCGGGCCCGCCGCGGCGGCTGGACCGACCTCGGGCCGAACGGCGTGCCCGTGGTGTCCGACCCCGCCGGATTCTTCGACTGGCTCGCCGACGACCTGCACGGCAGCACCATGCGCCTGGTGGGGCAGACCCTGCGCGCCAACTTCCATCCCTCGCGCCTCCACTTCTTCACCTCCTCGGCGATCGGGTTCGGCACGATGCCCGGCGGTTCCGTCGACCTGCGACGCTTCGGGAACGTCAACGTCGTCGACGGGGCGGAGCGCATCGTGGGCCCGCTCAGCCCGTACAACGTCATGGAACCGCTGGTGGCCCTGCTGCTCGGCATGCGGAACGGAGGCCGTCCGTGAACGACGCGTTCACCGTGGAGGCGCTGTGGGCCTGGTACGGCAAGAAAGCGGGCTCGCTGGCCGAGTACGACGTGATGCACTGCACCGGAGGAGCGCCCCGCCGCACGATCTTCTCCGACTACATCGTCGCGGCGAGCCTCGGCAACCCGCCCTCCGCGGCGGCCGGGCAGGACCGGCTGCCCTGGATCTCCGTGACGGGTCTGCCCTTCACCGACCAGCTGTGGACCGGAATCTCCGTGATGGAGACCTCCACCCTGCGCGACGGTGCGAACCGGGCCGTCACACCCACGCGCTACCTGCTCATCGACTCCGCCGAACTGGTGCGTCGGCGGGTGGAATACACCACCCTGTGGGACGCCGTCGCCCCCGTACGGCTGCCGCCGGAGCACGACGAGAGCCTCCTGCTGGAGGTGCCCCCACCGGCCGGCGAGGGGCTGGCGGAAGGTCTGGACAGCATCGCCGACCACGTGCACGGCACCGCCGGCACCGGGCGGCGGCGGGCGGCGGCCGTGGACTGGGCCGCGTCCGTGGCCGCGCTCCTGCTGCACGGCAGCCCCGTCGTCATCACCGGCGGCGGCCGGCTCGACGCGCGGGCCCGGCTGGCCGTGTTCGACGCCGTCGTCGGCCTCCTGCCGTACGGGGTACGCAGCGGGCTGCGCGTGGGCAGTTGCGTCGACGGGGGTGACAAACCGCCCACCCAGCTGGCCTTCGGACCGGAGCGCACGCCGTCCGCCCGGTGCGTCCGGCTCGGCACTCCGCCGCAGGTGCCGGCCGGCCCTCCCGAGGACTACCGGCGTCACCTCTCCCGCCTGATCGAGGTCGTGGGCTTCGACGCGGTCACCGCCGGACTGCGCGGGCTCGACGCGCCCGTCGCGCCGGCCGACCACGGGGCGCTGCTCGGCGCCCTCGGCCGGCTGGACCCGTTCCGCGCGGCGGTGAGCGCCGTCGAGGCCGGAAAGCAGTCCGTCCAGGTGGTGGCCGAAGGGCTGAACAGCCTGACGGGCGGCGAGGACACGGACTCCGACGGCTTCCTGCGGCTCGTCGAGTGCGGGATCGCGTACGCGGTCGAACCCGGGGGGCGGGAGCTGCACGAGGCGCTGCACCGCCACTGGATACACGAGAGGACCGGACCGCGAGTGTCCGCGCTCATGGCGGAAGCCCTCCTCAACGTGGTGCTGAGCGGTTCCTCGCACACGATGGACAGCACCTCGTGCCGTGCCAGGCTGGACGCACTGTGGCGGCTGGTCGAACAGTGCCGTAAAGAAGCCGAGGTCCTGCGGCTGCTGCCCGGCCGCGAACAGCCGGCCGACGACCGGCGCCTGCGGTACGCGGTCGAGTGCCTGTGCCTGCTGGGTCCGGACAGGGTGGCGGACGGCCGGGCCGACGCCGTGCGCGCGCTCCGGGACACGCGCCGGCTCACCCTGGAGGTGCTCGCGCGGGAATCGGCCGACCCCGCGCGGCTCGTGGACTGGCTGACCCCGCTCGCGCCGGCCGCGCACGAGGCCCCCGCCTGGCTGCGCGCCTGGGCGGTGCTGTCGGTGCGCGAGGCGAGACAGGCGTCCCAGGCCGAGCCTCGTCCCACCGCCGAGGACGCTGTCCATGTGCTCACCGCCACCGTCCGCGCACGGCGGCCCGACTGGGCGGCGGAGGCCGTCGGGTGGCTGTGGCCGCAACTGTATGCCGTCGCCGTCGAGCCGGGGGACGGCGGACGCCCGGACGAGGACGGAGCCACCTTCAGGCTTCCCTTCCTGAACCTGAACCGGAACCGGAACCGGAACCGGAACCGGAACCGGGGCGGATCGCGGAAACCCTCCTCGGCCGGGACATCGGACACCCCGGACACGCCGGATGTCCCGCAGGCTCCGAAGCACCCGCCGGTCTCCCCGAATCCGGCCGCCCCCGCCGCCCTCATCGACCGCGCGGCGGACCCGGCGGCCCTGTCGGCCCCGTTCGGTCCTCCGGACGCGCGTACGTTGAGGGACCTGCTCACCGCGGACCCGGACGTGTGGCAGCACTGCAGGGCGCTGGCCGACGTCCTGAGCTGTCTGGTGGGCATTCCTTCCGTCGGGCCCCCGTGGCGCGAGGCGGCGTGCCTCGCCTACGCCCGGAGCCTGCACCAGATCTTCCGGGACAGGAACCTGGAACCCTTCCTGGACCTGCTTGTGGACGAACTCGCCGGGCCGGTGCTCGACGAACCCTGGGGCCAGGAGGGCGAGTCCGTCGTACTGACGGCCCTCCTCCAGGTGCCGCACCAGGCGGCCGCCGCGGACCTGCGCCGGCGCATCGCCGCCCGGGACGAGGAATGGCGGCGACGGCAGGCGGCCTGGGAGCGGGAGCGTGCCGTCCAGGCGCAGCGGCTCTCCGAGCGCGAAGCCGCCCACAACGCCCACCTGCGCGCCGCCCGCCGGCCGCAGGAGAGCCAGGCCGTGCAGCAGACCGCCCTGGAACGGCACCCCGGCACCGGCCTCGCGACCGGGACCGGGACCGGCACTGGTCCCGGCCCCGGAACCCGCCCCGGTTCCCGTCCCGCTACGGCGGCCACCGGACCCCGCGCAGGCCACGGACGCCCACCCGTCGTCGGCGGCGCCGGCCGGACGGGCGACGGGCCCGACCCACTGGAATGCCTTGTCCGAGCCGCCCAGCATGTCGGCTCCTCCCGGGACATCGCGGCGATGTGGGCGCCGTTCACCCTCGATCTGAAATCCGCCGCGGGCCGTCAGGCCCTCGAAGCGGCCGGCCGCTGGTGGGAGAAGGCCCAGGACGGGGAACGCGCCGCGCTCTTCGGCCATCTGGAACGCGCGCTGCTCACCGAGCACCAGTGCGGCATCGACGTGACCGCGGACATCCTGCACGAAATCAGGCGCCTGGTCATGGCCGGCCGGGCCTCCGGCCACAGCGGCGGCGGATGGCAGGCGGGACCGGTGCTCCGGGAGGCGAAGCGGGACCTGCGCGCACGCCGCTCGCGGGTGCGTGAACTGCGGTGGATACGGCTGATGGCCCACATCAACCTGGTACCGGGAACGCCGCGCAAGCCCAAGAACAAGCCCAAGAAGTGGAACAGAGGGAGCACCGCCCGATGAGCAACAACCGTTCCCGGCCGGCCCGGCGCGCACTCGCCGCGGGGCTGGCCACCGCCTTCCTCACCCTGGGGCCCGCGCTGAGCCCCTTCACTCCCGCCCGTGCCGCGGACTCCGGCGACCTGGAGCGGTTCCTGGACTCGGTGGTGGGCACCCGCGGCGCCGGCTACGCGATCGTCGTCGACACCTCGCAGTCCATGGCGAACAACGGCTCGTACGACAAGGTCCGTTCGGTGCTTCCCGCGTTCCTCAAGTCCCTGCACCCCGAGGACCTGGTCTGCCTGATCCCCTTCAGCGAGAGCGCGCGCGCCTGCGACATGGTCTCCCGCGACGAGGCGCTCGCGGAACTCGACGAGGCGCTGCCCGCCACCCCCGACGGTCCCGCGTCCAACTTCGGGCGCGCCTTCGAACAGGCGCTGGACGGACTGCAGCGGGCCGGCACCGACGTCGGCGGCGTGCTGCTGCTGTCCGACGCGCAGATGCACGCGCCCGACGACGTCAAGTACCGGGACTTCACCGCGAGCGGCTGGCCCGCCCTGCGCAAACAGGCCTCGGGCCTGCCCGCCGACCGCACCCTGACCGGCTACGGCATAGCCCTGGCCCCTGGCGCCGAGGTCGAGCAGGTCCTGGCCAAGGTGTTCCCCAGCTACCGCATGCTCGACGCGTCGGGATCCCGGACCCGGGAGGCGATGACGGCGGCTCAGGACGACACCCGTCTGCTCCAGGCCGCCCAGGCCGTGACCGGGGACAAGGGCAAAGGCGTGGCCGTCTCCTGGCCGGACAGGCCCGGGAACGGGCCGGTGCCGGCCGGATCGGACCTCCGCCTGCGGCTGACGGCCACCACCGAAGCGCTGCCCGTGCGCGTCACCGGCCTGCGGATCGAAGGGCTCCCCGAGGGCGTCGAGCCGACCGGCGGACTGCCCCGCTCGGTCGACCTCGGGCCGGGGGAGAGCCGGGACATCGACGTCACGCTCAGCTCCACCACCGCGCAGCGCAAGGGGTGGAGGAGCGGTCCCCGCACCGAGACCTGGCAGCTGTCCGTCGACGGCCGGGTGAGCACCCCGGTGGCGCGGGCCTCGGAGCGGTTCGTAGACCGGCGGGCCCGGCTGGCCACTGCCCCGGCCGGAGAGTCCCTGGCGGTGCGGGGGACGGCGCGGGTCACCGTCGACCCGGTGCGCTGGGCCGCCGCGCTGGGCGTCCTCCTGCTCGTCCTCGTCCTGGCGGGCGTTGTGCTGCTGCGCCGGTACCGCCCGGTCCGGGGCACACTGTCCGCCGAAGGAGTCGACACCAGGGAGCCTGTGCGGATCCCCCTGCAAGGACGCGGCGAGGTCACCGTGGACCTCTCCCCGCTCCTCGAGGGCGACGGATCGGTCAGGGTCCGGAGCGTCCCCGGCCCGCTCCGCGAGCAGCCGCCCATCCGGCTGCGCTGCCGCACCGCCGACCGGCCGGAACGGGAGATCGTCTGCTCGCCCGGCCAGACCGTGCTGCTGTGCGGTATCGAGTTCCACTACGCGACGCTGCCCGCGCAGCGGAGATGACCGGTGCCCGCCGCCCGGCAGCGGCCGCCCGCGACGTTCCCCGGAGGTTCCGGCGAGGCCCGCCGCCGGGCGGCGCATTGCCACTGCTCACCTGGGGGATCAGTGGTGGCGGGCCGTCACACTTCCTCTTGGCTTCGGCACATGGCCCAACGCCACCTCACGTATCTCACCTGCACCGTGGTCGTCCTGGCCTCGGGCCGCGCGGCCCGGAGCACGCGTCGTCGTCATCGAGAACCGCATCGACGACACCCCGTCGATGCGGTTCACCACGGCCATGGACCTGCTGCTGCCCCTCAACATCGGCGGCGCCAAGCACACCCGGAAGAGCATGACCGACCGGCTGGCCGGCGCGGGCCCGGTCCTCGGCGAGGTCCAGCCGGTCAACGCCTACCCGCACGCCTTCGAGTGCACCGTCCCCGGCTGATCCGCACCGGCCCGTACCGTCCGGCCGGCATGCTCCGTCCGTAGTCCGACCCCGAGGCCGCCGGCTCCGTGACGTACACGGGACCGGCGGCCTCGGGGTTCTTCCGGCTGTCCGCTCAGGAGCCGGCGCCGCGCTCCCAGTGGTAGAAGCACTGCGCCATGGCGTCCTTGGGGCTGCGCCAGGTCCGGGGGTCGTACGGGCTGACGTACGCCTCCAGCTGTTCGCTGATGCCGCGGAACTCGGGGTGCCCGGCCACCTTCGCGATGGCGGGCGCCGGGTCCCGCTCGGACTCGATGAGGTGCAGATACACGTCGTCGCCGAACTGGAAGAGCCGGCGCCTGTTCACCCCGATCAGATGGGGGAGTTCACCCCGGTCGGAGGCGGCGAACACATCGGAGATCTGCGACGCCGAACCGGGCGCCATACGGGCCACGATGAGTGCGTGGTGCATCGACGGTCCTTTCCGGATCGGTCGGCGGTCAGTGGGAGGTGACGGAGGCGGTGCTCCTGCGCTCGCCGGCTGCCTGCTCGATCCGGTCCCGGATGAGCGCCAGCTGCGTACGCGAGTTGCGGTTGATGTTGTCCGTCATCCAGGCGTCGTCGACCGGGGCGTCGGGTTTCATCGCGAAGTCCTGCGTCCATTTCATCCGGACGCCGCCCGGCAGCTGCTCGTACTCCCACAGGATGTCCATGTGGGCGAAGGGACCCGTCTCGACGCGGCGGGCGCGCACGGTCCGGCGGGCCCGGTCGGGGGTGCGCTCGGAGACCCAGCTCCACACCTTTCCTTTGTCGTCCGGGTGCATGGTCAGCCGGAACGTGGTGGTGTCGCCCTCGCGGGAGAGGATTTCGACCGACGCGTACTCGCTGAACAGGCCCGGCCAGTTCTCGAGGTCGTTGGTCATCTCCCACACGAGGTCGAAGGGAGCGTCGACGGTGATGCTGTTCTCTGTGTGTCCTGCCACTTTCAGGCTCCAGCCTTGAGGGTGCTGTTGACGAGGTCCAGAAACTCCCGGGGCGTCCTGCAACGCTCCGAGTCGGGGGGAAGCGAGAGGCTGTACCGGTTCTCCAGCTCGCCGACGATGCCGAGCAGGCCCAGCGAGTCGAGGCCGAAGGAGTCGAAGGGGGACTCCGCGGCCTGCTTCAGCTCCTGCGGGTCGACGGTGATGCCGGCTGCCTTCTTCATCAGGGCGGCCAGTTCGCCGACGGTCACTTCGGTGGTGATCATGAGTGTTTGCTCCTTCCCCGCCCGGACCTACCGGGCGGATTCGCCACCGCGGCGCACGACCAGCGCCGCGTTGGAGCCCATGAGTCCCCTGCTGAGGACGAGGGCCGTGCGCAACTCGGCGGGCCGAGCACGCGACATCACCAGGTCGAGGTCGTGGCAGATGTCGAACACGTTGGGTGTGGGGGGCACCTGACCGTGTTCCATGGCGAGCACCGCGGCCACCGTGTCCAGCACGGGTGCCGCGCAGTGGGCCCGCCCGAAACCCGTCTTGGGCGCCGTGACGGGGACCCGCCTGCCGTGCGCGCCCAGCGCGTCGGCGATGGCCAGCGCCTCGGCGCGGTCCGCCTCCGGTACGCCCATCGCGTCGGCGAACACCACGTCGATGTCCTCCGGCGCGGCGCCCGCCTCGTCGAGGGCGCCGCGGATCGCTCGGGCCAGACCCTCCCGCGACTCCTCCCAGCGGGAGGCGCCGGTGAAGGTGGCGGCATGGCCGGCGAGGGTGGCCCGCACCGGCACCCCGCGCTCGCGGGCGCGGTCCTCGTCCTCGACGACGAGCAGCGCACCGCCCTCGGCGGGCACGAACCCGCAGGCCTTCGCGGTGAAGGGACGGTAAGCGAGGTCCGGGTCCTCAACGGTGCTGATCTCGGGATAACCGAGCTGGCAGACCATCGAGTACGGGGCCAGCGGGGCCTCCGCGGCCCCGACGACCATCGTGTCGGTGCCGCGCCGGACCGCCCCGGCGGCGTGCGCGAGGGAGTCGAGGCCGCCTGCCTCGTCGCTCGCCACCACCCCGCACGGGCCCTTGAAACCGCTGCGGATGGAGATCTGGCCGGTGCTCGCGGCGTAGAACCAGGCGATGGACTGGTACGGGCCGACGAACCGGGGACCCTGCCCCCAGAGTTTCTGCAGCTCACGCTGCCCGAACTCACCGCCGCCGGAACCGGCCGCGGTGACCACGCCGATGGAGAACGGTTCCGCGGGATCACCGTTGCCGAGCCCGGCGTCGTCGAGGGCGAGGGCGGCCGCCGCCATCGCGAAATGGCTGAACCGGTCGGTCTGGACCAGGAACCGGTCCTCGATGAGGGCCGTCGCGTCGAAGGAACGGACCTCACCCGCCACGCGCAGCGGCAGCTGCCCGCAGCCCTCGCGGGTGATCCGGTCCAGCACGCAGATGCCTTCGCTGACGGACTTCCAGTAGGCGTCGGTCCGCTGTCCGTTGGGCGCGATCACACCGATGCCGGTGACGGCCGCGCGGCGGGGGCGCTGAGTACTCATCGGTTCCTCCCGCCCGGCCCGGTCAGCAGCACCGCGGACTGGAAGCCGCCGAACCCGCTGCCGACGGAGAGCACGTTCCTCAGCTTCCGGGGGCGGGCTGTGCGCGGCACGTAGTCCAGGTCGCACTCGGGGTCGGGGGTCTCGTAGTTCGCCGTCGGCGGTACGGCCTGGTGCTTCAGGGCGAGCACGCAGGCCACCACCTCGATCGCGCCGATCGCGCCCAGCGAGTGCCCCACCATCGACTTGATGGAACTCATGGGTGTGTCGTAGGCGTGGGCGCCGAGGGACCGCTTCACCGCGGCCGTCTCGTGCCGGTCGTTCTGCCGGGTGCCGGAGCCGTGCGCGTTGACGTAGTCGATCAGGGTGGGGTCGAGACGGGCCTGGTCGAGCGTGCTGTCGATGGCCCGCGCCATCTCCAGGCCCTCGGTGGTCAGACCGGTCATGTGGTAGGCGTTGCCGAAGGTGGCGTACCCGCTGATCTCGCAGTGGATCTGTGCCCCGCGGGCCCGTGCGTGCTCGTACTCCTCGAGGACCAGCACCGCCGCGCCCTCGCCCATCACGAAACCGTCGCGGTGCGCGTCGAAGGGACGGGAGGCGTGCTCCGGGTCGTCGTTGTTCGGCGACGTCGCCTTGATGGCGTCGAAGCACGCCATCGTGATCGGCGAGATCGGCGAGTCGGACGCCCCGGCGATGCAGACGTCGGCCCGGCCCTCGGCGATGGTGTGGAAGCCGTATCCGACCGCGTCGAGTCCCGAGGTGCAGCCGGTGGAGACGGTCTGCACCGGGCCCCGCGCACCGAACCGCTCGGCGACGACCGAGGCGAGCGTGCTCGGCTGGAACGCCAGGTGCAGCTTCGGGTCGGCGGCCCGGTGGTCCACGTCCCAGCGCGAGCCGTGCTCACTGACCTGGACGTAGTCGTGCTCCAGCCGGGTGGTGCCGCCGACCGCGCTGCCCAGCGACACCGCGGTGCGCCAGCCGTCGTCGCCCCCCGGATCGAGCCCGGAGTCGCGGACCGCCTCGCCGGCGGCGACCACGGCGAACTGGATGTACCGGTCGGCGTGCTGGCACAGATCCGGCTCGAGACCGTGGCCGAACGGGTCGAAGTCGCACTCGGCCGCTATCCGCGAGCGCAGCCCGCTCGGGTCGAACAGGGTGATGCCGCGGGTCGCGGTGCGGCCGGCCGACAGAAGGTCCCAGAACGCCGTCGCCCCGGCGCCGCCCGGAGCGACCACCCCAATACCGGTGACGGCCACCCGCCGGGTCATTTTATGGCCTCACTGCGTCCGGCCGGCTGGCCCTGCCCGGTCCCGGACGTGACCGGCCCGCCCACGGTCAGCTGAGGGCCGGCCTCGGAACCGGCGTTCTCCTCGGTGTCGACGTGCCCGAGGCTCGGATGCGGGGCGAGCGGGCCCAGGTGGAAGACCATGCGGGCCTCGGCATCGGAGACGTTGCGGAAGCGGTGCCGCATGTCGATCGGGATCATCAGACCCTGCTCGGCCCGCAGCGCGAACGGCTCCCCGTCCAGGTCGACTTCGAGCGCACCGCTGACGACGTACACGAACTCCTCGGAGTACGGGTGGTAGTGCTCGCCGATGCGCTCACCGGGCTGGATGACGGCCAGACCCATGAAGCCGCTGGTGGAACCCACCGTGGCCGGGGTGAGAAGAGTCCTGAGATCGCCTCCGCGCCTTCTGTTGGGTTCCGTCTCGCTCAGGTCCACGATGCGTGGATGCTGTTGGGACATGGTTGGTACCTCCGGGTGGGGCGGGGACGTCCGGGCGGGGCGGCCGCGGACGTCACCACGGTTTGCCGTCAGGAATCCACCGCGCTGCTGTCGGTGACGGACAGCATGTCGGCGTGCGACAGCAGCCGGTTGAGGTTGCGCTCCGAGTTCAGCGGGGCGTCGACGCCGACCGCCGCGCCGTCCAGGAGCCGTTCCAGCTCCGCCGCCTTCCCCGGGCCCTTGATGCCCAGGGCCCCTTCGGAGTCGACGCCGAGGTCGCCGGTGACGTCGATCATGCGGACCACGATGTTGTCGCGCTGGAAGACGGTGCTCGCGAAGACCGGGCTGTCCGGGTCGCCGGCCGCGGCCTCGTCCTGATGGGAGAGGAACCGGGCCAGCTCCGTGCCCTGTCCCTCGACGGCCGGGTAGTACAGCGCGTGCCGCCGCAGACCCGCGGGCTCGGGGCCGTCCGCACGGACGTGGTGCACGGAGGGGAGCGCGGCCCGTGTGAAGAACACCCGCGCGGAGCCGGGGTCGGACAGATCCCGCTCCTGTTCCAGATAGGGGTCCATGGCCTCCTCGACCGCCCGAATCTCGGGCTGAGCGGCCACGTGGCGCAGTGCCGCGGGCAGATCGCCCTCGACCTCCACGGCCCGCACCACGCGGTTGCCGTGCATGAACACGGAGGTGCGGCGCAGCCGCGTGTTCCCGTCCAGCGGGACCTGGGGGGAGGAGTACCCGATCAGGTGCTCCGCGACCTTGGACTCGCTGCCCGGCTTGACGGTGAAAGTGAGCGCGTGGCGGGCCACCCCGTCGCCCACGCGGACCTGCGCCTGCAGACCGGACCGCGCCTTCAGCCCGGTGCACGGCTCCGTCTCGCGCAGGACGCTGTAACGCATGGAGCGGGTGTCGCGGACACAGCTGTGCATCGGGCGGACGATCTCGATGTGCTCCTCGCTGTTCACCCAGGCGAGGAAGGGAAGTGCGCTCTCCCACTCACTGGTGATGAGCCACTGCGAGGGGTTCTCGATCGACTGGCAGAGCTGGTCCTGGATGTGACCGGGAATGGACGCGACCTTGCTGCTCATGTGCTCGTAAGCCTCGAGGAACCGCTCCTGCGCCCCGTCGTACAGGTCGAGCAGCAGAATCACCCGCAGCCTGGAGCCGTCGAACGCCGACTGCGCTATGCGTCCCGCCATGGGTCCCGTCGTGCGTTCCGTCGTGGTCATCCGGCGCACCTCTCCTCTTCTTCACGAAAGGCTCTTCAGTGGAGGTCGGGAACGGCCCCGTCGCCGAAACGGTCGGGCTCGCCCTGAACCGATCGTCGACGCGCCCCGCGAGGTGCGCGAGACACACGGGGCAGGTGGGTGAACCGCGCGTCAACCGGGTGCCACCGGGACACGAAACGACCCGTACCGGGAATGAATGCGGCGTCCTTTCCCCGCCCGTCCAGGGCGACGCTGGAGGCAGTTCAATGAACCGATTGCAAGAGGCCGGCGAGACCGGTCACCGCACGCCCGTCCTCATCGTCGGCGGCTCCCTCGTGGGCCTGTCGATGTCCGTGTTCCTGGGGCGTCTGGGCGTGCCGTACACGCTCGTCGAACGTCACACGGGCACGTCGATCCACCCGCGCGGGCGCGGCAACAACGTGCGCACCATGGAGCTGTTCCGGGTGGCCGGAGTGGAGCAGCAGATCAAGGAGGTCGCGTCGGTCCTGGCGGACAACCACGGCATCATGCAGATGCCGAGTCTGGTGGACGGCGACGACGAGTGGCTGTTCAAGGAGATCGACCCCGGGGGCGGGCTGGCCCGGTTCAGCCCCGGCGGGTGGTGCCAGTGCAGCCAGAACGACCTCGAGCCGGTGCTGCTGGCCCGCGCCCGCGAACTCGGCGGCGATCTGCGCTTCGGGACCGAGCTGATGTCGTTCGACCAGGACGACGAGGGGGTGACGGCGCGGCTCAAGAGCCGGGAGACCGGCGAGCACACCACCGTCCGCGCCGACTACCTGGTCGCCGCGGACGGCCCGCGCAGCCCCGTGCGGGAGCGGCTCGGCATCGGTCAGAGGGGTCCGGGGGACCTGTTCCACAACGTGAGCCTCACCTTCTCCTCACGCGACCTCGCGGGCGTCGTCGGCGACCGCCGGTTCATCGTCTGCTACCTGACGAACCCGGAGGCCGACGGGGCGCTGCTGCCCGTCGACAACGCCGAGAACTGGGTGTTCCACGCCCCCTGGCACCCCGAACACGGCGAGACGATCGAGGAGTTCACCGACGAGCGGTGCGTCGCCCACATCCGGCGGGCGGTCGGCGTGCCGGACCTCGACGTCAAGATCACCGGCCGGGCCGCCTGGCACGCCGCCGAGCGGGTCGCCGAGAGGTACACCGACCGCCGGGTGTTCCTCGCCGGCGACTCGGCCCACGAGATGTCGCCCACCGGGGCGTTCGGCTCCAACACCGGCATCCAGGACGCGCACAACCTCGCCTGGAAGCTGGCCGCCGTCCACGGCGGCTGGGCGGGCCCCGGACTGCTGGAGTCCTACGACGCCGAGCGGCGGCCGGTCGCCGAGGCGACCAGCGCCCGCGCATCGAACCGCTCGGTCGAGCACAGCCACCCCGGCTACACGCCCGCGGCGGGCGCCGGCAGCAAGGGCCCGAAGGGCGGAATCCTCAACGTGGCGCTGGGCTACCGCTATCCGCAGGGCGCGGTCGTCGGCGGCGATCCGGCGGCGCCGGTCGTCCCGGAGGGCCTGCAGCTGACGGGGGAGCCGGGCACCCGGGCCCCCCACCTGTGGCTGGACCGCGACGGCGTCCGCATCTCCACCCTCGACCTGTACGAACGGTCCCTGGTGCTGCTGACCGGCGAGTCCGGCGACGGCGCCTGGCACACCGCCGCGACGCGGGCGGCGCAGCACCTGCGGGTGCCCCTCGACGCCTACCGGATCGGCACCGGCCCCGCCGCGGACCTGACGCCGGACGACGGCGTGGACTGGGCACAGGCCCACGGCGTCACCGGGGACGGAGCGGTCCTGGTCCGCCCCGACGGATTCGTGGCGTGGCGCTCCGAAGGGGCCGCGGCGGACCCCGCGACGGTGATGCGGAAGGCCGTCACGGACATCCTGGCCCGGGAACGGGACTGACGGCGCGTGCGGCGAGGCGGCGTCAGGCTCCTCCGACGCCGCCCTGCCGTCCCCGCTCGGCCTTGGCCCTGTGCTGTTCGAACCGCTGGACCGCGGGTCCGTCGTCGTTCCACGGCCACGGGGTCACCGTGCCCTGGAGCGCCTCGAACACATGGTTGGCGTCGACGGCCCGGCCGGCCGCGCACAGCGCGTACGCCAGGACGTTCAGGTCCGCCTGGGCCGCCGCGTGCTGGAAGAATCCCGGCTTCGCCCAGAGGGAGGCGGCCTGCTCCAGCGAGGCCGCGATCTGTCCGCCGTCCCACAGCTGACCGGCCGTCATGGCCCGGACGCCGCCCTGCGCCACCAGCCCCTGGTACTGCCGGACGGCCGCGGTCAGCTCGATCGCGGCGCACGGCGCGTTGGCCGGTATCCGGGTGCGCACCACGTCGATGAAGTCGAGGACGGCCGCGCTCGAGCCCCCTTCCTCCGGCGACAGATGGGCGAGCATCTGCAGATAGGCCTCGCGGTGCCAGCGGTCGCGTCCGGTGGCCTCCCGCCAGATGGCGTTGACCTCGCTCTGCGGATACCGCTCGATGCGGGCCATGCCGAGCAGGGCCACCCAGGGCAGCGGATCCGCCGGACTCAGCTCCGCGGCCCGATGGCACTGGGTCACCAACTGTCCCGCGTCCTCCAGATGTCTGTCCCGCAGGCCGCGCATCAGACCGACCCAGGAGTGGAACACCAGCGCGTCGGGGTTCTTCGGCGACCTGGTCAGCCAGGCCGAGGCCAGGTCGGACCCCGATTCGGCCGTCTCCCCGGCCAGCACGGACACCCGATGGCTGCGCCGGTCCCAGTTGTCCCCGGTTTCCTCCAGGAAGGCCGCGACGAGAGTCACCTCCGTCGACTTGACGCCCCCACCGCGTTTGCCCACCTGTCGGAGGATGCGCCCGAGGGCGACATCGTCGAGGGCGGGGGCGAGGCGGGGACGTTTACCGGTACGACTACTGAAGAGCGCCATGCCCGCAGACTAGGAACTGTTTTGGGTCCGGCAACCGATACGAGCAGATCGTTACCGATCCGGACCTCGGCGTGACCGCGGTGTGGCCCCCTCGTCGGCACCTGGGGCCTGAGCAGGCCTTTACTTTTACCGGTAGGGGGAGGAAATCGACGCGGTACGGCGGGGCGGGGCCGGCGAACTCGTTCGCCGGCCCCGCCCCGCCGTATCTTCCGTCGGTGTGTCCTTCTGCCCGCTCGGCCGTGCCCGGCCGGTCAGGAAGCCGGCGCCGGGAAGGTCGGGTACTCCACACCGGAGACGTACTGGACGACCCGGACGACCTGGCAGGAGTAGCCGAACTCGTTGTCGTACCAGAGGTACAGGATCGCGTTGTCGCCCTCGACCCTGAGGGCGCCGGCGTCGACGATCGAGGCGTGCCGCGAGCCGATGAAGTCGCTGGAGACCGCGTCGGGGGCGCTGATGAAGTCGATCTGACGCTTCAGCGGCGAGGTGAGCGACACCTCGCGGAGGTACTCGAGCACCTCGGCGCGGTCGGTCGCGCGGCCCAGCTGGAGGTTGAGGATCGCGATGGAGACGTTCGGCACCGGGACCCGGATCGAGCTGCCGGTGATCGTCGCGTCGAGGTCGGGCAGCGCCTTGGCGACGGCGGAGGCGGCACCCGTCTCGGTGATCACCATGTTCAGCGGCGCGGAGCGGCCGCGGCGCTCGGACTTGTGGTAGTTGTCCAGCAGATTCTGGTCGTTGGTGAACGAGTGGACGGTCTCCACATGGCCGCGCAGCACACCGTACTCGTCCGCCATCGCCTTGAGCGGCGGGACGATCGCGTTGGTGGTGCAGGAGGCGCAGGAAAGGATCTGCTCGTCCGGCTTGAGGGTGTCGTGGTTGACGCCGTGCACGATGTTGGGCACGTCACCCTTGCCGGGCGCGGTCAGCACGACCTTGTCGACACCGGGGCGCAGGTGCTGCGAGAGGCCCTCGCGGTCGCGCCACTTGCCGGTGTTGTCGATGAGGATGGCGTTCTTGATGCCGTACGCCGTGTAGTCCAGCTGTGACGGGTCGTCGGCGTAGATCACCTTGATGGTGTTGCCGTTGGCGACGATCGTGCTGTTCGCCTCGTCCACGGTGATGGTGCCCTGGAACTGACCGTGCACGGAGTCGCGGCGCAGCAGGGAGGCGCGCTTGACGATGTCCTGCTCACCGCCCCGGCGGACCACGACGGCGCGCAGCCGCAGGCCGTTGCCGGAGCCGGACTTCTCGATGAGTAGGCGGGCGAGGAGCCGGCCGATGCGGCCGAAGCCGTAGAGGACGACGTCGCGCGGCTCACGACGGTCGGCCCTGTCGGCGCCCGTGGCACCGGCCACGGCCTCGGCGGTGAACTCCGCCACCGACAGTCCGCGGTCGTCGGTCCGGTAGGTCGCGGCGAGCAGACCGAGGTCGATCTGGGACGGACCGAGGTCGAGCGCGGTGAGTGCCTGGAGGAAGGGCAGCGTCTCGGTGACCGACAGCTCCTGGCCGGAGATCTGACGGGCGAAGCGGTGGGTCTTGAGGATCGAGACCACCGACTTGTTCACCAAGGAGCGGCTGTGCAGCAGGACGGTGACGTCCCGCTCGCGGTGCAGCTTCCCGATGATCGGGATCATCGACTCCGCGATCTCCTCACGGTGCTTCCAGCTGGTGAACGAGTCTTCGTTGACAGTCACAGGATTATCTTTCGAGCTAGGCGGCGCTCATATGATAACCATGCCGGTCAGAGGGCTCCGATGGGGTGTCCCTTCCTGTCCCTTCCGGTGCCGGGAGGATTGCGGGCCGCGCGACCGGGTACGCGGACAGGACCGTGCCCGGAGCGGATCCTGGTCCGATCAGCTGATCCGCCGTTGGGCCGGTCCGCCGCGTGCGGATCGCTCGTCGCGGATCGCCGATGGTCGTCGCCGATTCCGTCCGGGGCGGGTCCGTACGACCGCCGCTACGAGGGAAGCTGCCATGGAGACACCCGCGCACGAGAACAACGACCCCACGTCCGCCCAGCGGGCTCTGGACGCTCTCGCCGACAACACCCAGGACACGGCGGCGCTGGACGCCCTCGCCAACAGTGACGTACTGATCCCCGTGCCCGACGACGCGGGTGACGAGGCCGCCGACCCCGGCGCGGTCGCGCTGCCGGTGATGGAGCAGCCGGACGGCATCCAGGTGGTGCCGGTGTTCACCTCGGAACTGGAGATGTCGGGGCTGCTGCCGTTCGTCTCCCGCTACCGGCTGGTGCCGCTCGGGGCGCTGGCCGCGCAGTGGCCGGCCGACGAGCTGTCCCTCACCATCGACGGCAGCTCGGAGCACCGCCTGACACTGACGTCCGAGGGGGTGCGCACCCTGCTGAGCCGCCCCTAGGCATCATGTCCGGCGGACTACTCGCCCAGCGCGCGGGCCAGGGCCGCGCGCTGGAGCGGCAGTATCTCGGCGTGCAGGTCGCGGCCCTTGCGGGTGAGCGTGACGTGGACGCCCCGCCGGTCCTCCGCGCAGAGGCTGCGGGTGACCAGGCCGTCCTTCTCCAGCCGGGCGATGAGGCGGGACAGTGCGCTCTGGCTGAGGTGGACCCGCCCGCCCAGGTTCTGCACCCTGCAGTGCTCGCCCTCCTCGGGCGACGCGGTCGCGAGCAGGTCGAGCACCTCGAAGTCGGAGGCGCCCACGCCGTGCGGATGCAGCGCACGGTCGATCTCGCCGAGGGCGCGCGCGTGTACCGACAGAATCTCCCGCCACCGCTCCTCGAGCCGGATGCCGGCCGTCTCCGCTGCCATGAGTGAACGGTAACATTTGTTCGAAGTTCAACTAATGGCTGGGCGGTGTACGGGCCATGCGCGCGCGACACGCGCGTCACGCCCGGGGGCCGGCGCGCGCCCCTACGCCGACTCGCGCTTCACCAGTTCCGTGGGGAGGATCACCGTGGCCGGGTCCTCGCCGCCCACCTGGGCGAGCAGGACCCGTACCATCTCGGAGCTGATGCGGTCCCACGGCTGGCGGATCGTGGTCAGGCCGGGGCTGGTGGAGACGGCGGCCGGGGAGTCGTCGAAGCCGCCGACTGCCACGTCCTGGGGCACCCGGCGTCCCGCGCGGTGCAGTGCCGTCAGCACACCCTGCGCCATCAGGTCCGAGGCGACGAACACGGCGTCCATGTCGGGTGCCCCGGCCAGCAGGCGCTCCGCGCCCGCCTCGCCGCTGGCCCTGCTGTAGTCGCCGGAGACGATGAGCCGCTCGTCGATCCCGATGCCGGCCTCGGCGAGCACCTCCTTGTACCCCGCGAGGCGCTCCACGCCGCCCGGGGTGTCGAGCGGGCCGGTCACCACGCCCACCCTGCGCCGGCCGAGCGACAACAGATGGCGCACCATGTCACGGGCACCGTCCCGGTCGTCCGCGGCCACGTAACTCGTCTTGGAACCCAGCCCGATCGGCTTGCCGCACGCGACCAGCGGCACGCCCGCGGCCCGCAGCTCCTCGGCCACCGGATCGCCCGAGTGGCTGGAGACCAGCAGCACCCCGTCGACGTGCCCGGCGGCGATGTACCGGACTATGCGCCGCCGTTCGGCCTGCGTGCCGGCGATCATCAGCAGCAGCGGAATGTCGTGCGCGGCCAGCGCCTGCGTGCAACCACGCAGCAGGACATTGAAGTTGGGATCCTCGAAGAACCGCTCCTGGGGCTCCGTCAGCAGGAAGCCCACCGAGTCGGACCGGCCGGTGATCAGCGAGCGGGCGTGCCGGTTCACCACGTAACCCGTCCTGTGGATCGCGGCGTTGACCGCCTCCGCCGCGGAAGGGCTGACGTAGTGGCCGCCGTTGAGCACGCGTGAGACGGTGCCGCGCGAGACACCGGCCTCACGCGCCACGTCGTGGATCGTCGGCGGCCTGCGCCTGCCTCCCGTGTTGCTCATGGTCATGACTTTACGGCTCCGGACAGCAGATCCAGGCTCCAGAACCGCTGGATGACCAGGAAGAGCGCGACCAGCGGAAACACCGCGAGGAACGCACCGGTGATCACCAGGGTGTACAACGCCGGGGTGTTGGCGCCCTGTTCGAGGAGCGTGTACAGACCGAGCGTGATCGGGAACTTCTCGTCGTCGCTGAGCATGATGTACGGCAGCAGGAAGTTGTTCCAGATCGCGACGAACTGGAACAGGAAGACCGTCACCAGTCCGGGCAGCATCATCGGCAGCGCGACCCGGGTGAAGATCCGCCACTCGCCCGCCCCGTCCATCCGCCCGGCCTCCACCACGTCGGACGGCACCGACGCCGCGGCGTAGATCCGCGCGAGGTAGACGCCGTACGGGGAGAGGATCTGCGGGAGCAGCACGGACAGGTAGGAGTCCGTGAGGTCCGCCTGGGCCAGCAGCAGGTACTGCGGGACGGCGAGGATCACCGGCGGCATCAGCACGCCCGCGAGCAGCACGTTGAACAGCGTCTCGCGGCCCCGGAAGCGGTAGACCGCCAGCGCGTAGCCGCTGACCGCCGACACGCACGTGGACAGCAGGGCGCCGAGTCCGGCGTACAGGGCGGAGTTGCCCATCCACTGCCAGTAGACGCCGTCGCGGTACGCGTTCAGGTCGGAGAGGTTCTCGGTGAGACCGGTGCCGGGCCAGAACGTGAACGTGGAGAACAGCTCACTGCCGGACTTGGTCGACGCGATGACCACCCAGGCCACCGGCAGCAGGCAGTACAGCGCGCCGAGCAGCAGCGTCAGGGTGGGGACCAGGGCGATGCGGCGGGGCCGCGCCGGACCCCGGCCGGTGCCCGGGGCGGTGCCGGCCACGGGCTCGGCCTTGTTCAGGGCCACGGAACTCATCGGGCGGCTCCTTGACTGTCGTCCCGCTTGTTGCGTCGGTTCGCGGCCCGCAGGAAGCCGAAGGAGAGCCCCAGGGTGGCGAGCGCGATGAGGGCGGCCTGGGCGGCGGCCGAGTAGATATCGCCGTTGCCGAAGGCGTCCTGGTACACCTTCATCAGCGGACTCCAGGTGGTGGAGACGGAGTTGGTGAGCGGCTTCAGCGTGGTCGGTTCGTTGAACACCTGGAGGGTCGCGATGATCGAGAAGAAGAAGGTGAGCACCAGCGACGGCGCGACCATCGGGATCTTGATCTTCAGCGCGATCTGCAGGGGGGTGGCGCCGTCCAGCTTCGCCGCCTCGTACACCTCGACCGGAATGGCCCGCAGCGCGGTGTAGATGACGATCATGTTGAAGCCGGTGCCGCCCCACACCGCGATGTTCGACAGGGCGAGGAACAGCGGACCGCCGTCCAGCAGGTCCGGCTGCGGCAGGCCGAACGTGTCGAGCACGAAGTGGAACGGGCTCACGTCGGGCAGGTACAGGAAGCCCCACAGCAGCGCCGCGATCACGCCGGGGATGGCGTACGGCAGGAAGATCGCGAGCCGGGTGAAGGGCGCGAGCCGCACCCGCTCGGAGTCCAGCATCAGCGCGAACACCAGGGCGAGCCCCAGCATCACCGGCACCACGATGCAGCCGTAGCCGAGCACGCGCAGCGCGCCGTCCAGCAGCTCGCTGTCGGAGAGGGCGGCGGTGTAGTTCTCCAGGCCGGCCCAGACCTCCTTCCGGGCGCCGGCGCCCAGGCCGAGCCCGGACACCTGCACCTTGCGGAAGCTGAGCCAGATCGCGTACCCGATGGGCAGCGCGAAGAAGAGCAGGAAGAGGACCGTCGCGGGGATCAGGAAGAGGAAGGGGGCGCTTCGGGTGCGCCTCGGCGCGGAGGGGCGGGACGGGCGGGCGTACGGGGCCCCTTCGCCCCCGTACGCCTTCCCACGTGCCGGGGATGTCACGGAGCGACCTCGAAGCCCTGCTTCTTCAGGTCGGCGACCGTGTCCTGCTGCATGGTGTCCACGGCCGCGACGAAGTCGGACTTGTTCTTCGCCGCGGCACCGAAGGCGTCCTTGAACGTCGTGTACGCCACGTTGACGTTCGGGCCCCAGGCGGACGGCGCGGTGGTCTGCGCGATCTCGGCGGCGTTCTTGTAGAAGTCCGGCTGGTTGGAGAAGTACTCCGGCGGGGTGGTGAAGGCGCCACTGAGCTGGGCCGAGGTGGAGGCCGGGTAGATGCCGCTCTCCTTCGCCAGCGCGTTCAGGGCCTCGCCGTCGGTGTTCAGCCAGGCGGCGAACTTCGCGGCGGCCTCCTTGTTCCCGGAGTCCGTGGTGACGCCGGTGGACGAGCCGCCCCAGCTGCCGGTGCGGTTCTCCTCGTCGGTCCACTGGGGGAGCGGGGCCATGGCCCACTTGCCCTGGGTGTCCGGCGCGGCCGTGCTCAGCGTGCCCGGCGCCCACACGGCGCTGACCCACGCGATCTGCTTGCCGGTGTTGAGCGCCTTGTTCCAGGCGGGGGTGTACATCGGCTGGTTGTCGATCGCACCCTCCTTGACCAGGCCGCCCCAGAACTCGGCGACCTTCTTGGTCGCGTCGTCGGAGATCCCGACCTTCCACTTGTCGCCCGACGTGGTCCACCACTGCGCGCCGGCCTGCTGGGCCAGGCCCGCGAACAGGCCCGAGTCGTTGGCGGAGAACGTGGTCAGGTCCGTCTTCGGCGACTTCTTCTTGAGCGTGCGCGCGGTGTCCGCGAACTCGTCCCAGGTCGTCGGCACCGTCAGGCCGTACTCCTTGAACAGGTCCTCGCGGTAGTAGAACATCATCGGCCCGATGTCCTGCGGGACCGCGTACACCGCGTCCGTGCCGAGCGTGGTCTGCTGCCAGACGCCGTCCGCGAACTTGCTCTTCGCGTCGCCCACGTCCTTCGAGATGTCGGCGAGCGCGTCATTGCTGACCAGCGTGGGCAGCGCCTGGTACTCCGCCTGCACCAGGTCCGGGGCCTTGCCCGCCTTGTGCGCGGTGAGGATCTTGGTGACCAGCGTGTCGCCGGACGCCTGCTTCTTCACCGTGACCTTGATCTGCTCCTTCTTGCCCGGACCCTCGTTCCACAGGTCCACGACCTTGTCCATGCCGGGGGCCCAGGTCCAGTATGTCAGTGAGACCGGACCGGACCGGGCCCCGCTGTCGTCGTCCGACGACGAGCCGCACGCGGCCAGCATGGTGGCGCCGAGCGTGACCGCTATGGCGGAACTCACGAGGCGACGGTGGATCGTGTATCGCATGGAACTCTCCCCTGACCTGGGCCCCCGCCTTTAGCGAAGGCCTGCTGCCCCAGCTGCGCGCGGCTCGTACCCTGGCTCGCGCTGCTCTGTGAGCGTTCACAGTAGAGAAACATCCAGGACACTTGTCAATGGTTGTTGCTGTGCGGTTATGTTGGCTTCGTGTCACCGAAAAAGTGTGTGCACGTTCCCAGCAGTTCGACATTTCTGGAGAAGATCCATGCCGGAGACCACCCCCAAGGGCCTGACCGGGCTCGCCTTCGGTGGGGACTACAACCCCGAGCAGTGGCCGGAAAGCGTCTGGACCGAGGACGTCCGGCTGATGCGTGAGGCCGGCGTCACCATGGTGAGCGTCGGCATCTTCTCCTGGGCCCTGCTGGAGCCCGGGCCCGGCGTCCACGACTTCGGCTGGCTCGACCGGGTCCTGGACCTGCTGCACGAGAACGGCATCCGCGTCGACCTCGGCACGCCCACCGTGGTGCCGCCCGTCTGGTTCTACCGCGCCCACCCGGACGCGCTGCCGGTGACCGCGGAGGGGATGCGCTACGAGTTCGGCTCCCGCGGCGCCATCTGCCACAGCAATCCCGACTACCGCGCCGCCGCCGCGGACATCACCACCAGGCTCGCCGAGCGCTACGGCGACCACCCCGCGCTCGCGATGTGGCACGTCCACAACGAGTACGGCGTCCCCGTCTCCGCCTGCTACTGCGACGGGTGCGCCGCCCACTTCCGCCGCTGGCTCGCCCGCACCTACGGCACCGTCGACGCCGTCAACGAGGCCTGGGGCACCGCCTTCTGGGGCCAGCGCTACGCGGACTTCGAGCAGATCAACCCGCCGCGGGCCACCCCGACGGTCGGCAACCCCGCCCAGGCGCTGGACTACCGGCGGTTCGCCGACGCGACCGTGCGGGAGAACTTCGTCGCCGAGCGGGACATCCTGCACCGCCTCTCACCCGGCATCCCGGTCACCACCAACTTCATGACGGCCCTCAGCCAGTGCGACTCCATGGACTACTGGGCCTGGGGCCGCGAGGTCGACTTCGTCACCAACGACCACTACCTGATCACCGACGGCCGCCGCACCCACGTGAACCTGGCGATGTCCGCCGACCTCACCCGCTCCGTCGCCGGCGGCGCCCCCTGGCTGCTGCTCGAGCACTCCACCTCGGGCGTCAACTGGCAGCCCCGCAACCCCGCCAAGGCGCCCGGACAGATGGCACGCAACTCCCTCGCCCATGTGGCCCGCGGCTCCGAGGGCGCCCTGTTCTTCCAGTGGCGCCAGTCCAGGCGGGGCGCCGAGAAGTTCCACTCGGCGATGCTCCCGCACGGCGGCACGGACACCCGCGTCTGGCGCGAGGTCGTCGAACTCGGCGCGGACATCGATGCGTTGACGCCTCTGCGTGGCACCCGCACCGAGGCTGACGTCGCCGTGCTGTGGGACTGGCACTCCTGGTGGGCGCAGAACCTCGACTGGCGCCCCACCGAGGACCACGACGCCCGCGAACGCGCCGACGCCTTCTACGAGGCGCTCTACGACCGCCACCTCACCGTCGACTTCGCCCACCCGGAAGCCGACCTGTCGCGCTACCCCCTGGTCGTCGTCCCCGCCCTGTACCTGATGACCGAGGCGGCGGGGAGCAACCTCAAGGAGTACGTCGAGAACGGCGGCACTCTGGTCGTCTCGTACTTCTCCGGCATCGTCGACGAACACGACGCCGTGTACGACGGCGCCCACCCGGGGGCCCTGCGGGACGTCCTCGGCCTGACCGTCGAGGAGTTCTCACCGCTCGATGCCGGCGCCCAGGTGCGCCTGACCGGCCCCGACGGCTCCGAACTCGGCGCCGACGTATGGTCCGAGTTCGTGGTGCCGCGCGGCGCCGAGACCGTATGGACCTACGCCGACGGCCTCACCGCCGGCCACCCCGCCGTCACCCGCCACCGCTTCGGTGAGGGCAGCGCCTGGTACGTCTCCACCCGCCTGGGCGCCGAAGGCCTGGACACGCTGCTCGGCTGGGCCGTCGAGGACACCGGGATCACTCCGCGCGCCGACCTGCCCCGCGACGTCGAAGTGGTGCGCCGCACCGGGGAGTCCGGCACCTTCCTGTTCGTGATCAACCACACCGCCGGCGACACCAAGGTGCCGCTGGACACCCCCGGCACCGAGCTGCTGACGGGTGAACGCGCCATGGGCCGCTTGGCGGTCCCGGCCGGAGCCGTCCGGGTCGTCCGATTCGACGGCTGAGCCACGACTCCCCTCCGCCCGCGTGAGCAGCGCACGCCGCGGGCGGAGGGAGGCCCCCGCCCCGCCGCGGGCGGGGGCGCTCCTCTTCCTCCACGTCGAAGGGACGACGAACACCGATGTTCCATCCCAGACACACACGCACACGCTTACGGGTACTCCGGGCCCTGCTGCTGCCGTTCGCCGCAGGGCTGGCCCTCACCGCACTGCCCGCCCAGACCGCGACGGCGGCGAGCACCCTCACCAACGGCGGCTTCGAAGCCGATGGTTCGGGGGCCGCAACCCCGGGCGGCTGGTCGGAGTACGGCGCCACCGGCGCCTCGTACGCCGAGTCCGGTGGCCGCAGCGGAAGTTACCGCCTGTCCCACTGGTCGTCCTCGGCCTACCGGGTGGAGACGTACCAGTACCTGTCCGGTCTGACCAACGGCGACTACAAGCTGGCCGCCTGGGTCCGCTCCGGCGGTGGCCAGAACGCCGCATACCTCGCCCTCAAGAACTGCGGCGGCACCGAACAGCGCACCGACCTGCCGGTGTCCGCCGGCGACTGGATACGGATCGTCGTGCCCGTCAGGGTGACGAACAACCAGTGCACGATCAGCGTCCACAGCGACGCCAACGCGGGCAACTGGCTCAACGTCGACGACCTGACCTTCGCGCCGGGCACCTCCGGCCTGGCGGTCAAGGGCGCCGACATCTCGTCCCTGCCCAAGAGCGAGGCCAAGGGCGGTGTCTACCGGACCGCCTCCGGCAGCGCCGGCGACGGCGTCGCCGTCCTGCGGTCCGCCGGCATGAACTACGCCCGCCTGAAGGTCTGGGTGAACCCGGCCGACGGCTACAACAACAAGGCACGCGTCCTCGCCATGGCCCAGCGCGTCAAGGCCCAGGGGATGAAGCTGCTGGTCGACTTCCACTACTCGGACACCTGGGCCGACCCCGGCAAGCAGCACAAGCCCGCCGCCTGGGCAGGTCACTCCTACAGCCAGTTGAAGACGGACGTGTACCAGCACACGTACGACGTCCTGGGTGCCCTCAAGGCGCAGGGCACCACTGCGGACATGGTCCAGGTCGGCAACGAGATCAACGGCGGCATGCTCTGGAACGAGGGGTCCACCAGCAACTGGACGCAACTCGCCGGACTGCTCAACTCCGGCTACGACGCAGTCAAGGCGGTCGCCCCGTCCACGACCGTCGCGCTGCACCTCGCCGAGGGAGGTGACCTCGACGGCACCCGCTGGTGGTTCGACAACGCGGTGTCCCGGGGCGTGAGGTTCGACGCCATCGGCCTGTCGTACTACGGCTACTGGCACGGTACGCTCCACGACTTCCAGACCACCCTGGACGACGCCGCCGCCCGCTACGGCAAGCCGGTCTTCCTCGCCGAGACGGCCTACCCGTTCCGCCTCGACAGTGAGGACGGGCTCGAGAACATCATCGACCTCACCGGGGAACTGGTCCCCGGCTACCCGGCGACCACGGCGGGCCAGACCCGGTGGATGAACGACGTGGCGAGCATCGTGGAGGCCGTCCCGAACGGGCGGGGCCTCGGCGTCTTCTACTGGGAGGCGACCTGGACCGCCCGCACCGGCAACGGCTGGGACCCGGCCGACCCGGCCTCCGGCAACGGCTGGGAGAACCAGGCGCTGTTCGGCTACGACGACCGGGCGCTGCCCGCGATGTCATGGTTCAGCCACCGGTGAGCGTGTGAGTTCCTGACGTACGTACGCCGGGGCCCGGCCGCACGCACGACGGTACGGGTGCGGCCGGGCCGCCCGCCGTTGTGCCGTGAAGCGGTTGTGCCGTCGAGTCGCTGCATCGTTCAACTGCCCTGCGGCCGAGGCGGGTTGGCTGTCCCGGCAAGGGTGCCGGAGCGCCTGACACAGGGGCGCCGGCTGCGGGACAGTGGAAGAACCCGGAGAGGACGCCGGGGCGGAGGTGGACGACATGAGCGGGACTCCCGACGGCGGGACACGGCTGCAGATCCTCGCCTGGCTGAGGGAACCCGGCCGCGCCGAACACGGCGCCACCGCGGAGGCCGTCGCCGGCCGGTTCGGCATGGCCCACCCGGTCGCCCTCACCCACCTCCGGCTGCTCACGGCCGTCGGCCTGCTGCGCACCGGCGGTGCCGCCGGGCGCCCGTACTACCGGCGCGACGAGGTGCGGATCGCCGAGGTCGCGCGGATGTTCGCGAAGGGCTGGTAGCGCATACGGTCGAGGGACTTCCCGCCCGCGGGCGTTAAGCTGGCCCTCGGCCGCGAACACGTCTCGCGGCGCGGCGGTGGGGCCCGCCGTATCCGAACCGCGGCACCGCCGCCAACGGTCCCTACTTGTGAAGACGCGCGCCCGCACGTCCTGGGCCGTTCGACGAGTAGGAGACGTACGCCCGTGACACCCCCGCCCACCGAGGCCCTCCGCGCACGCCCCTCCTTGCGCGCGCACGCTCCCGTCGTCGCCGTGGTGGCGCTCGGCGGGGGAGCGGGCGCCGCCGCCCGCCACGCGGCCGCGCTGCGGTGGCCGACACCGGCGGACGGCTTCCCCTGGACGACCCTGGGGGTCAACATCACCGGCTGCGCCATCATCGGCGTGTTCATGGTGATCATCACCGAAGCCCGTGCCGCCCACCCCCTCGTCCGCCCGTTCTTCGGCACCGGAGTCCTCGGCGGTTTCACCACCTTCTCGGCCTACGCCGTCGACGGCCACCACCTGTTCGCCGACGGCAGCAGGGGCCTCGCGCTCGTCCATCTCGTCCTCACCCCGCTCGCGGCGCTCACCACCGTATGGCTGGCCGCGTCCGCGACCCGCCGCGTGCTGGGAAGGAGAGCCGCGGCCACCACGGAGCCGACGGGCAGTGCCCTGCGAGGAGGTACGCCGTGACCTGGCTGCTGGTCGTACTGGGTGCCATGGTCGGCGCGCCCCTGCGCCATCTCACCGACCGCGCGGTGCGGGCCCGGCACGACGCGGTCTTCCCCTGGGGGACCTTCACGGTGAACGTCGCCGGCTGCCTGATGCTCGGCCTGCTCACCGGCGCGGTGGCCGCGGGCGCCGCGGGCCCCCGGCTCCAGCTGCTGCTCGGCACCGGCCTGTGCGGCGCCCTGACCACGTACTCCACCTTTTCCTACGAGACCCTCCGCCTCGCCGAGACGGGGGCCGTCCGCCATGCCGCCGTGAATGTCGTGGCGAGCGTCACGGCCGGCCTGGGCGCGGCCTTCGCCGGCGCGGCCCTGGCCGACGCGCTGTGGTCGTAAGGGCCGCCCGTCCTCCCGCCGGAGGGTGTGCCGCCGTCCGTCAGCGGGCCTCGCGCAGCGGTTCCCCCACGCTCCTGAGGTGGCGCAGCGCCGTGGCGTACGAGGCGAACAGACCCGTCCGGCAGTACGGGATGCCCAGTTCGGCGAAGTCGCTCCCCTTTTCCCGTGTACGTGCGGCGGGGGTTTCCGTGAACATCGTCGGATTGAGCACCGTTGGATTGGCCATGTACGTGAGTATGTGAACGGACGCCTCGCCGCAGAATGATGTTGGCCCCCGGAACGAGAGTGTGGGTAGCCCCAGCGCGGGCGCGGTCCGTCCGGCTTGACACCCCTCGCGTCCGCCCCGCACCATCACTCCCGTGAACCTGTCGGACAGCCAGACAGGTGGGGTCGGGGCGCGGCGCGTCAGCGCGATGGAAGCGGTCCTCTCCCACCTGCGCGACGCCATCGAGCGCGGCGAGTACGCCATCGGCGACAAGCTTCCCTCGGAGGCGGAGCTGTGCCGCACCCTCGAGGTCTCCCGGCCCGTACTGCGCGAGGCGCTGCGGGCGCTGCAGACCATGGGCCTGACCGCGTCCAGGACCGGCAAGGGCACCTTCGTCGTCGCCGACGCCGTCGGGGACCCCACCTTCGGCGACTACGCGGCCGGCGACCTGCTGGAGGTGCGCCGCCACGTCGAGATCCCGGTCGCCCGGTACGCGGCCCGGCGGCGTACCCCCGAGCACCTCGAGCTCCTGCAGCATCTGCTGGACCGGATGGACCGGGAGACCGACACCACCGCCTGGGCCGCCATGGACACCCACTTCCACCTCGCAGTGGCCGAGGCCACCCAGAACCCCGTGTTCCGCAGGGTCATCGAGGAGATCCGGGACGCGCTGGCGCGTCAGTCCGCCTTCCTCAACCAGCTCGGGGACCGGCGCGAGCGGTCCAACCGCGAGCACCGGGCGATCGTCGAGGCGCTGGCCGACGGCTCGGAGGACGACGCCGCCGAGGCGATGTCGCACCATCTCGAGCGGGTCGGGACGACCCTCACGTCCCTCGTGCGCCCGGCGCGCGCCGCCCCCCGGACGGCCACCCGCGCGGTCCCGCACACGCCTGCCCCCCTGGCCCCCCACGGGCCCGCCCCCACGGAAGACCGATCCCGATGAACAGCACGTTCCCCGTGGCCGCGCCCCCGGTCCGCGAACCCCTCCACGCCCCTGTCGCCCACCTCGTCCGCGGCGGGGTCGTGGAAGGTGTCCACTACGGTTCCGTCGTCGTCCTCGGCGCCGACGGCGAGGTCCGGCTCGGGCTCGGTGACATCGAGGCCGCCTGCTACCCGCGCTCCGCGCTCAAGCCCGTCCAGGCCGTCGCCATGGTGCGGGCCGGTCTCCCGCTCGGCGGCGAGCTGCTCTCCCTCGCCGCCGCCAGCCACTCCGGCGAGGAACGGCACCTCGCCGGAACCCGGCGCGTCCTCGCGGGCGCCGGACTCACCGAGGACCACCTGCGCAACACCCCGGACCTGCCGTTCGGCCGGGCCGTACGCGAGACCTGGGTGCGCGAGGGCCGCCCGCCCTCCCGGCTCGCCCAGAACTGCTCCGGCAAGCACGCCGCCATGCTCCTCACCGCACGGCTCAACGGCTGGTCCCTCGGCGACTACCTCGACCCCGGCCACCCTCTCCAGCGGGCGATCGCCGAGACCGTCGAGGACCTCACCGGGCAGCGCGTCGCCCGGGTGACCGTCGACGGCTGCGGCGCACCCCTGTTCGCCGTCTCCCTGTACGGCCTCGCCCGCGCCGCCGCCCGGATCACCACCGCCCTGCCCGGCACCCCTGAGGCCCGGGTCGCCGACGCGATGCGCGACCACCCCGGGATGGCATCGGGCTCCGGCCGGGACGTCGCCGCACTGATGGGGGCCGTACCCGGGCTGCTCGCCAAGGACGGATTCGAGGGCGTACAGGTCGCCGCCCTGCCCGACGGCAGCGCCGTCGCCGTGAAGATCTCCGACGGTGCCGACCGGGCACGCGTCCCGGTGACCGCGGCCGCCCTCGCCCACGCCGGGGTCGACCCGGCCGCGCTCACCGCGTTCGCCGGTGAACCGCTGCTCGGCGGCGGCCTGCCGGTCGGCGGCATCCGCCCCGTACACGCGCTGGAACCGCTGCCCGGAACCGCCGTACGACGCTGACGGCCTCTCGGAGCGCTGAGCGGTGGGCGGCGGTGTGCTGCGGCGGCGGGTGACGTTGGTCGCGGCCGTTCAGTCCGGCACCACCGGCCCCCACCTGAGCCGCAGGAACAGGGCCACGCCCATCGCGCCCAGCAGCGCGGCGCCCACGACCGTCCAGGGCACCGGCCGCTCGGGCCCGTGGCCCCGCGCCGCCGGAACCGCGGCGGGGTCCGGGGCGGTCGCGGGCTGCGCCTGGGATCCCGGCAGAGGTTTGACCCGCAGAGCGTCCAGCGACCCCACCGCGTCGACCCGGCCGGACGCGTCGAACCCCCAGTCCAGCAGCGTGCGCGCCTCCTCGTACACAGCGTGCCCGCCGCCCCAGCGGGGGTTCAGCACCGTCACCACGAGGGTGCGTCCGTCCCTGCGGGCGGCAGCCACGAGCGTGTTGCCGGCGCTGCTGGTGTAGCCGTTCTTGATCCCGACGATCCCCGGATACCGCTCCACCCCGTCCGATCCGGTGAGCAGCCGGTTGGTGTTGCGGATTCCGTACGATCCGCCGTCGCGGCCCGGGAACATCGCCTCCTCGCGGGAGCAGTACCGGACGAAGTCGGGGCGGTGCAGCCCGGCCCGGCCGAACACCGCCAGGTCGAACGCCGACGACACCTGGCCCGGGGCGTCGTAGCCGTCGGGGGACTTCACCCGCGTGTCGTGGGCGCCGAGGGCGTGGGCCTTGTCCTGCATCCGCTCGGCGGTGACCTCCCAGCCGCCGTTGAGCGCGGCCAGCACATGCACGGCGTCGTTTCCCGAGCTGAGGAAGACTCCGTTCCACAGGTCGGAGATCCGGTACGTGAGGTCCTCCGCGACCCCGACACGGCTGCTGCCGGGGCCGATACCCGTCAGTTCCTCCTCGCTGACGGTGTGCCGGATACCGGCGGGCAGGACGGGCAGCACGGTGAGCGCGAACAGGGTCTTGAGGGTGCTGGCGGGCGGCAGCCTGCGGTGCGCGTCGTGCGCGGCGAGCACCTCACCGGAGTCGGCGTCGGCCACCAGCCACGACCGGGCGGACGGCTCCGGGACCTCGGGCGCCCCGGCGCGCGGGCGGACCTGGGTGCCCGAGCGGTACAGCAGCGAATCCGGCGCGGCCGCGGCCCGTGGTCCCGCGGCGGCTCGTGCTCCGGAGCCGGGCGCCGGCGCGGGGCCCGCGCGCGTGCCGGCGGTCGCCGCGGCGGGGGAGAGCGCCAGCAGGCTCGCTGTGCAGAGGGCACAACTGGACACGGCAGCCCGCGAAATAAGTCCGATAGTCATACCGCAAACGTAGAAAGGGGACCCCGGGCGGCCGCGGTGACCGGGCCGGAGGCCCTCCGCAAGCACCCGGATGCCGCACGGCGGTACGGCGGCTCTTCGTGGTCGGGGAGGGGTGACTGCCGGGCACCGTCAGCTGCCGGGCAGGGTGGGCCGGACGCGCCGGAGGAAGGTCGCGTTGTCGGGGGCCTCGCGCATCCGCTCCAGCAGCGTCCCCAGGCCGTACTGCCCCTCCCGGGACTGCAGCACTCGCCTCAGACCGCGTGCGGCCGACAACTCCGCGGGGGTGAGCAGCAGTTCCTCACGGCGGGTGCCGGACAGGACGATGTCGACGGCCGGGAACAGCCGGCGGGACGCCGCTTCACGGCTCAGCCGGAGCTCCATGTTGCCGGTGCTCTTGAGCTCCTCGAAGTAGAACTCGTCGGCACGGGAGCCGGTCTCCACCAGGGCCGAGGCGAGAATCGTGAGCGAACCGCCCTCCTCGGCCCTGCGCGCGGCACCGAAGAACCGCTTCGGCCCGATCAGCGCCGCGGTGTCGACCCCGCCGCTCATGGTGCGGCCACCGGAGGCGGCGGCGTTGTTGTACGCCCGGCAGAGCCGGGTCAGCGAGTCGAGCAGGATGACGACGTCCTCGCCCGCCTCGACCAGCCGCTTGGCCCGCTCGATCACCAGCTCGGCCAGGGCGATGTGCTGCTTGGCGGGCCGGTCGAAGGTCGAGGCGTACACCTCGCCGCGCACCGAGCGCCGCATGTCGGTGACCTCCTCGGGACGCTCGTCGAGCAGTACGACCATCAGCCGGCACTCGGGGTGGTTGCCCGCGACGGCCGCCGCGAGCTGCTGGATCAGCACGGTCTTGCCGGTCTTCGGCGGGGCCACGAGCAGGCCTCGCTGCCCCTTGCCGACAGGGGCGAGCAGATCGACGACGCGCCCGGCCAGACCGGACGCGGGGTGCTCCAGGCGCAGTCGCTCCTGCGGGTGAAGCGGCGTCAGATCCCCGAAGTGGGGCCGGCCGCGCAGCGCGTCGGGCGTACGGCCGTTGATCCGGGTGACCTCGGTCAGACCGCTCCGGTCGCCGCGCAGGCCCTCGGCCAGGTCGCCCTTGCGCAGGCCGTACCTGCGGAGCGTGGCGGGGGAGACGGCGAGGTCGGAGGAGGAGGGCAGGCAGGTGCCGGCCCGCAGGTGCCCCTTCCCGGCCGCATCGATGTCGAGGACGCCGCTGACGGGCTGGGGCTGCTGCTGGACAAAGGGGCGGTCGAGTGTGGTGGTGGTCATGGGGCCGGTCCTTTCGTGGACGACTGGGGTGGAAGGAACACACGCGGGGAAGGGGAGAACCGCGCAGGGGACGCGTCCAGCGCCCGGGGCGGTGGGAACAGCACCTCGGCCATGGCGGTGAAGTCCCGCTCACGAGGTGGTGTGGAAAGCCGGACGGCCGGCCCGAAAGAACGGGCGGAACGGCGTGCCGATGAGGATCTGAGGAAGAGCTGGCACCGACGCCCGTATCAGGGCGTTAAACGAGTGCTGCTCGCACTGTATCACGGGGTACGTACGTGCGAGGGCGTGAAGCCGGAAAGGGCCCGCCGGAGGTGACCGGCGGACCCAGGGGCAGGACTGGGGGAGCCGTTCAGGCCGAACGGTCCTGTGCAGCACGTGCGATCTGGTCGAACTTCGCGCCCATGGCCGCCTGGAGCGCCTGAGCGCCCGACAAGGGACGCACCATCACGGTGAGTTGGTCGATGCGGCCGTCTTCGTCGACATGGATGATGTCGCAGCCCTCGACTTCGCGGTCGCCCACGCGAGCGGTGAACACGAGGACATGGTCACGGCCGTTCGCGTCATTGACCTCCCGCACATAGCGGAAGTCCTCGAAGACCTCCGCCACCGCGTGCAGGATCGCCGCGGTGACCGGCCTGCCGGTGTAGGGCTTGAAGACGACCGGACTGGAGAAGACGACATCCTCCGCCAGCAGCGCTTCGGCGGCGTCCATGTCGTGCGCCTCCACAGCCTCACGGAATGCCCGCATCACAGCTCCTCACAGTCAACGGATCGCACAGTGCGCACGAGGTCAGCCCCACGGCCGGCTCCTGGGTCCAGGGCCTGTCCGGCGGATCATGCCGGACAGGCCCTAGGCTGATCAGATGTTCAGCCCCGAAGGCCCCCGCCTGCGCGAACTCGCCGTCCAGGTGCTGTCGTCCGTGGAGCGCGGATACGATCTCCTCGCACCGACATTCGACCACACCCCCTTCCGTACGCCCGACTCGGTGCTCGACGCCACCGCCGTGGCACTGCGGAGGCTGGGGCCGTTCGACTCCGGGCTCGATCTGTGCTGCGGCACCGGGGCGGGTATGGACGTCCTGGCGAGGGTGTGCCGCCGGAGCGTCACCGGCGTCGACTTCAGCGCGGGCATGCTCGGCGTCGCGCGCGAGCGGACCCGGCCCGAGGGGCCGACGGCCGGCTGGGTGCGGGCGGACGCACGGGCGCTGCCGTTCGGGCCGGCCTTCGACCTGGTGGTGAGTTTCGGGGCGTTCGGCCACTTCCTGCCGCGTGAGCTGCCAGGGCTGTTCACCCAGGTCCACCGCGTGCTGCGGCCCGGGGGACGGTTCGCCTTTCCGGTGGTCGCCCCGCCCCGGCCGGGCTCGCTCGCGTACGGGATGCTCCTGGGCTTCGACGTGGTGATGCGGGTGCGCAACGCGCTGTGGCGCCCGCCGTTCGTCATGTACTACCGCGCCCTCCGCTTCGGTGCTCTCCTGCGCGAGCTGGACCGGACCGGATTCCGGGTCGAACTCCACCCGCTGCCCGAGTTCGGGCAGCGGCCGGACGGCAGCCCCCGGGTCCGCCTGGTCGTCGCCGAACGGACAGCGGAGCAGCGGGTCGGCCGCGGGCCGTCCGCCGTGCCGGTCAGACCGCGGCGGGCAGGGTGAACTCGTAGACCAGCGCGTCCTGCTGGGCGTCCACGATCAGCTCGGTGATCTCCAGCGGCCGGGCGTACTGGTCGTGCACCCGGCGGGTGACCCGAACGGACGGCGTGCCCGCGATCCGGGTGATCGTGTCGCGGTGGTGCAGTGTCAGCCCGGCCCTGCGCAGCCAGTCGTAGGCGCGCCGCAGCTCCGCGGCGGTGGTGCCGTCGGCCCGGTCGCGGTAGCGCGCCAACTCCTCGACCTCGGCGAGCGCGATGGTGGAGAACGAGGTCACAGCCGTCCGCAGTTCGCACCCGTCGGCCGACGCGGACCAGTAGCGGTGCACCAGGGTCGGCCGGGAGGGGGACAGGGCCAGCGCCTCGGCGTGCCCGGGTGGTGGAGACTCCCAGGACACGGTGGCCCGTGCCATCGCGCCCCGGCCGGCGTATCGCGCGCCGACCGGGAAGGCGAGCGCTGCGGGCGTCTCCACCGGCGGACCCTTCAGCGTGGCATGGCTGCCCCGCCGGTCGGTGGTGACCAGGCCGTCGCGGCGCAGCACCTCCAGCGCCTGTCGTACGGTCTCCCGGCTCACCCCGAAGTGCTCGGCCAACTGCCGCTCACCCGGGAGCCGTTCGCCGGGCGGAATGGCTCCGTCGCGCAGCTCGCCGAGCAACTCCGTCGCGATCCGCCGGTAGAGCGGCTCGTCTTCGGGGTGCGCAGGGTCGTGCGGTGCGGTGGATGGGGCGGTGTGGGGAGAGGCATGCGGAGGGTCGTGCGGGGTGGTGCGGGCCATGCCGCTCCTCCTGTTGATGACGTTCCGTAGTGGAGTGGGCTCGTTGCGCCACCACATCTACCATTGGTCTAAACCAGCAGGGAAGAGTGGCCCGTGAGTTCGGCCGAAACGGGACCGGGACGATGCCCGCCGCGCGGTGCCGTGCGGGAGGGTGCGTGCGGTGCGGCGGCAGCCTGGTCCCCTTGTCCGGGAGCCGAATGGAATGCGGGAGCCGCCGAAGCCGTCCTGTCCGAAAGTCCGCAGTTCGGTCCCTCAGATGTACGAGCGCATCCAGCGGAGCTGGGCCGCCTCCTGGAAGGGGCCGCCGCCCTCGTGGTCGTTGAAGTCGTACACCTCGATCGACTTGTCGTCGTGCGTCCAGGCGTTGAACGCCGCGAAGACCGTCGAGGGCGGGCAGGTCTGGTCCTCGAGGCCCGTCGAGAACAGCGCGGGTGCCGAGCCGCGGGCGGCGAAGTGCACGCCGTCGAAGTAGGACAGGGTGCGCAGGGCGTCCCCGGTGCGGCCCCGGTGCGTCCTGAGGTAGAGGCCTATCTCCCGGTACGGATGCCGGTCTGTGAGCGTCGCCGCCCGCGGGAAGTCGCACAGGAAGGGCACGTCCGGGGCCACCGCCGCGAGGTCCGGGACCAGGCCGCCCACCGCGAGGGTGATGCCGCCGCCCTGACTCGAGCCGAGTATCGCGGTGCGCGCCGCATCGGTCAGGGGGTGGGAACGGGCGGCCTCCACCGCGCGCACCGCGTCCGTGAACACCCGGCGGTAGTAGTAGTTCTCGGGCGCGTCGATACCGCGCGTCATGAACCCGGGGTACGCGGGCGCGCCGCCCACCGGGTCCGCCGTGCCGCCACCGCCGCCCCAGGCGCTGCCCTGGCCGCGGGTGTCCATCACGAAGTGCGCCCGGCCCGTCGAGGCCCACAGCAGATGCTCGTGGGGCAGCCCGCGGCCACCGCCGTAGCCGATGAACTGCACGACCAGCGGCAGCGGCGCCTCGGTCCCGGCCGGCAGCGTCAGCCAGCCCTTGACCGGATGGCCCCCGAACCCGGCGAACGTCACGTCGAAGACCCGCACCGTGGACAGGCCCGTGTCGACCGGCTCGAAGTGGGCGTCCAGGTCGTGCTCGCGCGCCTTCGCGAGGGTCCCGGTCCAGAACGCGTCGAAGTCCTCCGGTGCCGTGGACGCGCTCCGGTACTCGCGCAGCTCGTCGAGGGGAAGGTCGAACAGGGGCATGAGGAACCGCCTTTGTGCCGGGACAGTACGAAGCGATCACACCGTACGTGGGCTGTCGGAGCGTCCGCCAGACCCTGCGCCGGACTCGATCCATGCATACGCAAGAAAAGAGAGAGGCACAGGTAAAGGGCATGGAAAGCGTTTTCCGCAGCCGGCCCGGAGCGGTAGCCCCGCCGGACCTGGACCTGGACCTGGACCTGGACCTGGACCTGGACCTGGACCCGGAGCGGCCCGGCCCCGGTGCCATCGGGTGACATGGTGGCGGTAGCGCGGACCCGGTGAGCGGCGCGGGTCAGCCGAAGCGCTCGATACGGATGCGGTCCACGGGCTGTCCGGCCGCGACGAGCAGTCCGGAGGCATGCTCGGCAAAGGAGTTGGAACCGCACACATAGGCCTCCCACCCATCTGGAGGGGCTTCGGCCAGGAGCGGCGCCACATGTGCGGCCGCCATACGTCCCACGGCCGTGCCCTCCGGCGCGCTCCGGGTGAACACCCGCAGGGTCTCCGCGCCGAACTCGCCCCCGTAGATCAGCTCCTCGGGACTGCGCGCCGACACCAGCAGCCGCAGGGGCAGCGACAGGCCCCGGGCCCTGTGGTGCCGCACCATCGACATCAGCGGGACGACACCCGAGCCGGCGCCCACCAGCAGCGCGGGCCGGTCGCCCGGCCAGGCGAAGAAGCCGCTCAGCGGGCCGCGCACCTCGACCCGGTCACCGGGCCGGGCCACCGAGTGGAACCAGCCCGACACCTCGCCGCCCGCCACATGGTCCAGGGTCAGCTCGATGTGCCCGGAGTCGTCCGGCGCGGACGCGATCGAGTAGTGGCGCTGGGCCACATAGTCGTCCTCGGCGGTCAGCCGCAGCAGCAGATGCTGGCCGGGCACATGCCCCGGCCAGCCGGGCACGGCGAAACGGAAGGTCGCGGCGCGCGGGGTCTCGCGACGGATGCCGGTCAGTGTCGCCGTCCGCCATACCGAGGTGGTCTGCTCGCTCACCCCGATGCGTCCGGGCACGGCGAACCGTGTCGGAGGAGTGAACGGTGCCGGCGAGGCCTCCGCGCCCCGGCTCCGGGCCTCCCGCGGCTGCGCCGCACGCTCAGCCACTTCAGTCGTCTCAGTCACCGGAGTACCGCTGTTCCTCCCAGGGATTGCCCCGCGCGTGGTAGCCGTTGCCCTCCCAGAACCCCGGCTCGTCATGGTCGAGGAGCCGCAGGCCCGCGATCCACTTGACGCTCTTCCAGAAGTACAGATGGGGCACGATCAACCGGGCCGGGCCGCCGTGCTCGGGCGGGAGCGGCCGGCCGTCGTACTCCCAGGCGATCCAGGCCCGCCCGCCGGTCAGGTCCGCGAGCGGCAGGTTCGCCGTGTAGCCGGTGTGCGAGTAGGCGACGACATGTGTGGCGGACCCATGGGGCCGGGCGACATCCCAGAAGGTGTCCAGGGAGACACCCCCGAACCGCACCCCGAACTTCGACCAGCTCGTCACACAGTGGATCGCACCCTCGTACGCCGAGGCCGGCAGGGCGTGGGCCTGCTCCCAGGTCCAGGTGCGGGGCCTTGCCACCAGCCCGTCGATCCGCAGCGCCCAGTCGGCGGGCGCGAGGTCGGGCGTGACCTCGGCGGAGAGTACGGGCCATTCGTCGCCCGCGTCGTACTGGCCGGGTGGCAGACCGGGGTTGTGCACGCGGGGGCGGCCGGTGAAGCCGCGGGTGATGTTCACGTGATCGGCGATTCCGTTGCGAGTGGTGCTCAGGTGGTTCCGGACTCAACCGTACGGGGTGGCCGGGAACGCCCGCACACCTGTCTCGCCCGCCCGCTCCGCGATCGCGTCGGCCACAGGAAAAGTGCCGGACGGCCAAAGGCGTCGTCGGGTACTGTTGCGGTCCGGCTGCGGACAGTCCCAGTCGTCGACGGCCGAGGGGGTGAGACCCATTACCGCTGTGTCAGGTCGGGTGCTCTCACCACGAAGCGACGCGGATCGCCCCCAGTAGGTGACCGCGGGAGCGCCCTTCGGCTCTCGAAAGGCTCCTGCCGCCATGCCGTCCCGCCCTTCCCACGCCGCCTTCTCCTCCCTCTCTGCCCGTTCCCTTTCTTCCTTGCCCGTCGCTCCGTCCGCACCCGCCGCACCGGATTCCGTTGTGGCCGCGCTGCGCGCCGCGGGCTGTGTCTTCGCCGAGGCCGAGGCCGAACTGATCTTCGCCGCCGCTCCCACCCCGGACCACGCGACCGAGATGGTCGAGCGCAGGGTCCGCGGGCTCCCCCTCGAACTCGTCGTCGGTTGGGCCGAGTTCAGCGGCCGACGGATCACCGTGGCCCCCGGCGTCTTCGTACCCCGGCGCCGTACCGAGTTCCTCGTGGCGCAGGCCCTCGCGCAGGCACCCGACGCGGCCGTCGTCGTGGATCTGTGCTGTGGTTCGGGCGCCGTCGGCGTCGCCCTGGCCGACGGCCTCGGCACGGTCGAGCTGCACGCCGCCGACATCGACCCGGCCGCCGTGCGCTGCGCCTGCCGCAATGTCGCGGACGTGGGCGGCCTGGTGCACGCAGGGGACCTGTTCGAGGCGCTGCCCGGTACGGTGCGCGGCCGGGTCGACATCCTCGCGGCCAATGTGCCGTACGTGCCCAGCGACGAGATCGGCCTGCTGCCCGCGGAGGCCCGCGACCACGAGCCGCGGGTCGCGCTCGACGGCGGCGCGGACGGGCTCGACGTGCTGCGCCGGGTGGCCGCCGGGGCCCCCGACTGGCTGGCGCCCGGCGGCTGCCTCCTGGTGGAGACGAGCCGCCGTCAGGCGCCCGCGGCTGCCGCCGCCTTCACCGGTGCCGGGCTGCGGACCCGCCTGGCCGTTTCGGAGGAGGAGTACGCCCATGTCGTGATCGGCGTCAGACCGTAGCTCCGCCCGACGCGGCGGGGCGGCCTGGGGAGGCAGGACCGCCGGGCAGGGTCGCGCGGGCGATGAGCAGGGCCACGTCGTCGAAGTTGTCGGCCCGGTGCAGGGTGCGCAGCAGCAGGTCGCACACTTCCTCGAGGGAGCTGCCGGGCCGGCCGTCGAGCAGTGAGAGCAGGTGGTCGAGGCGCTCGTCCAGCGAGTGGTGCCGGGTCTCGACGAGGCCGTCGGTGTACAGCACCAGCCGGTCGCCCGGCTCGATTCCGACGACGGTCGTGGAGAACTTGACGCCGCCCACCCCCAGCGGCACCCCAGTGGGCAGATCGAGCAGCTCCGGGGCGCCGCCGGCCCGTACCCGCACCGGCGGTACATGCCCCGCGTTGGCGATCAGGAACTGCTGCTCACGCGGGTCATGGACGGCGTAGACACAGGTGGCGATGGCGTCCTCCAGGCCGCAGACGATCCGGTCGAGGTGTCCGAGGAGCACCGCCGGATCGAGACCGAGCGAGGCCAGCGTGTTCGTCGCCGTACGCAGCTGCCCCATGGTGGCCGCCGCCGGGATGCCGCTGCCCATCACGTCCCCCACGACGAGGGCCGTCCTGCCGCTGTCCAGTGGGATCACGTCGAACCAGTCGCCGCCCACCTCGCTGGTGGCGCCCGCCGGCTGGTAGCGGGAGGCGACCTCGAGCCCGCCCGTCACCGGCGGATGGCTGGGCAGCAGGCTGCGCTGCAGGGTGAGCGCGGCGTCGCGGGCGCTCTGGTACCAGCGGGCGTTGTCGATCTGCACCGCCGCGCGGGCGGCCAGCTCCCGGGCCAGCAGCAGATCGTCCTCGTCGAACGGCAGCGGGTTGCCGGTGCGCTTGAGGTCGAGCGCCCCGAGCACCTCGCCGTGCGCGATCAGCGGTACTGCCAGATACGAGTGCACACCCGCCCGGCCCAGCAGTTCGGCCGCCTCGGCGGACCGGGCGATCCGGGGCAGGTCCTCGTCCTTGACCTGCGGCAGCATCACGGGCAGGCCGGTGCGTACGCACTCGGTGACGAACCGGTCCGGGGCGTACCGGGCCACCCTGCCCGGCTGATCGGCGGCCAGCAGGGCGTCCCCCGAGCCGGCGCCCGTGCCCTGGACCGCCAGCGCCCGGATCACCGCCGGCTCGGCAGGACCGAGGGTGATCCGGCGGCCCAGAACCACCGTGTCCAGCAGGTCCACGGCGGCCACGTCGGCCAGTTCGGGTACGGCCACCTCGGCCAGCTCACGGGCCGTACGCTCCAGGTCGAGCGTGGTGCCTATCCGAGCGGAGGCGTCGGCCACGAGGGCCAGTCGGCGCCGGGCCCGTTCGGCCTCGAGGCCCGTCCGGTACTGCTCGGTGACGTCCACCACGGAAAGGGCCACGCCAAGCACCGAGCCGAGCGCGTTCTCCAGCCGGAACAGGGAGGTGGTCCAGGCGTGGTCCTCGTCGGGATCGGCCGGGGTCCGGCCGATCATGAACTGGTCGACGACCGGTTTCCCGGTGTCCAGGACCTGCCTCGCCGCGGCTTCGACGGCGGCGATGTCCAACTGCGGAAGCACCTCGGGGATCGTGCGGCCCAGGTGTTCCTCGACCGGGAAGCCGTTGATCCGTTCCAGTGCCGGGTTGACCGAGACGTACCGCAGATCGGCGTCCAGGACGGCCAGCCCGATCGGGGACTGGGCGACGATCCGGGTGGACAGCGCCACGTCCTGCTCCATTCGGCGCACGGTCGACCGGTCGACCGCGAGGCCGAGGGCGTAGACGCGGCCCTGGTCGTCGGTCAGCCGCATGTTGCGGAACTCCACGAGCCGGGAGCTGCCGTCCTTGCGCCGGATGGGGAACGCCCCGGCCCAGCTCTGCCCGGTCCGCATGACCTCGGAGAACAGTGTGACCACCAGGTCCAGATACTGTTCGTGCACCATGATCCGGGCGGCGTACTGGCCCAGTGCCTCCTCGGCGCCGTAGCCGAACAGTTCCTCGGCCTGAGGGCTCCACAGGACGATCCGGCCCTCGGGGTCCAGCACCACCGAGGCCACGCGCAGCACGTCGAGCAGCCCACTGGGACGGACCGGCCCAGTGGCCGCTCCGTCTCCGTCGCCCTCGACCAGGGGTGACCCGGCTGAACTCATCGCACGCCCCGCCTTCGCCGATTTCCGCGGCACACCGTGACGGTGCCGACATCACTTGTTCTACCGCGTGTGGGGGCGATTCTCCGCCTCTCCAGCTGTCTCCTCCACCTTCTTTCTTCCATCCGTCGGGTGCCCCGTGATCCCGTGGGCACGCCGGTCGTGCGCGGGGAGTGCACCCGTACCCGTGCGTGCGGTGCTTGGCCGGGGGAGGGCGGGGTACGCCGTGTGGCAGGCCCGGTATGGCACGGCGAAGACGTAGCCAAGGCGCGGCAGGACGCGGCAAGGCGTCGCGACGAAAGGAGCGATCACGATGGGCAGCGAGCGACCCCACCCGGAATCCGTCTCGGTCGAGATCAGCGGGTGCGACAAGGATGACGCACGGATCGTGTTCGACACGCTGTGCGCGTGCTTCGCGTCCGACCGGTGCTCCGACGACGTGCCAAAGGAGTTCTCCGAGACCCGCCCGACGGTGTGGCTCGGTACGTTCGACGTCGCCGACCCGCACGAGGGCGGAGCCCGCCCCGGTGGCCCGGTCCGGCTGGCGTCCTCGGTCGACGCCGACCTGCACGGCGGCTACTGGGCGATCGACCGGTTCCGCATTATCTTGGACTCCCTGTTCACGGTGCGTGACCTGAGCACAGTCTCCGGCGACCAGGAGGAGGAGCTGCACGTTCGCCTCGAAAGCCGGTGATCGCGGTCAGGAACGGGACAGCGGGACGTCAGCACGGCCGGACGCCCCCGGCCGTGCGCGTCAGCGGATCGGTGTGCCCTCCACCACGTTTTTGCAACTAGTTGCAAAAGCGGGTGCGCGTCCTCTACAACAGAGGGACGACACCGCGCACGGAGGGCCCGATGAGCCGTTACCCGCACCTGTTGACCCCCCTCGACCTGGGCTTCACCACCCTGCCCAACCGGGTTCTCATGGGTTCCATGCACGTAGGCCTGGAGGAGGCCGAGAACGGCTTCGCGCGCCTGGCCGAGTTCTACGCCGCCCGTGCTCGTGGCGGCGTCGGCCTCATGGTCACCGGCGGCATCGCACCCAACGACGAGGGGCGGACCTTCGAGGGCGGCGCGAAGCTCACCACCGACGAGGAGGCGGAGCGGCACCGCGTCGTCACCGAGGCCGTGCACCGCGAGGGTGGGCGCATCGCCCTGCAGATCCTGCACGTCGGCCGGTACGCCTACCACCAGGACCTGGTCGCTCCGAGCTCCCTCCAGGCGCCGATCAGCCCCTTCACGCCCCGCGAACTCACCGACGCGGACATCGAGCGCACCATCGACGACTACGTCCGCACCGCCCGCCTCGCCCGGCAGGCCGGCTACGACGGCGTCGAGATCATGGGCTCCGAGGGTTATCTGATCAACGAGTTCATCGTCGCGCAGACCAACCGGCGCACGGACCGCTGGGGCGGCTCGTACGAGAACCGGACACGCTTCCCCCTGGAGATCGTCCGCCGGGTGCGTGAGGCGGTCGGCGAGGACTTCATCGTCATCTACCGGCTCTCCATGCTGGACCTCGTGCCCGGCGGCTCGACCCTGGACGAGGTGATCACGCTGGCCCGCGCCGTAGAGGCGGCCGGCGCCACGATCATCAACACCGGCATCGGCTGGCACGAAGCCCGCATCCCCACCATCGCCACCTCGGTACCGCGCGGAGCCTACACTTGGGTGACCAAGCGACTGATGGGCGAGGTCTCGATCCCGCTCGTCACCACCAACCGGATCAACACCCCCGAACTCGCCGAGCAACTGCTCGCCGAGGGGCACGCCGACATGGTGTCCATGGCCCGTCCGATGCTCGCCGACCCCGACTTCGTGGCCAAGGCCGCGGACGGCCGGCCCGAGGCGATCAACACCTGCATCGGCTGCAACCAGGCCTGCCTGGACCACACCTTCAACCTGCAGATCACCTCCTGCCTGGTCAACCCACGCGCCTGCCACGAGACCGAGCTGGTGCTGTCCCCGACCAGGCGCCGCAAGCGCGTCGCGGTCGTCGGCGCCGGACCGGCCGGCCTCGCCTGCGCCGTCAGCGCTGCCGAACGCGGCCACGACGTCACCCTGTTCGACGCCGCGAGCGAGGTCGGCGGCCAGCTCAATGTCGCCCGCAAGGTCCCCGGCAAGCGGGAGTTCGACGAGACCCTGCGCTACTTCCGCACCCGGCTCGCCGAACTGGCCGTCGACGTACGCCTGGACACCCGGGCCACAGCCGACGACGTGACCGGCCACGACGAGGTCGTCGTCGCCACCGGCGTCACCCCGCGCCTCCCCGACCTCCCCGGCGTGGACCACCCGAGCGTGCTCGGCTACCTCGACGTCCTGCGCGACGGCGCCCCCGTCGGCGACCGGGTCGCCGTCCTCGGCGCGGGCGGCATCGGCTTCGACGTCGCCGAGTTCCTCACCGACGGCGGCGACAAGGCGCACGAGAACCCCGAGACGTACTTCCGGCAGTGGGGCGTCGACATGGACCACCGCACGCCCGGCGGTCTCACCGCACCCGAGCGGCCCGCCTCGCCTCGCACCGTCCACCTGCTGCAGCGCAAGACGACCAAGGTCGGCGCGGGCCTGGGCAAGACCACCGGGTGGATCCACCGCACCGAGCTGAGACACCGCGGCGTCATCATGGTCCCCGGCGTGCGCTACGACCGCATCGACGACGCGGGCCTGCACCTCACCGTCGACGGCGAGAGCACCGTCCTGGAGGTGGACACGATCGTCCTGTGCACCGGCCAGGAACCGCGCCGCGACCTGTACGAGGAACTGATCTCGGCCGGACGCTCCGTCCACCTGATCGGCGGCGCCGACGTGGCCGCCGAACTGGACGCCAAGCGGGCCATCAAGCAGGGCACGGAGGTGGCGGCGGCTCTCTAGGCCGACCGTGAGCCGTCCCTAGGATGGGACCCATGTCACTCCCGCACGCGATCCTCACCGCTCTGCTCGAGAAGCCGTCGTCGGGGCTGGAGCTGACCCGTCGCTTCGACAAGTCGATCGGATACTTCTGGTCCGCGACGCATCAGCAGATCTACCGCGAGCTGGGGAAACTGGAGGCCGAGGGTCTGATCCGGGCGCTGGCCGCCGAACAGCCCGCCCGCGGGCAGAAGAAGGCCTACGAGGTCCTGCCCGCGGGCCGCGCCGAACTGGCCCGCTGGACCTCCACGGCGCAGGACCCCAAGCCGATGCGCGACGCGCTGCTGTTGCGGCTGAGGGCGGCGGCGGTGGTCGGCGCCGGGGGCCTCGAAGCCGATCTGCGGCGCCATCTGGAGCTGCACGAAAGGCAGTTGGCGGAGTACCGGGAGATCGAGCGACGGGACTTCCCGCCCGACAGGGACGCCCCGGACGACCGGCTCCGGCATCTGGTGCTCCGGGCCGGTATCGACCTGGAGACCTTCTGGACCGGGTGGCTCGGGCACGCGCTCGCGGAGTTCGCAGAGATCGCGGAGTCCACGGAGAACGCGGAAAGCTCGCAGAACACGGAGAACACGGAGAACACGGAGCGCGGGGAGAACGCAGGGCTGCCGGACGCTGGGCGGGCCGACCCCCCGCGGGTTCCCGCCCACACGGAACCGTCCGACTCCGGGCGCGCGGAATCGGACGGTTCGGGCTCCGGAGGGGCGTGACGCCGGCCGCCCGACCGGAGCGCGTCGGACGTGGTGGCGACCGGCGCCGTCTCAGAACCGGTTCGGTTTGTTGCGCCGGCGCAGGTACCAGGCCGTGGCGACGAGACCGGTACCGGCGAGCGCGCCGCCCGCCACCAGCGTCACCGTCCCGTAGTCCGTGGAGCTTCCGCCTATGCGACCCATCACCCCGAGGGGCGGCGAGGGCGAGGCGGTGACCGACGGACTGGGGGCGGGAGGGTCGGAGGGGGAGACGATGATGGACTGGGTGCCCGCGGTGGTCCCGTTCGAGCACATCACGATCACCGTATGGGTGCCCGAGCCGACGTCCGACCAGGCGGCGGACTGCCCCGAACCGGTTCCCGAGAGGGCCACCTGACGGCCCTGGGAGAAATTCGACTGGTCGGCGGCGAGCAGGGACGCGGTGCCCCAGCTGCCGTTGAGCTGGGCGCACGCGGTGGTCGTGACGGAGACGGTCGAACCGGCCGTGCTCACGGAGATGCCAGGACCCGAGGAGGCCGGGCCGGCCAGCGCCAGGGGCAGCGCGGCGGCGGCTACGACGGTCAGACCGGAGCGGGTCAGAAGCTTCGAGTAGCGCATGTGAACTGCCTCCCGGGGGCACGGCCGACGGTACATCCCTTGCGTCGCCGAGGGTCGGGAGCGACCGTGCTGCCACCCGCCCAGCCAATGCGCACCCGGTCCGCGGCGCATTCCGGCCGCCGCCGGGCAGGTGACGACGGCCGTCGCCCGGCGAACCCGCCCGTCGAGTGGCGCCGGCCCGCCCGGACCCGGCCGGCCCGCCCGGACCCGGCTCGTTCTGCCTGCCCGGCGGAGCCCGGTCCCGCTCAGCGCCGCGGGCCCGTCGTCACCGTGCGCTCCGTGGAGAAGCCGCCCCAGGTTCCGTCCGGCAGCCTGGCCCGGATCCGTACCCGATGGCTGACCCCCGCCTCCCGTCCCGCGTAGAAGCTGTACGTCGCCCGGTCGCGCGGTGCCTCCCCGCCGTAGACGACGGAGGTGGCCGGGCGGCCGTCCAGCTGTACCTGGTACTCCATGATCACCCCGTCCACGCGTGGCGGTACCCAGCTGAGGTCGATGTGGTACGCCCCCTCGGACCGGTGGCTCGAGGCGTGGAAGCCGGTGGGTGCCGCGGCGCGGCCGGCGCCGCTGCCCGGTGTGGTCAGGCGGAGGGGAGCACCGGGGGGAGACAGGTTGTCGGCCGCGTCCCGCGCCCGGACCGTGAAGGAGTAGCGGGTACCCGGTCGCAGCCCCGTCACCACGGTGGCGGTCTGACTCCCGCCGACACTGTGAATCTTCGTTTCTCCCTGGTGGACGTCGTACGACAGGACGCCCCGGTCGTCCGTCGAGGCGGACCAGCTCAGCTGGACGGCCCTGCTGCCGACCGCCTTGCCGCGGAGGTCCGAGGGACGGCTGGGCGCGGACCGGTCGGCCGCCGTGGCCGCCGGTGTCGTCGCCCGCACCTCCCGGCTGAGGGGCCCGAGCCGCCCTTCCGCGTCCCGCGCCCGCACGGTGAAGGCATACGTGGTGGAGGGCCGAAGCCTGGTGACATCCACCATGTGCTCGGAACCGGGTACTTCCTTGACCTTTGTGGTGCCCCGGTACACCTCGTACCGGCTCACCCGGGCGCTCGCGGCAGCGACGGTGTTCCACATGACATGCACACTTGTGGCGCTGCCGGCCTCGGCCGTGACACCCGCCGGAGTCCCGGGCGGCTGCCCGCCGCCCCCGTTCCCGGCTCCGCTACCACGGCAGGAGACGACCAGGAGAAGCACAAGCGTGAGCACGCCGCAGAGCAGGAGCGGCGAGCGGAGCGCGCCACCACGCAACGCGAGAGGACGGCGTGAGGGCACGGCAACGACGACAGGAACGCCTCGCACGACTCTTCCTCCCGACGGCGGACGGGAATGGTACGGACCAATACTCGGTCCCATGATGACGTGGATGACGCGATCACATCAAGGGGGCGGTGCGGCGACTCGGGCGACTCGGGCCGCGTACGGACACCGGCGCCGACTCAGCCTGGATCCACCGATGACCATGGAGGGAAGACTGTGTCCTCCCAGGTCAACCAGTCCTTCGGGTGGTAGTCGATCTTCACCTGAGAGGTGAAGGCGCGGAACGGCTCAATCGGGCCGCTGACCTGGGCGAAGGCTGCTCGGGTCCGGTTTTCTTCGGTGGATTCAGGCTCAGGCCGTCGGCCCATTGTCAGGCGGCCGAACGTGCACCGTACGGCCCTGCTGCGGTAGCCGCGCCATGGGTCCGGGATGAGATTGGGCCGAGTGCCCGTCAGTGTCCCCCACGAGAGGCCCGCAAACCGTGACCCCTGTCCAGTCGCTCGCACTGGCCGTGGCCGGCGTCGCCGTGCTCGCCCCCACGATGCTCCACAGCACCGCCTCCCAGCAGGCCCGCACGGAACCACCGGCCATACGACAGGGTGGCTCCGTCAGCGCCGCCGACCTGCTGGCCGAGGTACGTGACTGCACCCCCGTCTCCCACGGCAACTACCGGAGCGACCAAGGCGCCTCCGCCACCATCCCGGTGTGCGGCACCGACGATGCCGTGTTCTGGAAGGCCGACATGGACATCGACTGCGACGGACAGCCCGGCGTTCGCTGCAACACCGCCACCGACCCGTACTTCTCCGCCTCCACGGCGTTCGCGCAGTCCGACGGCCGGCCGCTGGACTCCGAGACCCTGCCCTACGTGGTGGTGCCGGTGCCGAGCGCGCTCTGGGACTACCGGGCGCACGGCGTCCGGGGCGGCTCGGTGGTGGCCGTCGTGTACGGCGACCAGGTGCAGTACGCGGTCGTCGGCGACACCGGCCCCGCGGGCGTGATCGGTGAGGCGTCCTACGCGACGGCCGAAGCGCTCGGCATCGATCCCGACCCACGAAGCGGCGGCACGTCCTCCGGTGTCACCTACATCGTGTTCAAGGACAGCCGGGTGATCCCCATCGAGGACCGGAAGGCCGCGGTGGCGGAGGGAGAGAGACTGGCCCAGTGGTTCGTGAACGGCGGCTGAGCCGAACCACCGCCCCTGGGCGGGCCTGAAACCGGAGCCCTCCGGGCGAGAAGTGACCGGCGGGGGAGCGACGGGCGGGGGAGTGACGGGCGGCGAAAGCTTCCGCCCGTCGCTCCCCCGCCGCAACCGTGCTCGTCAGACCTTCCGATACGTGTACGCCTCCGCCGCCGCGGCCTCCACCGCCGCGAGGTCCGCTCCCGTCGACGCCGTGACCACCGCGGCGACCGCGCCCTCCACGAACGGCGCGTCCACCAGCCGAGTGTGCTGCGGGAGTTCGTCTCCCTCGGCGAGCAGCGCCTTCACGGTGAGCACCGCGCTGCCGAGGTCGGTCAGGACAGCGACCCCGGCGCCGCGGTCGACGGACGCGGACGCGGCGGCGATGAGTTCGGCGCTCGTACCGAGACCTCCGTCCTCCGTGCCGCCCGCCGGGGCCACGGCCACCGCACTGCCGGCGCCCGCCAGACCCTTCGCCAGCTCGGCCACCGACGCCGCCACCTGAGCACTGTGCGACACCAGGACAATGCCCACCAGTTTCCCGCTGTCACTCACCGGACGCCTCCACGGCCTCGGAGGCGTCGGAAGCCTCGGAGGCGTCGACGAGGCCTGCGATCAGCAGGGCCGACGAGGTGGCTCCGGGATCCTGGTGTCCGATGCTCCGCTCGCCCAGGTAACTGGCCCGGCCCTTGCGGGCCCGCATCGGTGTCGTGGCCACCGCACCCTCCTCGGCGGCGGCCCGCGCCGCGGCGAAGGAGTCGCCGAGCGCGTCCACCGCGGGCACCAGCGCGTCGATCATCGTCTTGTCGCCCGGCGCCGCACCCCCGAGCTGCCGCACCGCGTCCACCCCGGTGCGCAGTGCCTCGGCCAGTTGCTCCCTGCTCACCTCGGTGGCGTCACCGAGCGCCTTGCCGGTGCGGCGGAGTAGTGTCCCGTACAGGGGCCCGGAGGCACCGCCCACCGTCGAGATCAGCAGCCGCCCCGACTGGGTCAGCACCGCGCCGGGCGTGGCGGGCGGCTCCTTGTCCAGCGCGGCCCGCACCGTGCTGAACCCGCGCTGGAGGTTGCTGCCGTGGTCGGCGTCACCGATGGGCGAGTCGAGAGCGGTGAGCCGCTCCGCCTCACGGTCGACGGTGGCGGAGGTGACCGCCATCCAACGGCGGAAGAAGTCGGCATCGAGCACTGGAACTCCTCACGTACTAGGCACTGTGAACCAACTACCCCGGTGGCCCTCACATGCCCCAGCGCAGTCCCGGGGTCTTCACCGGCGCGTCCCACAGTCGCAGTGTCTCCTCGTCCACCTGGCACAGGGTGACCGAGGCACCCGCCATGTCGAGCGACGTCACGTAGTTGCCGACGAGGGTCCGGGCGACGGGGACGCCGCGCTCGCCGAGAACCCGCTGCACCTCGGCGTTGAAGCCGTACAGCTCCAGCAGCGGGGTCGCGCCCATCCCGTTGACCAGGACCAGGACCGGATTGCGAGGGGTGAGATCCTCGAGGATCGCACCGACGGCGGCCTCGGCGATCTCGCCCGAGGTCATCATCGGTCGCCGCTCCCGGCCCGGTTCGCCGTGGATGCCGATGCCCAGCTCCAGCTCGCCCGCCGGCAGATCGAAGGTCGGGCTGCCCTTGGCGGGCGTGGTGACGGCGGTCAGGGCCACACCGAAACTGCGGGAGTTCTCATTGACCTGCCGGGCGAGAGCCTCCACCCGCTCCAGGGGCTGCCCCTCCTCGGCCGCCGCGCCCGCGATCTTCTCCACGAACAGCGTCGCACCGGTGCCGCGCCGGCCCGCGGTGTAGAGACTGTCGGTCACCGCGACATCGTCGTCGACCAGCACCTTCGCGACCTGGATGCCCTCGTCCTCGGCCAGCTCGGCGGCCATGTCGAAGTTGAGCACGTCACCGGTGTAGTTCTTCACGACGAACAGCACCCCGGCCCCGCTGTCCACGGCAGCCGCCGCCCGCACCATCTGGTCCGGCACGGGAGAGGTGAACACCTCTCCGGGACAGGCCGCCGAGAGCATCCCGGGACCCACGAACCCGCCGTGCAGCGGCTCGTGCCCGGAACCCCCGCCGGAGACCAGACCCACTTTCCCGGCCACGGGAGCGTCCCGCCGGACGATCACCCGGTTCTCCACATCCACCGCAAGCTCGGGATGCGCCGCCGCCATCCCCCGCAAGGCATCAGCGACCACGGTCTCCGGCACATTGATCAACATCTTCACGGGTACCTCCTAGAGAGCTTAGCGGGTGGGTCTTCGACCTGTTTTTTGCTGGTCAGAGCAGGTAGGGGAAGTTCTCGATCTTGACGGTCCGTAGCGGCCGGAAGCGGGCTGTGGCGGTACTGATGCCGACTTGATGCCGACTTTGTTGACGAGCCGTCAGGTCTGCTGGGCGGTTGGATGCAGGCCGACTGAAGTCCTCTTGTCCGAAGTATTGACCTTGCGGGAGCGAAGGTCACGTACGCGGGCGCTCAGGTGTGCCCGGGAGGTGGGACGGTCTTGTCGGCCGCGACACTGTCGGGCTTCTTACGGGGCCTTCCCGGACCGGGCTTCGGGGCGCGGATCTTCTCCAGGATCGGCTCGAACTGGATGCAGTCCGCTCGCTGCCCGCCGGTGACGATCAGGGACACCGGCGGCAGCGGCCGTCCGCGCTCAGGTGGAGCTTGGTGGTGAACCCGCCGCGAGAACGGCCCAGGCCCTCACTTCCCGCACCACCTTCACCAGGCGGCTGTGCAGGCTCTGCCATGGCGTTTCGGCCTGGTGTTCTGGGGGCTCGGCCCCTTTTGACGCCGGGGCCGGTGGCGGTTCGGTACGGGCGCCGGCCGCATGCTGGTGGGCACGGACGATGGTGGAGTCGACCGGCGCGCGGCACACGTCCACCACGTCGTCGTGGCCCCGCAGGTGCGCCGGCGGGGCGTGGCGACCGCGCTGTGCGAGAGGTTCATCTCCGTGGTGCGGGCCCGAGGCCGTCACCTGGTCCGCTGCGAGGCGGCCGTCGGTGCCGCCGCGACGCTCCACGCGCGGTTCGGATTCGTGCCGTCGCCGGGGACGGCCGACATGGTGCTCGACCTCGGCCCGCGACCGCCGGACGGCAGCACGGGGCCCGGAACCGCACCGGATGCGGGCCCCGCCGTCCGCCTCAGGATCGTCGAACCCGTCTTCGCCCTGGAGCACCGTGCGGACCGCCGGGAGCCCGGGGACGGGACCTGGCACGCCATGGTACGGGCGCCGGAAGGACTCACCGTCATCCGGGAGGCGGACCCGGCAACCCCGGAGGAGGAGCGGTGGACCGGCCTGTACGACGCCGACGCCGGCCACGGGCTGGACTGAACCGTCCCGGCTGTGCGTTGTGCAGGGACGGGGCGGCAGCAGCGTCGTGGACAAGGGCCGTCACACGCTCGTCCGGCAGTGCTTGCTGGTTCACAGGGGGGCTCCTTTTTCGTCGAGGCCCCTCCCGCCGACTACCGCTCCCGCTTGTACGGGACCATGAACACCGGGCAGCGCGCGTGGTGGAGGACGCCCTGGCTCACGGAGCCCAACCGCATGCCGCTGAAGCCGCCACGCCCGCGCATGCCCACAACCAGGCCGAGCGCGTGTGTGGAAGCCTCGGTCAGCTCCTGTACAGGATGTCCCTTCATGACCTCGTGGCGCAGCTCCACCTCGGGGTGGGCCGCAGTGCGCCCGGCCACCGTCTCGGACAGGAGCCGGCGGCATTCCTGAAGCGTCGCACCCTCGTCCAGGACTCCGAGCAACGGGGTGTGCCAGACGTACAAGGCACGCAGACCCGTACCCCGAGAGGAGGCCTCCTCGAACGCGAAGTCGACGGCTGCCGCCGAGTGCGGGCTGCCGTCGACACCGACAACCAAGTACGGCGGCTGCTGGGTGGTGTGTTCCGGCTCGCGCACGACGACCACCGGACAGGCCGCGTGGGCCGTCAGCGGCAGCGCGACCGCGGCCGAGCTGAACAGCTCCCGTGCGGCACCGAGATGCCAGGAGCCGACCACGACCTGCGTGGCATGGTGCGAGTGCTCGGCCAGGACCCACGCCGGGTGTCCCTCGGAAAGCACCGCGGAGGTTTCCACGTCGGGACAGCGCGACTCGACGAACGCGGACGCGCGCTCGAGCACGTCGTTTCCCGTCGTGTGCAGTTCCTCCCACCATTTTTCCCACGAAGGAGGGCTGCCCTTCTCCCGGAATCCGGGAACCGGCTCGCCCTGCGCGTACACGAGCGTCAGGGGAAGGTGGCGCCGGTCAGCCTCGTCGGCGGCCCAGGCGAGAGCCACCCGCTTGTCCGGATCGGGATCGACACCGACCACGATCGGCTTACGTCCGTCGGTGCGCATCATCAACACCTCCAGGGGTTTGTCGTCCCCACACCGCTGCGACGGGGCTGTGCGCGTGGTGGAGAACGGCCTGACGGAGCGAACCCGGCAACAGGCTGGTGAATCCGCCGTGGTCGCATGAGCTGACGACGGTGAGCCGGGCGGTCCGGCTCGCCTCGATCAGCGCTTTCCGAGTGGGCCGTGTACGGCCCGGTGCTCCACCTCGACGTCCGGATACCGTTCACACCCCCGCGAGCGCCTCTGTCAGGATCCGCTCCTCCGCAGCGGCGAGCAAGCCGGGCCGGTTCACGTAGGGCTCGGCTTGCTCCTGTGGAGGAGGCATGGGCGCGTTCCACGTCGTCCACGCCTGCAGGGCGACGACGCGTGCGCCCGGTACGGATGCCTCGTCCAGGCGAGGGCGACGGCCGCGGCGCCCGTCCGCGAGGTCGGCCATCAGCCGTCCGGGCAGCTCGGCGGCGTCGGCCCCCAGCCGGCCG
>NZ_JBHSOA010000076.1:0-2244 GCF_042655885.1 Streptomyces chlorus
CTGGCGGAGGTGGTGCGGCGCTGTCCCTCGGGCGCGCTCCAGTACGAACTCGTGGAGGGCGAGGCGGAAACCCCCGACCGGCCCACCGCGATCACCCGCAGGGCCACCGGGCAGCTGACCGTGCGCGGGGAACTGAGCGTGGACACGCCGCAAGGCGTACGCGCCGAGACCAGGGCCGTGCTGTGCGGCTGCGGGCAGAGCCGCCTCCAGCCGTACTGCGACCACGCGGGGCCCTGCGGTCAGTGACGCGGCCGTGCCCCGCTTCCCGCGTGCAACACCCAAGATCTTGGAGTTGAGCAAATGTCCCGCGCAGTGCAGTTCTCCGAGTACGGCACCCCTGGCGTGCTGCGTATCGTCGATGTTCCGCCGCTCACCGCGGGCCCCGGGCAGGTACGGCTCGCGGTGCGCGCCGCAGGTGTCAATCCGATCGACTGGAAGATCCTGCACGGCTTCATGCGTCAGGTGATGCCCGTCGATTTCCCGGGCGGCCTCGGCTCCGACGTGGCCGGTGTAGTCGACCAGGTCGGCGAGGGTGTGACCGCCTTCAGCGTTGGTGACGAGGTGCTGGGGGCCTCCCTTACACCCTCCTACGCGCAGTCGGCGCTCGCGGACCCCGCTGCACTGGTCGCCAAGCCGGCCTCCGTCCCGTGGGAGGTTGCCGCAACCCTGGCCGGTTCGGGTATCACCGCCTGGGAGGTCCTCAACAAGCTGAAGATCTCCACGGAGGAGACGCTGCTGGTCCATGGCGCAGCCGGTGGCGTGGGCACGTTCGCCGTACAGCTGGCCGTTGCTCGCGGTGCGCGTGTCATCGGCACCGCGAGCGAACGCAACCATGAACAGCTCCGCTCTTTCGGTGTGGAACCGGTCATCTATGGCAAGGGCCTGGTCGACCGCGTACGAGCGATTTCCCCCCACGGAGTCGACGCCGTCCTCGACGCCTCCGGCCGCGGTGAAATCCCGGACTCGATCGAACTCGCCGGCGGTCCGACACGCGTCCTGTCACTCGTGGCCTTCGACGCCACGGACACCGGGATCCAGGTGCACATGACCGAGCCGGGAGCGGGGGCTCCCCAAGCGCTCGGTGACATCCTCGCCCTCATCGAGGCGGGACGGCTGCAGATGCCCATCGCGGGTACCTACCCCCTCGACGAGGTGGCGGCGGCACTGGCAGTGAGCCAGTCCGGGCACCTGAGCGGCAAGCTCGTAGTACTCCCGGCGTAGCTTGGGCCTGTGTAGTCAGACCTCCGCCCGGTCGGCCACTTGGTCGAAGCCGAGCTCGAGCGAAAGACGCAGGACGATGCCGGCATCCCGCACAGCCACTTCAAGATTCTCGCGTTGCTCGCTGGCGCGGATCGGTACACTATGGGCCTCACCCGACTGAGTCGGGCGCTAAGGTTCCACAAGAGTCGGCTGTCACATGCGTTCCGCTCGATCGAGGCCGCCGGATTGCTCCGCCGTGAGGACACTCCTGAACATTGCTCGGTGGCGGTCTGGATGTTGGTAACAGTCTGCCTCTGTGAGCTCTGCGGAGAGCGCGGACAGGCATCTAATTGACACATCAAGTTGTGGGAACTCCTGCCGCTGATTGACACGGCGGCCACGGCTCGGCTCCTGGTGCGGGAGGCGGAACCCAGTGAGCACGCCACCAGCGGCTGTCGCTTTCCCGAACTGCCTCGCGAGGTGATGCTCAACGTGCTCGCACCGTCCTCTCGGTAACTGCTGCATGCCGCTCTCGCGGAGCAACTGGCCCATGCGGGACGGCACCGACCCCGCGCTTGGCCCGCCACCTGCGGGCGGCGGGTGCTGTGGCAGCTGTCGGAGGTTCCCCGGGAACCCAACTGATCCCGGAGCTCAAGCCGAGGTCGGCCAGGGTTCCGAGGTCGGTGGCGCGCAGGTGGGCCAGGAAGACCGCGTCGCAACGTAGCCGCAGGTCTCCAGGTCGGGCTCGGCCTCCAGGGTGTCGGCCAGGTGCCGTGCAACTCGACGGCGCGCAGGCGGGCGCCGATCGACTGGTTGCCGTAGCCGAGGCCGAAGCGGCCGACGTCGAGTGCTTGATCGCGCGGGCCAACTGCGGGTCCTGCCGGGGGCATGGCCGGTCGCGTTGCGCCACTCAGGTGGCTTTCGCAGCGCGCATGGCTCAATCTTGCGCAACATGTTGATGCATCAACCGGAATGCGCTTAAGTTGACTCATCAACAATTTCTCCTGGGATAGGGGTAATGGCATGAGTGAGAAGAAGGTCGTC
>NZ_JBHSOA010000077.1:0-9689 GCF_042655885.1 Streptomyces chlorus
GTCGGCGGTCGCCCGCGAGCAGGAGCCGTCCCGGTTCTTGCGCTCGGAGGGGAACAGCGGGGCGCCCGGCCGGGTGTGGTCGGCGTCGAAGTGGCCCCACACGTCCTCGATGAACCAGCGCAGGTTGCGGTCGGCGCCGTTGATCAGCGGCACCAGCCGCGGCTTCGGCCCGCGCCTCCGGGATCCCTTTCCGTGCCGGACGTTGAGCTTGCCGAACCGGCCCAGCTCCCACCGGACGTCGTCCAGGTCGAGTATCCGCGCCTCGTTGATCCGCAGTCCCACGTCGGCCGCCAGCCGGGCGACCGCGTAGTTGCGCGCGGCCGGGCCGAACTTGCGGCAGGTCACCAGTTCCTCGCGCCATCCGGCGAACAGCTCTTCGATCTCTGCTTCGCTGGGCGGGATCCGCAGTTGCGGTTCCACCGAGGCCCGCGGCCGGTTCATCTCATCCAGCGGGCACTCGACCACACGGCCGGTGAGGTTGTGCAGCTCGGCCTTGTGCCGCAGCTCAAGGAACTGGAAGAACACCGCCAGCGCGCCCGCCCTGCCGGTCCGGGTCGACGGTTTGGCGTCGCGGAGCACCTTGCCGAAGTAGACGTCGGCGTCTGCCGGCTCCATCTCCCACAGCGGACGGCCGAACCAGTCCCCTTCGGACTGATCGAGCCCGTCGACCTGCCCAGCGACTTCGAGGTCTTCTTCGCCCGCTACAAGGGCAACTTCCTGCGCATCGCCGGCTCCCGCCTGCGCGACCCTCATGACGCCGACGAAGCCCTCATGGACGCCGCCGTCGTGATGTACCGCAAGTGGCCGCGGATCCTCGCCCACGCCAACCCGATCGCACTCGCCCACCGCATACTCGACAACGCGATCACCGACTTCTACCGACGCCGCGCCCGCACCGCCGGCCGCGAAGTCAGCCACGCAGAACTCAGCTACGCCGACATGCCGACCGCCGACGACCTGATGCTCCTGCGCGGCCACGACCGCCTGGACCGCGCCCTGGCCGACCTGGACCAGCGCGCCCCGCTCCAGGCCAACTGCGTCCGCCTGCGCTATCTCACCGAACTCGACTTCACCGAGCATCAGAAGGACGGTGCCTTTCCTCTGCAGAACGGCGGCCTGGCCCCGGCATTGTTCTGCTGGGGTTTCCTTCTCCTGGTCTTCTTCGGGCCGGGCTCCCTGACGCTGATGGGCCTGCTCCGCCGACAGTCCGCGCCGAGTGCCGCGTCCCCGGGGGCGCGGGAGGTTCCCAGGTGGGGTAGGGAGTGACGGGCCCAGTCACCCGGATGCCGTCGGGTCGTCCGGCATGGCGAGGTGCGCCAGGTCTCCCGGCGGCGCACTGCGGACCGGCCAGAGCGGTGCGGGCGTGCCGTCGGCGACCGCGGCAGGCGCGTCGGTGAGGTTCATACGGTCACGGAGGCGGCCGTAGAAGTCCATCGGGCCGAGCCGTACGGCACGCAGCCTGCGCGGTGCGGCGTAGATGCCGATCCAGTCACCGGGGCCGATCACGCCGCGGAGCTGGCCGTCGATGCTGACGGCGGCGCGGCCCGAGCGCTCGAGCACCCGCAGCCCGACGGGCTCGTCCGGGGCGGCAACGACCGACCGGTTGAACGTCATGTGCGGTGCCACCGGTGTGAAGACCAGTGCCTCGGTGCCCGGCGAGACCACGGGGCCGCCGGCGGCAAAGCTGTAGGCGGTCGATCCCGTCGGCGTGGCCACCAGCAGCGCGTCGGCGGAGTACGAGGCCAGCAGCCGGCCCGCGATGTAGACCCCGACCGAGATCTGCCGGTCCCTGGCGAGCTTCTCCAGTACGACGTCGTTGAGGGCGGTCACGTCCAGCGGGATGCCCCACTCGCCGCCCGTCTCGCAGTCGGAGCGCACGCTGGTCGGGGGCAGGAGCGGGCCTCGGCCGTAGCTCATGAGCGCCTCGATGTCCGAGGGCACCTCCAGGCGGCACGAGGCACGCATGGTCAGCAGCATGCGCTGCTCCACGTCGAGCCGGTCGTCGTGCACGGCGTCCAGCGCCGTACGCACCATGGTCATGGGCACCTCGGTCAGGAAACCCACGCGGCCGAGGTCGACACCGAGGACCAGCGCGTCGATGGCGGCCGCGAGCCGGGCCCCGCGCAGAAAGGTGCCGTCCCCGCCGAGGGTGACGACGAGGCCGGGGTCGCCGGCCGCCGCCACTTCCTGCCGGGCGCTGCGCCGTTCGCCGTCGTTCCACACGTCGATTTCCTTGCAGGCGACGGCATGTTCGGCGCACCATGCACGGACCGTGCGGGCCGCCTCCGCGGCCTCGGGACGTCCGCCGTGTACGACCATGCCGACCCGGTCCACCGCCATCTCCGCCTCCTGGACGTCCGCTCGCCCCGACTGGGCGTGGGGCTCCATCCTGGCCAGGCGCGCGTCGACCGGGCGCGGTACCACGCCGCGACGGCCCGGTACCGCGAGCGCGGTGCCGGGCCGTCCGGGTGGTGCGGTGGCTGGTCAGCCCTGGCGGGCCTTGAACCGCGGATCCTTCTTGTTGATCACGAAGGTCACGCCCCGTCGGCGCACCACCTGGGCGCCGGGCCTGGACTTCAGCGAGCGCAAGGACTTGCGTACCTTCATCACGGTCTCCTTCCGCGGGGCTGCACGAGGGCGAGGGAGGCGGGTGTCATCGTTCTTCGCGGAAGAGGACGTGCTCTCCGGCGACCGGATCGTACTTGCGCAGGACGAGCTGGTCGGGGTCGTTCAGACGGTTCTTACGGGTCACGTAGGTGACTCCCGTACCGGCTGCCGACTTCAGCCTGACGACGGGCCGCGCTGTGCTGCGTGCCATGAGGTGCTCCTTCCGCCACCGCCCGATCCTTTTGACTCGGGCATGCCCGCATGGGGGTGCAACGGCGTCGGCAGGCGGGATATTCCGATACGGGGCCCTGGCACTGCTCCTGGCGATGACCGGCCCGGGTTCCTGGTCGGTGGACCATGCCGTGGGCGCGGACGCGATGTCCGGCGTTCCCTGGGCTCTGGCCGCGGCGGCCGTCGCCGTGGCAGTGGCGGCGCCCGCCCTGCTGCTGCGCCGGCGCAACCTTCGCACCCCGGCCGCGGTCCCGGGCCCCTCGGACGGGCCCTCGTAGGGCGGGATCCGGCGCACGGTGTCGACGAAGCCCGCTCAGGCGTCCCTGATGGTCGTCCTGACGGGTGTACCGATCTCGATCGTGCGGCTGACCGTGCAGAGCCGGTCATGAGACGTCCGCACCGCGCGAGGAAGAACCGCGCGGGCCCGGTCCGCACCCTCGCCGTCCGGGAAGGTGACCGCGAAGGTGACCTCGAGGCCGGTCATGCGGTTGCCCAGCTCGTCGCTGATCTTGTCGCCGGTCACCGAGACCGAGAACTCGGCCGGCTCGGCGTGCCGGACGGTGGCCACGTCGACGTCCGCGGCCGTGCAGCCACCGATCGCGGCGAGCAGCAGTTCGACCGGAGTGAACTCGGCGTCCCCGCCATCGCCGGAGGCGGTACCGAAGTGGATCGTGCCGCCACGGGCGTTGGTGGCGACGAAGTGGCCGGTGCCGGTTCGCTCGACGACGACGGAACACCTGGGTGCTTCACTCATGCGTCGACAGGGCGCTGTCACGTTGTTGGGTGCGTGGGTCTCTGACGGTGCGTCGGGGCATGGTGGGGGCCGGGGTTCCGGACTGGTGCTCAGGCTTCGGCAGACCGGCCGGCGGCGCCGGTGGCCTGGTCCCAGCTCGCGAAGCGGGTGGTCATCTCGGTGCGGTATTCGGTGGCGGTCATCAGGTGGCGGCGTGGTCGGAAGTGGGGTGAGATGCCGCTGAACGCGGACAGGAACCGCTGGGCTCCTCCGACGGAGCGGAAGCCTTTCATGGCGCGTTCGCGCTGCCTCGTCGGCTGATGGCTGTTCTCGGCCCGGTTGTTCAGGCCCTTGTGGGAGCGGTGCTCGACCGAGGGCATCACCTCGCGGTGGGCCGCGCGGTAGGAACGGAGCTTGTCCGTGACGATCACCCTCGGCACGGCCCCGATTCCTTTGAGGAGCCGACGGGAGAAGCGCCTGGCCGCGGCCTTGTTGCGCCGGTTCTGGACGAGGATGTCCAGCACGTTGCCGTCCTGGTCGACCGCGCGCCAGAGGTACTTCTGCTCGCCGTTGATCGTGAGGAAGACCTCGTCGAGGTGCCACTTGTCGCCGGGGCGGGGTCGCCGTCGGTGCAGCGCGTTGGCGTAGGACTGCCCGAACTTCAGGCACCACCGGCGGACGGTCTCGTGGGAGACGATGACGCCGCGCTCGAGCATCAGCTCCTCGACCTCGCGAAACGACAGCGGGAAGCGGAAGTACAGCCACACGCAGTGGGAGATGATCTCCACCGGGTACCGGTGCCCCTTGTACGACGGCGACGTACTGCCCACGGACAACCCCCTCCACCATGATCAACCCGAAGATCATCCCACCCGATCAGCCAACGTGACAGTGCCATCATCAAGGGTTCACTTGCGTTCGCCCGTCCAGCCTTCCCCTCGCCTGTTGCACCCCGATGGCCGAGACGCTCTTGGGCTTGACCGCTCCGCTTCACACCCCGCCGCTACCAGCAACGCATGGGAGCGCGGGGACGGGCCCCGGACACTGGCCCGAAGTTCAGCCGATCGATACCTCCTTCACGTGGCTGGACTTACTTACGTGGAGCGACTTCGTGTCGCACACTGAGTGCTTCAGTTGGCGGGCTTCGCCAACTGAAGCGCCCAGCGCGGAGCGTGTCCGTTACCGTCTCGGTCCTGCTGCGGCGTACAGCACGGTGCCGGTCGCCAGCAGGACCCACGCGGTCGCGGCGGACGCCGTCGTAGCGGGGGAAATGATCATCCAGTTGCTCACCTCTCCCGCGATGCCGGGCGGAACCGGGACGAGGAGGGTGAACGCGAGCCAGCCGATCGGCAGGGTCCATGCGAACTGTGCCCCGCAGAGCACCGCCCCGAGCGCGGCCAGGCCGACCAAGCCCGCGCTGTCGCGGACGACGAGCGCGGCCGGGGCGAGCTTGGCTCCCGCCGCCTGGACCGCCAGCAGCGCCGCCCCGGCGACCGCGCCGGCCAGCAGCACGTGCGCCGCCCGCCGGGGCATCCACCGGATCGCGGCCGTCCGATCCAGCGCGGCGTCCTGCCCACCGAGCCCGACGGAAGCGGCCGCCACGTTCGCGGTCAGGATCAGGACCGCGGTCCCCAGGCTCATCGGGCCCGCGCCGTCCTGGTTGAAGGTCCACGCCGCCAGCGCGACGAGCGCGACCGCTGCGGCCGAGGTGGGCACCTGTCGTGAACGGGCGTACAGGATCAGCCACCTCATTGCGACGCCTTCCCCGCCAACACCTCGGTGTACCCCGTGCAGGAGAGGGCGGCGGCGTGCACCTCGGCCATCCGCGAGCGTTGCTCGGCCGGTGACAGCGCCATCAGCCGCTGCCAGACGATGTCGGCGTCCGCCTGTGTACGCTGCGAGTACGCGTAGGAGTCCGGCCTCTGCAGCGGTTTGAACTGGTGATCGCCCAGGGCCCAGCTCGCGGCGATGCTCTGTACGGGGATGTCGACCTGCCCCCCGCCCTCCCAAGGGGTGCGCGGTGCGCAGTTCGGTACCAGGCCCTCGGCGACCAGGAGGCGGGTCAGTTCCGCCCCCGTCGCATGGGCGATCAGCGGGTCGTCGAAGTCGACCAGCACCGCGTCGCCGGAGAGTTGGCGTTCGTCGCCGAGCGCGCGCAGCTGGGTGTCCTCCCGCACCGAGTTCGGTGCCTTGTCGCCCAAGGCGTCGTGCAGCACGCGCAGCGCGTCCTTGCCGCGTGACGCGAGTTCGGGCAGGTGTGAGCGGTTTGCCTGCGTCACGCACACCGGCCCGTCGCAGACCAGGGTGGCGGCGGCCTTGTCGATGACGTAGGTGTCGCGCGGAGTGGCCGGGAGGATCAGCAGGGCCAGGGCCGCGCCGGTCAGGACGGGGGCCACCGCGAGCAGTCGGGCTCGGAGGGTCGCGGCCGACAGCAGTGCGAAACCGGTGGCGAGCAGGCCGAGCAGCCAGAGCGTCTGGCCGAGGTGCACGGAACCGGACAGGGTCAGCAGCATCTCCCGCGGCTCCGCAGTCGCCGGGAACAGCAGAGCGAGCCGGTTCGGCGCGACGCTCGACGGCAGTGCCTCATCATTGCTCTGCCGCAGGGAGAGGGTCGTCAGCAAGAGGAGCACTGTCAGGGCCGGCGGGGTGAGCGCAGAAGGCACGGCCCGCGCGAGGCCCATGCCGAACACGGCCCCCGCGACGAGGGACAGCGCCGCCACCAGCGAGATCGGCAGCCAGCCGAGACTCGTGTAGGCGGTGGCGCCGAGGGCCACCTGGACTCCGCCCACGAGGACCAGGAGGCCGAAGCCGGACGCCAGCACGAGTGCCGTTGCGCCGGCCGGCAGCGCCGTACGGCGCCAGGCCGGCAGCGGCGTGGTCGTCAGCAGTTCGACCATCCGCGAGCGGGAGTCGCGCAGCCCGTACACCGCCCCCAGGCCCACCACGAGCGGCCACCAGAAGCTCAGCAGGTACCGGGTCCACAGGGCCATGGAGGCCCACTGGGCCGTCCATCCCGCGTCCCCCTGCCACCAGATCCCGTCGATCAGTAGGAGGACCGCCAGGCTGCCTGCCAGGACGACGGCGCCGGGCCACGGGGCGATGGAGCGCTTCAGCTCGATGCGCAGGACACGTGCGTTCACCAGGTGCCTCCCGGCTGCTCGGAGCCCTGGAGCAGCGCCGAGTAGCCGCGCTCCAGGGGGCTGCCGCCCGGGTGTTCGGGGCCGCCCGCCGCGGCCAGGTCGTCCGGCGTGCCCTGGAAGACGAGGCGGCCGTCGGCGAAGAGCACCACGTCGGAGCAGGCGGCCGCGACGTCCTCGACCAGATGGGTGGAGACGACCACACACGTGTCGCGGCCCAGTCCCTGCAACAGCTCGCGGAAGCGCAACCGCTGCGCCGGGTCCAGGCCGACTGTCGGCTCGTCCAACAGCAGCACCGCGGGATCGTTGACGATGGCCTGAGCGATGCCGGCCCGCCGCACCATGCCGCCGGACAGGGTCTTCATCCGATGGTCGGCGCGGTCCGCCAGGCCCACCCGTTCCACGGCCCGCTGGACGGCCGCGGGGACGGCTGCCTTCGGAACCTCCTTCAACCAGGCCATGTACTCGACGAACTCACGCACGGTGAAGCGCTTGTAGTAGCTGAAATCCTGCGGCAGGTAGCCGATCCGGCGGCGCAGGGCCCGGTAGTCAGCCATCGCGCCCACGCAGGTGCCGAGCATCTCCAGTTCGCCCTCGGTGGGGCGCAGCACGGTGGCCAGCGTCCGGATCAGGGTGGTCTTTCCCGCTCCGTTGGGTCCCAGGAGGCCGTGGGTGCCGATGCCCAGGCAGAGGTCGAGTCCGTCGACGGCCATCTTCTTGCGTCCGACGCGTACTCTCAGGCCGCTGGCCCGGATCTCCCAGGCGTAGGTTTTCGGCGCGGTGTCGGCCGCGTTTGTGGTGGGCATAGTGCGGTGGTCCCTTTCGAAGGTCGACGATGGTTTCAGAGTGCGGTAAGTGATGTTTCCTGCCGTTTCACACCGATGTGATGACATGCCATAACGGGGTGATTCCGGCGGTCGAATGATCAACATCGCCGCCCTGGCCGAGCGCACGGCTCCGGCTCCCCGGTTTGGCTCGACAGCCGAGGTCAGGGGCCTGCTACCCACTGGGACGAAGTGGTGCGAAATTAGCTAGACCATCACTTACCGCACTCTCACAGCGTTGAGTACGCGTTTCTGCGGGCGATCACGGCGCCGATGCCGAGCGCGAGGAGCAGCCCCCACACGGGCAGTTGGTCGGGCTGGAAAACAATTCGCAGGGCAAGGGGGGCGTGGCCGGTGACCCACGTGGGCGCCACGACGACGACGCCCCACGCGACCGCCAGCCCGGTGGCGGCGCGGGTCACGCCGACCAGGCTGCCCAGCGCCAGGGCGGTGGAGGTGAAGGCCAGGGAGGGCAGCAGCCACTGCGCGGCCGTCATGGTTCCGGTCAGCCAGCCCTCCACCAGGAGCCCGGGCAGGACCACCACGAGAACCGCCGTGGTGCGCCTGAGGAGCAGGGGCAGGCCGGCTCGGGCGGTCGAGGCCGTCAGTTCGTACGCCGGGTCCAGGCCGCGCGACCACGATGCGGCGACACCACACAGCGGCAGCACGGGTGCGATCGCCAGCACGGGAGAGATGTCGCCGAAGAACGTAGGCGGCGCGAGCGAGTCCAGCAGCAGCGCCATCAGGGTAACCACGACGGTCATGGCCAGCCACGGGGCCATGGCCGGCGTCAGCCAGGCCGACAGCCACCTCGGGCGGTGTCGCCGCGAGGGTGTCCTGACGGCCGCGTCCAGCTGCGGTTCCAGACCGGCCCGGACGGTGTCGAGGAGCGTGGCGATGCCGGGCACCTCGGTGGCCACGGAGGCCGCCAGACGACTCCGGCACATCGCGCACGTCTCCAGATGGGCCTCCAACGCCCACACCGCGTCCACGGCCATCTCCGTATCACCACGTGCGTAGTCGTCGAGCAGCCGCATCGACGCGTGTTCCCCGCTCATGCCAGCGCCTCCCGCATCGCGATCCGGGCCCGGCGGGCGCGGGTCTTGACCGTGCCTTCGGGCAGTCTGAGCAGGACGGCGGTCTCCCGCACGGAGAACCCGTCCAGCACCATGGCCTGCAGGACCTCTCGAAGTTCCGGCGCCAGTCGCCGAAGAGCGTCACCGACGTCCCCGTCGACGGTCCCGGCCAGTGCCTCGTCCTCCGCCGCGGGCACCACCGCCCGCTCGGCGGCGGCGACCGGCGGCTCGGCATGGTGGGCACGGCGCCGGAACGCGTCGACGAGGCGGCGCGCCGCGATCGTCCACAACCATCCGACGGCCGTCCCGCCGACCGCGCTCCCGGCGAACGCGCCGGCCGCGCGCCACACCGCCAGATAGGTCTCCTGCATGACCTCGGCGACGATCTGCTCGTCCGCGCAGCGGCGGCGCAACCGCACAGCCAGCCACGGCGACGTGCGCCGGTACAACTCGTCGAACGCCCCGCGGTCACCTCTGGCCACCAGCCGGACGAGGCGCTCCTCGTCCAGCTCGTCCAGTGCTCTCACACGTGATCTCACACCAGCCAGACGCCCGATGGTGCGCACAGGTTCTACGTCTGACGTGGTTTGCGTCACAGTGCCACGCGTGGAGGATTCCGATCCCCGTGAACCCCGGTCGCCGGTTGCGATCCGGCTCGTGATGAACCCTGGCGCCTCGTGGTGCTGCACCCTTCTCGGTGCAGCCCTGACCAAGTACGCCGACTGACTCGCAGTCGCAATCGATGCCGAAGGTCCAGCCCGCCAACTGAAGCACTCACTGTGCGACACGAAGTCGCTCCACGTAAGTAAGTCCAGCCACGTGAAGGAGGTATCGATCGGCTGAACTTCGGGCCAGTGTCCGGGGCCCGTCCCCGCGCTCCCATGCGTTGCTGGTAACGGCGGGGTGTGAAGCGGAGCGGTCAAGCCCAAGAGCGTCTCGGCCATCGGGGTGCAACAGGCGAGGGGAAGGCTGGACGGGCGAACGCAAGTGAACCCTTGATGATGCCTCGTGACTTCTAAGAAGCCATCTCAATTGGCTCGGTAGGCTGTCGACCATGGCAGGGATCGTTGAGCGGCTGGTG
>NZ_JBHSOA010000078.1:0-503 GCF_042655885.1 Streptomyces chlorus
AGTCGGAGATCAGAGGGATGGTGGCCTGACCGACCGCCACCGCAGCTGTGAAGATGAGGTTGACCAGGGAGATGCCGATGCTGTGCACCGCGGCGCTGTTGGTCCCGATCCTGGCCGCCGCGAAGGTCAACACGCCCAGGACGGCGAACTTGACGAGTACCGTGCCGGCCAGCGGAATCCCCACGGCGCCCAATGTCCAGACCTGCTTCACATTGGGCCGGCCCGGATACAGAGAGCGGCCGGTCAGCCCGGTAGAGCGGCGGAGGGCCACCTGGTTGACGCAGGCGCTAATCACGCTGGAGGCGAGCATGGCGACGCCTGCCCCGGTCAGGCCGTAACCCGGCAGCGGGCCGGGACCACCCACGAGGAGGACGGAGAGCGTGACGGATGCGGCGGTGCCGAGCAGTCCGGCCCGCATCACCAGCTTTGAGTGGCCCAGTGACTCTGCTGCGCAATTCGCGAGTCAGGCCGTGAGTCGGTAGGCGAGGCGTTCGAGGCGGCTG
>NZ_JBHSOA010000079.1:0-16248 GCF_042655885.1 Streptomyces chlorus
CCGCATCCGCTACCAGCAAGAACAGGCCCTCGCGGCATAACGAAAATGTGTCCATGATCACGGGGAAACTTCAATGTCTTGGTGCCCCGTTGGGGTTGACACGTCGGTGCTCATGCGTGGGGGGTGATGACGGCGCGCCCTTGGATCTTGCCGTCGTGCAGAAGCCGGTAGGCCTCGTTGGCGCGTTGCAAGGGGAAGTGCTCGACCAGCATCTTGATCTTTTCCTGCTGGGCGAGGGTGATCACTTCCATCAGTTCGGTGAGGGAGCCCCAGTAGGGCGAGGCGACCGAGCACTCGTGCGGCGGGCTGGAGAAGTTCACGGGCAGGGCTCCGCCGCCGAGGCCGACGATGGTCAGGTGGCCGAGCATCCTGGCCACCTGAGCAGCCATCCGCAGCGTCGGGTCCATGCCGACCATGTCCAGCACGAGCTGAGCGCCCTGCTGCCCCGTGATGTCCTTGATGCGCGCGATCGTCTCGTCGCCCGAGAGCAGAGCCTCGTCGGCGCCCATACGTTTGGCGGTTTCCAGCTTGCCGGCATCGGTATCCACGGCGACGACGGTGGTCGCCGCGCTGAGCGCGCGCAGAATCTGGATGGTCATCTGGCCCAGGCCGCCGGCCCCGATCACGACCGCGGTCGAGCCCGGTCCCAGCAGGTGCAGCGACCGTTTCACGGCGTGATAGCTGGTCAGTCCCGCGTCGCTGAGCGGGGCAGCCTGGCAGGGGTCGAGGGTGCCCAGCGCAATGAGGTATCGCGCCGCCGGGACCAGCAGGTACTCGGCCATGCCGCCGTCGTGACCACCTCCCAGGCCCGGGCCCTGACCACTGAGATTCTGGCAGTAGTTCTCCCGGCCCTGACGGCAGTTGGCGCACACCCCACAGCCCCAGGAACCATAGACGATCACAGGGTCCCCGGGCACGAAGCTGGTGACACCCGGTCCCAGCCGTTCCACCCATCCCGCATTCTCATGACCGAGCGTGAAGGGCAGATTCGTGAAACCGGGTAACGGTGCGGGTGCCTGCATGATGTGCAGGTCGGAGTGGCAGGCACCGGCACCCCCGACCTTCACCAGGACCTGCCCCGGCCCGGGCTCGGGTACCGGCACCTCGCGCAGCTCGGGCGGTTGCCGCCAACCGACGAGTTGAAAAGCCCGCATAGCGATCCTCTATTCACATCGGGTCAGTCGCGGATGCCGCCGATGTCGACCAGGACGTGCCGCGGCCCGCGGAAGATCTGGTTGTGCCGGTACGGCGGCGGGTCCTCGACGAGCCGGGGGTTCTGCACCCGGCGGACGAACTCGCCGACCGCGATCTGGACCTCGAGCCGCGCCAGCGGAGCGCCGAAGCAGAAGTGGATGCCCTGGCTGAATCCGAGGTGCTGGTTGTTGCGGCGCTCGAGGTCGAGTTCGTCGGGGTCGGTGAACCGTTCCGGATCGCGGTTCGCCGAGCCGTACGCCAGGAAGATCGGCGCCCCCTTCGGGATGGTGGTGCCCGCGATGTCGATGTCTTCCACGGCGGAGCGGGTGTGCCAGAACTGCACCGACGACTCGAAGCGCAGCAGCTCCTCCACCCCGGGCACGATCAGCTCCGGCCGGCGGCGCAGCTTCTCGAACGCCTCGGGGTGCCGCAGCAGGGTGAGCACGCTGTGGGCGATGAGATTGACCGTGGTCTCATGCCCCGCGAAGATCAGGAGCAGGGCATTGCTCGCGAGCACGCCCTTGGACATCCGTCCCTCCGGGCCGTCCTCGTTCACCATCGCCGAGAGCATGCCCGGGCCGGGCTGCTGGGCGTACCGGTCGAGCAGCTCAGCTGCGAACTGCCCGAACTCCTGCACGGCCTGACGGCCCCCGGCCAGCCGGCTTTGGATCTCTTCGGAAGCGGCCTCGGGGCCGAAGTCCAAAGCGTCCAGGGCGGTCTCGATCCAGTGGTGGAAGCGTGGCTCGTCCTCCAGCGGCACGCCCAGAACCTTGCAGATCACCGTCACCGGCAGGGGATAGGCAAAGTCGTCGACGGCATCGATCCGGTTCTTGCCCCTCATGCCGTCCAGCAGGCCGTCCACAAGGCGGTGAATCTCGGGCTCCAGGTCGGAGATCAGGTGAGGCGAATGGGGCGGGCCGACGAAATGCGGCGTCATCATCCGGCGATCTCGGTCGTGCTCGGGCGGATCGCAGGTGATGATGTTCGGCTCGGTCAGCGCCTCCCTGATCGGCTCGGCCACCGGCTCCGCCGAGCCCTCCTCCTGGGCCGCGACCGGGGCGGGACACTTTCTTGGATCCGAACTGACCCGGGGGTCATGCAGCAGCGTGACGATCTCCCGGTAGGTGCTGACGACATAGGTTCCATCCGGCTGCCGCGCCACCGGCGTCTTGCGCAGTTCTTCGTAGAAGGGGTACGGATTGGCGCGGTTGGCGTAGCGCAGGGCCTGCTGCCAGGGGGTTTCCTCGACCACGAGGCTCCCCTCCTTCTTCCTGTCGGTGCTGTCCGCTCACACGCCCGGCCGGCGGGCGCATCAGTGATGTCGAGGCCGGAACTCGGCCGTCCGCCCGCTCGGGGCATGGCCGGTCAGGACGACGTCGGGGATCGCCGTCGGGACCCTTGGGTCCGGGAACTCGGCCGGCATCGGCTTCATGTCGGGCGGTAGGTCCCAGCCCGGTGGCGGAGGCGGGAACGGACCAGATTGCTCGATCAGCTTCCCGTAGTACTCCAGCCACTTGCCGTGATCGAAGGTGACGGCCGCGACGATGCGGCCTCGGTGACCGTAGGCGGCGGCGAAACGGCGCTCCGCGACGGACCCCTGCGTGAAGACGATCTCGTCACCGAACGGCGGCACGCCGACAGACTTGATGTTCACGCCGAACTGACCGGACCAGAAGCCGGGCAGCAGCAGATGCGGACGATAGTGCGGCTCGAGGTTCACCATGTTGTGGGCCGCAACCTCGGCGCCGAAAACAGCGTTGTCCCAGTGCTCCATCGCGAGGAACTGGTACTCGTACAGCACATGCGGCGCACGCGCCACATCCCCTGCCACGTAGATGCTGTCGGTGACCACGCCGTTGATGTCGAACGCGCGGCCGCCGGCGTCGCACCCGACGCCCCAGAAGCCGGCCGCCAGCCCGGAGCCCTCTAGCCATTCCACGTTGCGGATCGACCCCAGCGAGGCCACCACCACATCGGCTTCGACGGTGGTTCCGTCCGAAAGCTGAGCACGCCGCACGTGTCCGCCGGAGTCGCCCTCCAGTGACGACACCCCCAGCCCGCAGCGCAGGTCCACGCCGTGATCGCGCTGCATCTGCGTGGCGATCTCCCCGATCACCCCGCCGAGCGCGCCGACCAGCGGCGCCGAACCCCGCTCGACGATGGTCACCGGGAGATCGAGTTCGCGGCAGACAGAGGCCACTTCCGAGCCGATGAACCCGGCGCCGATGACCAAGACCCGCGACGGCGGCTCGGCCAGCGCCTTTTGCAGCTGTGCGGCATCATCACGCGAGCGAATCGTGTGGACCCCGTCCAGGGCGGCCTCGACCGGGTTCGGCCACTGCCGCGCGCGGGTGCCCGTGGCGATCAGCAACCGGTCGTACGGGACTTGCTCGCCGTCGGCCAGGCGCACCTGCTTGGTGGCCCGGTCCAGCCCGGTGGCGGCCACCCCGAGCCGCCAGTCCGCATGCACTTCTCGCATGCGGGGCAGCTTGGTGTGGTCGGCCGGCACCCAGCCTTTGAGTACTTGCTTGGACAGCGGGGGACGGTCGTAGGGCTCGTACGGCTCGTCCCCGATGAGGGTCAGAGAACCGGTGAAGCCCTCCTCGCGCAGGGTTTCCGCGGCCCGCAGCCCGGCCAGAGAGGCACCCACGATGACGATCCGGCCGTTGGCCCTGAAGTCGCGCACCAGCTCTGCCACCGTTGCCGGCAAGGTCATGACGTCTCGCCCCGCTCCGCGCCGTCCAAGCGGTCGATCACGATCGCCTGCACCGGGCACGCCACAGCGGCTCGCTCAACCTGCAGGCGCCGCTCGTCATCAGGATTCGGCTCATAGGTGAGTGCCTCCTGACCACTCAACCTGAAGACCTCGTGTGCCAGATACACGCATTGTGCGTAGCCCTGGCATCGATTCAGGTCCACGGCGATCCGCATGGGCAGACTCCTTCCGCTCTGCCTCCCGCCCCACGGCGACCATCGACGCGGTCATGCAGCTATGTGGCGGTTGTCAGGCCTTCTGTCAGGTGCCCCGGCTGGATATCCCACCCGTCGCCCGGGCGAAGGCCACGAACTGAGCAGGTCCGGTCTTGTTCGCTGCGTCGCTGCCTTGACGGTGACGCTTATCGGCTGTGAGCGTCACCGTTCGAAGGTCGCGGTGCACATCGATGGCGTCGGCATCGCGGCCTGCTCCGGCCGTTGCGCCCTAAGAAATACTCGTCCCGCCTTCCGACGATCGCAAATCCGCTAGCGCGGAAAGCAAGCTCTCTCAGGGCCGAGGCAGCTCTTGATCGTTTAGCGGTTCATGCAGGTCGTGGGCTTCCGGAAAGCCTGTCCGCAAGGAAGCGGTCACCGTGACCATGAGCGTTTGTGGAGACAACACGGCTCCCGGTCGACCGAGCTGGCTGAAGCCCCCTGTCCGTGACGATCACCCTTGGCACGGCCCCGATTCCGTTGAGGAGCCGACGGAAGAAGCGCCTGGCCGCGGCCTTGGTGCGCCGGTGCTGGACCAGGATGTCCAGCACGGTGCCGGCCCGGCCGGCCGCACGCCCCAGGTGCTTCTGCTCGACGGTGACCGTGATGAAGACCTCGCCGAGGTGCCACGGGTCGCCGGGGCGGGGAGGTCGGCGGCGCAGCGCGTGGGCGCAGGACTGCCCGGACTTCAGGCACCACCGGCGGATCGTCTCGTCGGACACGAGGACGCCGCGCTCGAGCATCGGCTCCCCGGCCTCGCGGAAGCCGAGCGGGAACCGGAAGCACCGCCACACGCAGCGGGAGAGGGTCTCCACCGGGTATCGGTGCCTCTGGTACGACGGCGGCGCGGACGACACCGGCAACCCCGACACGGCACCTTCAGCCCGAAGGCCCTCCCACACCGTCAGCCAACGTGACAGTGCCCGGCCAGGGCGCCGGTCGCGGGCGTCATCGCCGCTGGTCCGATGCCGTGATGACGCCGTAGGTGACCAGGCCGTAGACGAGGTGCGGCACGACGTCGGCGGTCCAGTCGCGGACCGACCACGTGCGGGGGTCGCTGACGCCGAGGCGGGCCATCGGTGCATCGGTGAGGGCCATCGCCAGGGCGCCGGTGAGCAGGCCGCCCAGCCACAGGGGCCCCGGACACCTGCCCGGCGGATCAGCGACACGGCGGCGCCCGTGCCGGTGCCGACGGCGATGCCCGACAGCGCTCCGAGGCCGGTGAGCCGGTTGTCCCGGCCGCTCGTGTCCGGGACCGGGTGCCCCATGAGTGTGGTGATCTTGTCCACCGCGGTTTCCGGGATGCTGCTGGCCGGTCGGCCGCGCAGTGCCATGTCGGCGTAGGTCACGGCGTTCAGAGCGGTGGTGCCGGCCGCTCCTGCGGCGCAGCCGCGCGCGATGCTTCGGATCATGCCGTTTCGGGTTCCCGTGGCTTCTGTGACCAAAACGGCGCGCATCCTGGCGTAGAGATGGAAGAGGCCGTAAATATGCATATCGGGGCGCGATCTTCCAGCGCGAACTGTTCGGCACTTTCAGCGCGGACCGCCTCGCCGCAGCCGAACCCTTCGCGCTCTCGCCCTCGCTCCGGGCCCATCTCGAGCACCTGTCGACCGGCAGACCGGGAGCCCTGCCGCCGCCCGCGACCGCCCTCCTTCTGAGCGCGTGGGGGCACATGCATGGCCTCGTGGTCTTGGAGGTGTTCGGGCACACTTCCTTCGTCGGCGACCACCAGGCTGAGATCTTTCACATGGCGACGCGGAGCCTGCTGGAGGACGTCCACCGCCGGATTCCCGAATGCGCGGGCACGCCGCCCATGGCGGGCTGAGGATGCCGGGCGCTGGAGCCCGTCGGTTCCGGTGGCCGGCCGTCCTCACCGAGCGCCTCCTTGTCTCGTGTGTCGTTCTTGGGCGTGAGATCCACGCGGGCCCGGCGCAACGGGTCGCCGTCGCCGGACCGGCCGGTGGCGGGGATGCCTGTGATTCAGTTCAGGGAAGACCAGGTCGACCAGAAGGCGGCCTTCGGTAAGCGGGGGGATTTCCTGCAAGCTCATCTGTGCCCGCTCAGGGGGCGCGGGGCACGATCGTGTCAGGGGCTGCTGTCGGCTTCGGGTTTCGGCGTTGAAGGCTTGTCGATCGTGACTGTCTGTGCGGGCGTCTGGGATGCCGGTGCTGGGGGCGGGAGTGCTCCTCCGCGGCGCAGGACGGCGTAGCCGATGCCGATGCCGGCGGCGACGGGCCATTCGAGGGCGCCTGCCAGGGCGAGGGCCCCGAGCCCGGCGTAGAGGGGAAGTCCGCCCTTGGCGGGCAGGATGCGCTGTGCGGCGGTGATGGGAAGGGTGACCGCCTTTTGCACAGCGTGGGCGACGTTGTCGAGCGGGATGGTGATCGTATGCCCGTTGTGACCCGCGTGCTGGACGGTCGCGTCCGTGGCGGTGGGGTCCGCTGTGGGGGTCTGCGCTGCCGCCTGGGTCATGTGATCACTCCATCGCTCTCGCCGATCCCCCTACCCTATGTCCGCTTCGTGTAGGTTTCAGAACCTGTTCGCCTGCTGGGGTCGGCGGCGCCGGTGGCTGAGCACTGCGCAAGCCATGGCGCCCGGATTGAGTGAGGGAGTCGCGCCGGTGCTGCGAAGCGGTGTGGTGATGTCGCTGGGCTGCCGGTTCATGGCGGAAGCGTCCTCGGCGGTGCCTGCGTCCGCCGGGGTGATCGCCTCGCATGCGGTGCGGATGCCGGTGGGGGTGCTGCGGACGCTCGAGCGGGGACGGCAGACGGCTGCACGGGTGGGCGATGCCGTCTGGGGTGAGGTGGTCAGGGCGGCCGAGGTGGCGCGGGATGCGGGCCCGGCCAGGCGCCGCAGGCGAGTGTGGTCGCGGTCGGGCAGGGCGCACATCGAGGTGCGGGGTCTGGCCGGAGAGGGGAAGCGACAGGAGCGGCTGGCTGGGGGGCTGGAGTCGGCACTGGCCAAGCTGGCGGGGGTGCGCTGGGTTCAGGTGAATACGGCGCTGGGGCATGTGGTGGTCGACGCGGCGAAGGATGGTTGCGATGTCGACGGGCTGCTGGATGTGGTGTGTGCGGTGGAGCAGGCACACGATGTCGCGGAGCAGCCGTTCACGCATGATCAGCCGGGTGCGGCGTTCGATGATGTACCGGAGGTACTGGCCAAGGTCGCTCTGGTCTCCGACTGCGCGGGACTGGTCGGCACCGTGGTGGGCTGGACGGCGTCGGTCGGCCGGTTGCCGCGCGCTGTACGGGTTCCGCTGGTCGTCGCCGACACCCAGCCGCAGGTGCGCCGGTGGCTGGCGCGACGGGTGGGCCGTGCCCATGCGGATGCGTTCTTGGCCACGGCCGGCGCGCTGGTGTACTCGGCCACCGGGGGGATGACGCCGCTGGTACTGGACGCGCTCCAGCAGTGGTTCAAGCTCGGTGAGGCGCGCAGCCGGCGGACGGTGTGGGAGCGCCGGGAGGGCGAACTGGTGGCCGACGGTGCCGGTCTTCCGCGGCGGGCCACCACGCCCCTGCCGCGGCCGGCTGCGGTGCCGGCGGGACCGGTGGAAAAGTGCGCGGAGCGGACGTCGCTCACCGCCCTGCTGGGAGCGGCCGGGGTGGCCGCCTGGACCGGGAGTGTGGAACAGGCGGGCCAGGCCATCCTGGCGACGGTGCCCAAGGCCGCCGGGGCGGGGCGTGAGGCGTTCTGCGCGGTGCTGGGCCGTGACCTGGCGCAGGCGGGCGTGGTGCCGATGAATCCGGCGGCGCTGCGCCTGCTGGACCGGGTCTCCGCGGTCGTCATCGATTCTTCGGCCCTGTGCGTTCCGCGGGTGCGGCTGCTGTCTGTGGCAGCCGGTGGGGAGCAGGACGAAGCAGAGTTGTGGCAGGCCGCGCAGAAAGTCCTGTCCAAACGGACGCTGAAGGATATGGCCGGTCCCGGTCCGTGGGCGGCGTCCGGCTGGCGGCTGCGGCGTCGGCCGGACGCCCTGGATCAGCGGCCTGATTCCCTTTCCGGTCTGCATCTTGAGGTGCAGGACGTAGCTGGCCTGTTGCTGGGACGGGTCGTGGTGGGATGCGATCTCGATCCGCTGGCCGATGCGGTGATTGCCGCAGCCCGCTCCGGCAACCGCCGCCTGGAGATGACCCAGCACGCCAGCGTTGCGGAGCTGCTGCGGTGGGCCGATCACGCTGTGCCCGCCTCCACGGCGCTGGCCGAACGGGTACGCACCCTGCAGCAAGAAGGCCACGTGGTCGCCCTGATCACATGCCACGACGGCGAAGCACTCGCAGCCGCGGACGTGGGAATGGCCCTCCCCCTACGGGCCGAGTTCGGGAGGCCTGCTCCTGCGGCGCCGTGGTCGGCGGACCTGGTGTGCGGCCCAGGGCTGGAGCACGCGTGGCGTGTGCTGTCCGCCGTGGACGATGCCCACCATGTCAGTGCGGCCTCGGCACGCCTGTCCACGGGCGGATCCGCACTCGGAGCACTGATCGCGGCCGCCGGTGCCCGGCACCGGATGTGGGGCCTGACGACCTCTCCCGTCCACGGCGCCACGTTTCTGGCTCAGATCGGCGGCGTCCGGGCGGCATGGCGCCTTGCCCGCCGGCCCCGGCCCGCCGGCCATGTCCGCGGCGCCTGGCACGCCATGGAGGCAGACGATGCCTTCCGCGTCCTGCGGCCGTTGCACCATCGCGCCGCCACAGTGCGCATGACGTCCGACGTTGCTGCACCGACAGCATTCGATCGGACGCGGCATCGGCTGGCCGGGGCCGTCACCACAGCCGTCACCTCCCTGGGCCTGTCCGCGCAGGCACAGCATGCCGGTGAGCTGCTGGGTGCGGTGCGCGAGGAGCTGCGTGACCCCCTGACCCCGGTGCTGGCTCTCGGTGCTGCGGCGTCCGCCGCGATCGGCTCGAGCGTCGACTCGCTGCTGGTGGGCGGGGTGATGGCGGGCAACGCCGTGATCAGCGGTGCCCAGCGCATGCGCGCCGAGCAGGCACTGAGGACTCTGCTGGCGAAGGAGAGCATCACCGCCCGCCGCCTGCGCCAGGTGCCGGACGATCCAGGCCAAGGCTTCCTCGGGCTGCTGGAGACGGTGGACTTCGATCCCATCGACGCAAGCGACCTTCAGGTGGGCGACGTGATCGTCCTGCGCCCGTCCGAGGTGGTACCCGCGGATGCCCGACTGCTGGCAGGCGACCAACTCGAAATCGACGAGGCGGCACTGAGCGGCGAACCCACCCCCGTGGTGAAGAACCCCGCGGCCACTCCAGGAGCGGACCTGGCGGAGCGGTCCTGCATGATTTACCAGGGATGCACGGTGCTGGCGGGCACCGGGCTGGCCGTTGTCGTCGCGACCGGCGGACAGACCGAGGCAGGGCGCGCCGCCGACCTGGCCGGGAACGCCACCACCGCATCCGGCATCGAGGGACACCTCGCCGCACTGACCCAAACGGCACTGCCCGTGGTCGGCATCGGCGGGGCAGTGGTCACCGCCCTGGGACTATTGCGCGGCCTGCCGCTGCGCCAGGCCTTGGTCTCCGGCGTCGCGGTCGCGGTGGCCGCCGTCCCCGAGGGCCTGCCGCTGGTCGCCACCGTCGCTCAGTCAGCGGCCGCACGCCGGCTGTCCCGCCACGGCATCCTGCCCCGCTCCGCCCGCGCGCTGGAAGCGCTCGGGCGCGTCGATGTCATCTGCTTCGACAAAACAGGCACCCTCACCGAAGGCCGCCTGACCCTGACCCGTCTGGCATCCACCGAGGAGATCCTTCCCCCCGACACAGAAGAGGCCCACCGCCTGCTGCGCACCGCCGCCCGCGCCTGCCCGGCCCCCGACGCGCCCCTGGCCCACGCCACCGACCGGGCCGTGCTGGAAGCCGCCGACAAACACGACATTCAAGATCCCGCCTGGGTACGGGTTGCGGAACTGCCCTTCGAGGCCAGCCGCGGCTACTCGGCCTCCGTAGGAACCGACAACGGCCGTCCCCTGCTCGCGGTCAAAGGGGCACCCGAAATCATTCTCCAGCGCTGCACCACCACCCTCGATCCCGCCACCGGCCCCCCGGAGAACCCGGACGGCGAAGCCGGCAGTGAAAGCCGTCTGGTTTCGCTCGATGAGCAGCGGCTGGCAGCCGCTCACCGCATGATGCGACAGCTCGCCGACCAGGGTCTGCGCGTCCTGGCCGTCGCCCAGGCCGCTCTGCCCGTGGCCGAACCGGCTAACGATGACCGGGAACAATCGGCGGAACAGGCGACCAGTACCGCCGTGGCGACCGACACCGTGGCCGACCTGGCCCACGATCTGACGCTGCTGGGGTTTGTCGCCATCGCCGACGCCCCCCGCCCGACAGCTGCCGACGCCGTCAAGCGTCTCACCGACGCGGGCGTACGCATCGTCATGATCACCGGAGACCATCCGGCCACCGCCGCCGCCATCGCCCGCGACCTCGGCATCCCCCACACCCAGACCATCGTCACCGGCACCGACATCGACTCCCTCACGGCCGGCGACCGCACCACAACCATCGACCAGGCCAGCCTCTTCGCCCGCGTCTCACCCGAACACAAAGTCCGCATCGTCCAAGCCCTACGGCAGGCCGGGCACGTCGTCGCCATGGTCGGCGACGGCGTCAACGACGCGGCCGCCATCCGCCTCGCCGACATCGGCATCGGCCTCGCCACCCATGGCTCCACTGCCGCGCGCGCCGCCGCCGACCTCGTCCTGACCGACCCCGACCTCACCCGCATCCTCGACGCCCTGCACGAAGGACGCGCCCTGTGGGCAAGCGTCCGCGACGCCGTCGCCATCCTCGTCGGCGGCAACGCCGGAGAAGTCGCCTTCACCATCCTCGGCACCGCACTCGCAGGCCGGGCCCCCCTCGGCACCCGTCAACTCCTCCTGGTCAACCTCCTCACCGACATGCTCCCCGCCCTGGCCGTCGCCCTCGCCCACCGCACCACAGCCACCCACGCCACCCTCACGGACCGGCCCGCCCCCGCCCTCATGGGCCCCGACCTGGCGCGACTGCTGGCCATCCGCGGCACCGCCACCACCCTGGCCGCCACCGCCGCATGGCAAACCGGCCGGCTCACCGGCCGTGCCCGCCGCGCCGACACCATGGGACTGGCAGCCCTGATCACCGCCCAGCTCGGCCAGACCCTCATCACCGACTGGCGCAGCCCCCTCGTCCTGGCCACCACCGCCCTGTCCACGACAGCCCTCCTCACCGTCGTGCAGACCCCCGGACTGAGCCACTTCTTCGGCTGCGCCCCCCTGGGCCCCATCGCCTGGACAACCGTCGCCACCAGCGCCACCACGGCCACCCTCACCGCCGCCATCGCCCCTCGGCTGCTCACCCCCACCAACCCACCCACCCACGCGCACTCCCCCGCATGACCGCACGCAACACTGCCAGGCCCCTATCCACCAGCCATCGGGGCCCGACCAATGCGTCTTCACTCCAGGGCCGACCGTTGCAGGAATCGGCGATCACCGTCCGAGCAGATCACACCACCCCGTTCACCATCTGACACACCCCTGTAGTTCCGGTGTCTGTGCTGTTCAGCAGCTTGGGGGCCGGATTCGGGCATGGGTACGGCCACCGTGATCATGAACGTTTGTGCTGGCGTTTCAAGAAGCGGTGGCCGCAAAGGTCACGACAGCCCAGGCCGCCCGGGGCCGGTTGTTCGGGGCGGCGATGGATGCGGTCACGGGCTGCTTCGCGCGGCGTGAGACACGTGCGACGGCCGCGGAGACGATCACCGGGCTGCTCACGGAGGTGGACACGCGAAACTGCCGGACGCCGGCTCAGGTACTGGGGCATCCTGTGCCGCTCGAAAAGTCATCGTCGCCGGTCAAACGATGCAACGGTACTCACCGAGCACGCCGCCGAGGATCTGGGTCCGCAACACCCGGCGGGCGTTGAGGTCATGCAGGCGCTGTCACGTTGTTGAGTGAGGAGGTGCCTGGCGGTGCGTCGGGGCGTGGCGGGGCCGGGTTCCGGCCGCGTGTTCAGGGAGTGCTGGGCAGGCCGACAACTCCGGTGACCTGGCCCCAGATGGCGAAGCGGATGGTCATCTCGGCTCGGTAGCCGGAGGCTGTCATCCGGTGGCGGCGGGGCCGGAAGTGCGGTGAGATACCGCGGAACGCGGACAGGAACCGCTGCGCCCCACCGGTGCTTCGAAAGCCCTTCATCGCGCGTTCACGCTGCCGGGTGGGCTGGTGGCTGTTCTCGGCCCGGTTGTTCAGGCATTTGTGCGAGCAGTGCCCGGCCGAGGGCATCAGCTCCCGGTGGGCGGTGCCGTAGGAGCGGAGCCTGTCGGTGACCATGACCCTGGGCGCCCGCTGCTGCTTCATGAGCTTGGCCAGGAACCGCTTGGCGGCCTTCGCGTCCCGCTTGGACTGCAGCAGGACGTCGAGGACGGTGCCCGTCCTGGTCGACGGCCCGCCACCGGTACTGCCGCACACCGTTGACCTTGACGAACACTTCGTCGAGATGCCACGTGTCGCCGGGCCGGGGCCGGCGGCGGCGCAGTCCGTCGGCACAGGCCTGACCGAACGTGGCACACCAACGACGCACGGTCTCGTGGGAGACGAGGACGCCGCGCTGGAGCATGAGCTCTTCGACCTCGCGGAACGACAGCGGGAACCGGCAGTACCGCCACACGCAGTGGGAGATGACCTCCACCGGGTACCGGTGCCCCGGGTGCGACGGCGACGCGCTGTCCACGGACGGTCCCTCTCCACCATGACCAACCCGAAGATCATCCCACCCGGTCAGCCAACGTGACAGCACCCACGGACATGCTGCCCGCCATGGCCATCGCCGCCCGCCGACCACCCCGACCGGCTGTTCGCGGAGGGTCCGGAGGCCTCGCTCGGCAAGGCCCTGATCCGCCACATCCGGCTGCGTGCCGCCGTCACCACGGTGGCGGCCACGGCCGCCTGGATCGTCGCCCGGGTCACCGGCACCCGGGGGCGTGCCGACACGGTCGCCCTGGTCGCCCTGGTGACGTCCCAGCTGTTCCAGACGCTCCAGGACGCGGGCCGCGACCCGGTGGTGGCCGTGGCCGCGGTGGGGTCCCTGGTGGTGCTGGGCGTGGTGGTGAGCGTGCCGGGGCTCAGCCACTTCTTCGGCAGCCGGCCCCCGGGCCCCGCGGCCTGGACGATCGCGCTGGCGTCGGCGGCGGGGTCGGTGCTGGTGCCCCTCGCGGTGCGGGGCGCCACCGACGCGCTGAGGAAAGTTCACCTGCAGAACACCCGTACGCAGCCTGCTGGATGACTTGGGGGCCGACAAAGGAGTCGTACCCGGCACGACACACACGAAAGGCGGCGGACCATGCCGCACATCCTCACCACGGTCCTGACCCAGGTGGCGGTCGCCCTGCTCGAGGCCGCCGTGGTCCGGCTGGCCGTCCAGCTCTGGAAGGCCCTCGGCACGAGCGGGCAGCCGGCGGCCGCACACGCCTGAGCGGCCGCACGCGCCTGAGTGACCCCCGAACCATCCTGCCCGAATTGTCCGTTCGGACGGGTTTATTCGCGTGCATTGATGGAAGGCGGCCAGGAAGACCCCTCGCCACTCATGCCTCACGGCAGGAGAGGACGGAGATGACTTCCCCGGATCCACAGACCCAGCAACCGCAGCAGCCGGCCCCGCCACAGGCCGGGACCCAGACCGAGGAAACCCGCACCCCGGAACCACAGCAGCCCCCGACGGAGCACCCCGAGGAGAAGCGGACGGGCGGCAAGGTGCTGCAATTCCGTACCGCGCACGCCCGGGTTCCGATCCCCTACATCACCCCGGGCGACATGTTCTCCACCGCCCGCCCGGCCACGTCCATCCTCCCCTCGCCCCGCAAGCTGGCCTTCTACGGCCTCCTCGGCGCCATGGCCGTGGTCGAGGCCGTGGAGTGGCCGATCGCGGTCGCCGTCGGCGCCGCCACCGAAGTGATCACCCGTGAGCAGGCCGCACGCCAGCGCGCCGAACACGAGCGCATCGAGCGGGACCGCGCCGAGCGCGACCAGGGCCGGCAGGTCGCCACCGAGCGGACAGAGCCCGGGGGGCCCGCGCAGCCAGCGATGGCATGACACGTCCCCGCCCCGAACGTCGGGGGGATCCGAACGCCGTCCACAGCGGCTGCTTCATCCTCTCGGCAGCGCTCAGGGTCTTCGGCAGGTACGGATACCGACGCAGCTCCATGGATCTCAGAGTGCGGTAAGTGATGTTTCCTGCCGTTTCACACCGATGTGATGACATGCCATAACGGGGTGATTCCGGCGGTCGAATGATCAACATCGCCGCCCTGGCCGAGCGCACGGCTCCGGCTCCCCGGTTTGGCTCGACAGCCGAGGTCAGGGGCCTGCTACCCACTGGGACGAAGTGGTGCGAAATTAGCTAGACCATCACTTACCGCACTCTCATGGCCCAGGCAGCGCAAATGTCGCGGCCAGCTGTCTATCAGTCGATCGATGCGGCCAGGTGAGCGGCAGCTTCGTTGGGATGCAGCGATCGACATCCAGTAGGACCTCGGCGGGCGTTGTCACGTGGGCTGACAGGCCTGGGATGATCTTGGAGTTGATCGTGCTGGACAGGGGGATCGCTCGTGTCGTCCGCGCCGCCGTCGTACCAGGGGCACCGGTACCCGATCGAGGTGATCTCCCACTGCGTGGGGCGGTCCGTCCGCTTTCCGCTCAGCTTCCGCGAGGCCGGGAAGCTGCTGCCCGGGCGCGGCGTGCTCGTCTCTCACGAGACGGCCCGGCGCTGGTGCGCCACGTTCGGTCAGGCCTGTGCCGGCGCACTGCGCCGCCGCCGGCCCGGGCCCGGCGACACGTGGCACCTGGACGAGGTCTTCGTGAGGATCAACGGTGTGCGGCAGTACCGGTGGCGGGCCGTCGACGCCGACGGCACCGTGCTCGACCTCCTGGTCCAGGGCCGAAGGGACGCCGCTGCGGCCCGGCGGTTCTTCCGCAAGCTGCTCAAGCGAACCTGCTCGGTGCCGCGGGTGATCGTCACCGACCAGCTGCGCTCCTGCGGCGCGGCCCACCGCGAGGTCATGCCCTCCGTCGAGCACCGCTCGCACCGGGGCCTGAACAACGGGGCCGAGAACTCCCACCGGCCGACGAGGCAGCGCGAGCGCGCGATGACAGGCTTCCGATCGGTGGGTGCCGCCCAGCGGTTCCTGGCCGCGTTCAGCGGCATCTCACCCCACGTCCGGCCCCGCCGCCACCCGATGACCGCCCCCGAGTACCGCACCGAGATGACCCTCCGCTTCGCCATCCGGGAGCAGGTGACCGGCGCCACCGCCCTGCCCGCCGCGGCCTGAGCACGAAAGCCGGAACCCGGCCCCACCACAGCCGACACACCATCAGGTACTCACACACTCCACAACGTGACAGCGCCCTCGGAACTCATGCCGCGTCGTGCCGGGCGGCGATACGGGTCACCGTGACCTCGACGGTGACCCGCTCCGCGACACCGAGGGCGGCGAGGTGGGAGATGGCGGCGGCCCCCACCCGGTCGTGGACGTTCCGGGCGATGTCCAGCGCCCGCCGGCCCTCGGCCAGGACGCAGCGCACCTCGATGTTCCCTCCCGGACCGTCCGGTGCCCGGTCGGCGCGGATACCTGCCTCGGGCGACGTGCGGTGAGGGGTGGTGTCCGTCCGAGTGGGCGCGGTGGCTGCCGCGAGGCGGGGGTGCAGGCCCGCCACGCCAGGGACCGCGAGGGCTGCCTCGGCCGCGACGCCGAGGAGCGTGGTCGTGCGGGTGACGGTCATCACGTACCACCGCCGGTCGGGAGGCCGGAGCCGAGGGGCGGCTCCGGCTCCAAGACGTCGATCACGGTGATGTCGGCGGCCGTCACGGCAAGCCCCAGGTCCTGTCCGGCCGAGTCGAGGACCGATCGGCGCACCTGATGGACCCGTTGGGGCAGCGGGCGGTCCAGCAGGTCGCATCCCAGCTGTGGGGAAGCAGTGCGTTCGATCATGACACTCCCGCGCAGGCTCGGAACGAGCGCGTACCCCTGCACAAATGCGTGCCGCACGTCACACTTCATGTGTGTGAGAAATCCGCCCCGTATGTCCAACCTTTCGTCGGGCACCACACCGGTGTC